>JAPOJQ010000078.1 GCA_029978335.1 Actinomycetota bacterium
CATGACGATGGGTGTTGGCGACGGTGATGCGCTCGGCCAAGCCTTCTGGCTCGGGGCCAAGCGTTCACGCACGGTCGTTACTAATATCCACCCGACATCGGAACAGTCGATTGCGATCCCCGCGTCGTTCCTGACGCTCTTTGAGAAGCAGATCGTTGGGTCGTTGTTCGGTTCGGGCAACATCCGTACCGACATCCCGCGCTTGATGGAGTTGTACACGCAGGGCCAACTGAACCTCGATGACCTCGTTACCCGCACCTACTCGCTGGACCAGATCAACGAGGGTTACGACGCGATGCGTAACGGTGAGAACATCCGCGGCGTCATTGTCTACGACTGAGCCGTTGACAACGTGACCGATTCGACACGACTCGTGGCGAGTCTTGGCGCCACCGTGGTGGGACGTCGACGCGAGTCAGAACTCGTAGTGGCGGCGCTTGCTGCGGGTCGCCACGTGCTGCTCGAGGGGCCCCCTGGCACGGGGAAGTCGACGCTGTTGCGCGCAGTTGCTGACTCGTTCGGCATCGGTTTCGAGTTCGTGGAAGGCACAGCCGAACTCACGCCCGCCCGCCTCGTTGGCCACTTCGATCCTGCGCTTGTGCTGAGTGAGGGATATCGCCCTGAGGTCTTCGTCGATGGACCGTTGTTGCGCGCGGTGCGCGATGGGTCGTTGTTGTATGTCGAGGAGATCAACCGTGTGCCCGAGGAGACGCTCAACGTGCTCGTCACCGTGATGAGCGAGCGTGAGGTCACCGTGCCCCGGCTTGGACGGGTGGTGGCTGCAGACGGATTCCGTTTGGTAGCAGCGATGAATCCCTTTGACGCGATCGGCACGGCGCGAATTTCTGGTGCGGTCTATGACCGAGTGTGTCGGGTGGCAATGGGATACCAGGACGGCGCTGATGAGGCAGCGATCGTCGAACGACGAGTGGAGGGCGTCAGCACCGATCTTCTGGCCGCTGCCGTGGGCGCCGTGCGTGACACCCGTGAGCATGCTGACCTGCGGTCAGGATCGTCGGTTCGTGGTGCCATCGACTTGTGTGCCGTTGCCGTTGAACTCGCCACGATGCGTTCATTGCCATTGACGGATCGTTCAGTGACGCTCGATGCGTTGCTCGTGGCGTTGTCGGGTCGTGTCCGAGTGCGCGAAGGCGTGTCGGCGAGCGTCGAGGACATCTTGACCTCGATCTGGATGCGCTGGTTCGGCGCGGAGGCCGATGATGGGTCGGGTGACGGCTCGGGAAAAGTGACCGGCCCGACGGCGACCCATCCGGCGGGCTGAATCCGCCGCCAAGCGCCCAGCACGGATCTGGTGCGCCACCGCCGACCCGTCGCCAGGTGTCACGACGCGAACTCGCTGGTGATGAGGTGTTCGAACAGATCTCACCCGATGTCGGCGAACTCGATGAGGCGATGATCGACCAGATGCTCGATGAGGATCCCGATGCGACACTGACGACGCTCGCCACGCTCACCGCCGCAGTCGATGCAGCGCTGCGCGAGAAGGCCCGCGCTGTCGCATGTCGCATCGCCATTGACATTGCTCGTCGCGGCCCGGCGGTTCGTCATCGTGTGGGCCGTCTTCGGTCGCGACCCTTGACCGACGGCGGTGGCGATCTCGATATCGACGCGGCGGTCGAGGCCATCGCAGCGACCGGAGGTGGGTTGCCTGATATCGATGACCTCCGCCAGATCGTCTGGGAACGTCCGGATACGGCGCTATGCCTCGTGATCGACCGTTCGGGATCGATGCGCGGCGATGCATTGGCGACGGCAGCGTTGGCCGCTGCAGCGGTTGCGTGTCGTGCCCCGCGCGACCATGCGGTGTTGGCCTTTGCCGGGGAGGTCGAGGTGTTGCGCGCGATGTCGGATCCCCCATCGAGTGGACCGAACGGGGCTGAGGTGCTGATCGATCAGGTGTTGGGCCTCACCGGTCACGGGACGACCGACGTCGCAGGTGCGTTGATCGCCGCGGGCCGTGAATGCGAGCGGTCGACGGCAGGTCGGCGGCTCACGGTGTTGCTGTCGGACTGCCGGTCGACTGAGCCCGGCGATGTGGTGACGGAGGCCGCCACGCTTGATGAACTGGTGGTGATTGCACCAGCGGGCGACGATGCCGATGCCAGGGTGCTCTGCGATGCCGTCGGCGCGCGCTGCGTGACGGTGGCGGGTCCGTCTGACGTGGTTACGGCGCTTGATCAGGCGCTCAGCCGCACGTAATCGATGGGTCAGGAACCCAGCCGATGGTGTTGTCGTCGGGAGGTTCTTGACGGGGGAGGCGTGCAAATGATGGGGCCACCTCCCCAGCGGGACCTTGGTCCACGGTGGTCGCTCCATCGCTCGTCTCGGTTGCTTCCGTGGTGTCAGGCGCCGGCACCGTGGTGGTCGCTTCGAGCTCTGAGAGGCGAACGGGCGTCCCCTCAATCGTCGAGTCGCCTTGGAAGATGTCGAGAATCGCTTGCATCGAATCGCTGCTGAGCGTGGGGATCAACACCGCTTGGCCGCTCACGGTGCGGCCAGTTGCTTCGATCTGATACGAGCCGATGGCATCGGTGTTCACCGAACGCAGCACGCTCGCAAAGCCGAGCATCGCGCTGAGCGAGAGGCCACTATCGGTGACGACGTCATCGGCGTTGGCTTCGATCAGTGCCCGTGCCACCGACGGTTGGTACAGGCCGGCGGAAATCACCTTGGCGATGGTCCGTCGGAGAAAATCTTGCTGGCGGGCGATGCGACCCCAATCGCTCGAAGGGTCGAGCACCCACGTGCCGCTTCCCTCTGGCCGTTCGTATTCGAGTTTGCGGCTGCGTACGTAGGCGAGCGCATCATCGCCGTCGAGGGTGACGCATCCGGTGGTGAGGA
Organism: Actinomycetota bacterium; assembly: GCA_029978335.1. GTDB lineage: Bacteria > Actinomycetota > Acidimicrobiia > Acidimicrobiales > Ilumatobacteraceae > Casp-actino5. Next base: position 2,863 of record JAPOJQ010000078.1, read on the forward strand.
TCTCGAGTCCGGTACCGCGATCTCGAAGCGGATACGTGAGTGGGACACCTACGCCATCAACTGAGTCGACCATCGTTTTGAATGCGCAGAAGTCGACCTGCACGTAGTGATCGGTGTCAATGCCGAAATTGGAGCGGATCGTCGAGATCAGTCGGTTGGGATCAGCCGGATCGAAGGCGGTGTTGATCCGACCTTGGCGACCGCCGTCGATCCGCACGTAGAGATCTCGGGGGAACGAGAGCGCAGCAACGGCGCCGGTATCGCTGTTGACCCGCCACATCTGGATGACGTCGGCCCGCTCACCAAAATTTTCGCGGCCAAGGATGAATGGGGCGTAGGGGGAACTCGGGTCGATACATGCGTTGTTGTCGGTGCCGACCAGCAGAAAGTTCGATGCGCCGGGTTCGACATCGCCGTTCGTGACCTCGATCTCGGGCGAGTCAGCGAGCGGATCGCCGAGATCGTCGATGACGAGTTGTGGTGCGGCACCGTCTGCTTGAACGGTGGTCGTTGCTGGATCGTCGATGACGACGAGCTGGCGTTGCGAGAGCACCCAACGACCCGTAGCGAGGGCAGCCGCTGACGTGAAACAGGCAACGGCACCAACGATGGCCGCACCAATGGTGATCCGTTGTGGCCAGGTTCGGCGGGTCGGATCAGAGGCAGTCACAGTGGTGGTTCAGTCAGTTTCGGGCGGAGCGAGTTCGACCGTACACGCAACTGCGGCGGCATCACCCGGTACGAGTGTCACCTCGCGAATTGAGCCGGCCTCGCGCAGATCATCGAGCCCCGACTCGAGTGCGGCGAGCGCATTCGCCGGCACGGCGACAGTGAGCGATGCGACCTCGGCGCGCTGGCTGACCTTGGCCTCGGTTTTTGCTCGCCGCACCTGAGCGAGCGTGTCTAGCACCGGTTCGATGAGTTCGGCATTCCCGCCGGCAGCGATGGTGGTTGGCCAGGCCGCGATGTGCACGCTCGAATCGTGATCCCAACGCCATGCTTCTTCAGTTGCGAAGGGCAACAGCGGGGCGAACAGGCGATGCATGACATCGACCGCGATCCCCAACGCCGTGCGGGCAGAGTCGCGGCCGGAGCTGGTCTCTGAGTAGGCACGGCCTTTGACGAGTTCGACGTAGTCGTCGCAGAACCACCAGAAGAACGATTCGGTTCGTTCAAGGGCTCGCGCGTAGTCGAAATCGGTGAAGGCGTTGGTTGCTTCGCCGATCACGTGATCGAGGCGCGCCAGCATCGACTGGTCGACCGGATGGTCGACGGTGCTGTTGTCGGCTGGTGTGCCGAGCCCGTGCACAAAGCGGGTGATGTTGAGGATCTTGTTGGCGAGTTTGCGACCGACCTTCATCTGGTCTTCGCTGAACGCCGTATCGACACCGGGGCGTGCTGATGCTGCCCAGTAGCGCACGGCGTCGGTGCCGTAGCTCTCGAACAGCGCCATTGGCGTGACGACGTTGCCCTTCGACTTCGACATCTTCTTGCGGTCGGGATCGAGGATCCAGCCCGACAGCGCAGCGTTCGTCCATGGGACCTGGCCGTGTTCGTGATGTGAGCGGACCATCGACGAGAACAGCCACGTGCGGATGATGTCGTGGCCTTGGGGTCGCATGTCCATCGGGAAGACCCGCGCGAAGAGGTCGGGATCGTCTTCCCAGCGTCCGGCGATGTGCGGGCTGAGCGAACTGGTCGCCCAGGTGTCGAGCACATCCGGGTCACCGGTGAACCCGCCGGGAACGTCGCGTTGGTCAGCGGTGTAGCCCGAGGGCACGTCGGTTGACGGGTCGATCGGCAGGTCGGATTCGTCGGGCACGATGGGATGATCGTGGTCGGGTTCGCCGTCGGCGTCGAGTGGATACCAGATGGGGAACGGCACGCCGAAGAAGCGCTGACGGCTGACAAGCCAATCGCCGTTGAGCCCCTCGACCCAGTTCTCATACCGGTGGCGCATGTGCGTTGGATGCCAGGTGAGTTCGTTGCCGCGGGCGACGAGGGCGGCGCGCAGGTCGGCGTCACGTCCGCCGTTGCGGATGTACCACTGGCGGCTGGTGACGATTTCAAGAGGGCGTTCACCACGCTCGTAGAACTTGACCGGATGTTGGATGGGTCGGGGCTCACCGATCATCTCGCCGGATTCGGCGAGCATCGCGACGACGCGCTGTTGGGCTTGTTTGACGGTCAGCCCGGCGATCTCGGCAAAGTTGGACGGATCGACACCGGCGGGCGGCTCGCTGATGATGCGTCCATTACGGGCGATGATGGCGCGCGTCGGCAACTGCAGTTCGCGCCACCAGATCACGTCGGTGAGATCACCGAAGGTGCAGATCATGGCGATACCGGTGCCCTTGTCGGGCTGGGCGAGTGGATGGGCGACGACGGGCACCTCGACGCCGTAGAGGGGAGTGCGCACCGTGGTGCCGAACATGGGCTGGTAACGCTCGTCGTCGGGATGGGCGACGAGAGCGACACAGGCGGCGAGCAGCTCGGGACGTGTGGTGTCGATCTCGATATCACCCGAGCCATCGGTGCGGTGGAACGCGAGCTTGTGATACGCGCCTGGCCGATCGCGGTCTTCCATTTCGGCTTGGGCAACGGCGGTTTGGAAGTCGACGTCCCACAGCGTTGGCGCCTCTGCGCTGTACGCCTCGCCGCGGGCGAGGTTGCGTAGGAATGCCCGCTGGCTGACTCGCCGTGATCGTTCGTCAATCGTGGCGTAGAGCAGTGACCAGTCGACGGAGAGTCCGAGTCGACGGAACAGATCTTCGAAGATCTTCTCGTCGAGTTCGACGAGCTCGTCGCAGAGCTCCAAGAAGTTCGGACGCGAAATCGGTATGGCCCGGTGGTCCTTCGGTGGTTCGCCACGGAATGGCGGTTCGAAGTTCTCGATGTATGGCTGGCTCGGATCGCAGCGCACGCCGTAGTAGTTCTGGACTCGACGCTCGGTAGGGAGACCATTGTCGTCCCAACCCATTGGATAGAACACCGATTTGCCGGTCATGCGCTGGAACCGGGCGATGGCATCGGTGTGCGTGTAGGAGAACACGTGCCCCATGTGCAACGAGCCCGACACCGTCGGCGGTGGGGTGTCGATGGCGAACACGCCATCACGGGTGGCGGTGCGATCGAACGCATGAATGCCCTCGGCGTCCCATACGCCTGACCAGCGCTCCTCGATGCCGTCCAGGGTCGGTTTGTCGGGGACGTTCGCCATGACCCGCAAGGCTAGGCC
>JAPOJQ010000089.1 GCA_029978335.1 Actinomycetota bacterium
CAGTGCGGAGGCCGTCGATGAGCGCAAGGGCGGCGGCCGGATATTCCATCGTTGCGGCGTAGTGCGGCACTTGTGCCCAAATGCCGAGGGTCGCAATGCCGGCGTCGTGGAAACGATGTTCGAGGACTCCAGCGACACCAGCAGGGACATCGAGGGTGCTGCGCAGGAACGGCACCGAGGCCAACACCTCGGCTGACGCGGTCGTCACCGACAACCGAGACGCTCGGGTATGCGGTGTCGCAAATGGATACGCACCGAGATGGATGGCGGCCGACGTGCCCAGCGCGCATGCCATCGATTGGAGGTCAGCGCTGAAGCGATGCCACGCCAGATCAGGTTCAGGACCGTGGACGAGCACGAGGTCGCGTCCGGTTCGGTCGGTGCCAATCGATACCTCGATTCGTTGCCACTCGAGAACGTTGTTGCGTCCCTCAACCAGTTGCATCGTTGGGCGCCGAGCTCGAAAGTCGAGGTACGTGTCGTCGTCAAACACCGCAACGGTTCTGGCTTCACATTCGTCGATGAGGGCACCCATGGCAGCGTGGGCGGCCCCGCCCGCATCGATCCATCCATCAAAGTGGATGATCATCACCGGATGGTTGAGCGATGGCATCGGGCCATCCCATTGAATCGTCGTGGTCACGAGAGCAACTCCGCAGCGTGCCGAGCGGCGGTGTCGACTTGTCGTCGGAATGGTTCGAGTTCAGCGGGGTCTTTGTCGCCTAAAGCTCCACCCAAATAGCGGGCATAGACCCCTTCGAGAATGCACGCCAACTTCCAGTTCGCGAAGGCCAGATAGGTGTCGAATCGACTGAGGTCGCGACCACTCGACTCGGCGTAGTGCTCGATGAGTTGTGACCGGTTCCAAAAGCCATGCGCGGTGGTGGCCGTTGCTTCCCATGCGCTTGGTTCATCGTCGGGTCCAGTCCAATAGACGCAGAGCATGGCGAGATCGGCCAGTGGGTCGCCGAGTGTGCAAATCTCCCAGTCGAGTACGGAGCACACCGTCCCGTCGTCGTTCACCATGGTGTTGTCGAGTCGGTAGTCGCCATGCACGACAGTTGCTGGGCCTTGAGCCGGAAGGTCACCAGCAAGGGCGGTATGTACCTCTTCGATGAGCGCAAGGTCGCGGGTTCGTTGTTGGTCCCATTGGCCTTTCCAGCGCCGAAGTTGGCGCGAAAGATAGTCCTCGTGACGAGCGAGGTCGTCTAAACCGACCTCGACGAGGTCGACGCGATGCAGCGCCGCAAGCGTGTCGACGAGTGACTGGGAGGCGTGCCCACGTGCGGTGCCGGTCAAGGTGTGCTCGGCGTCGTCAGGCGTTCGGATGACGTGCCCCTCGACGAAGTCCATGAGATAAAACGGGGCGCCGTTCACGGTGACGTCGTCACAGAGTCCGAGCACGGGCGGCACGGGCACTTCGGTCGGTGCGAGCGCGCTGATGATCCGGTGCTCGCGCGCCATGTCGTGAGCGCTGGCGAGTCCGTGGCTCGTCGGTGGTCGACGCAGCACCATCCGGCGACCGTTGCTATCGGTGACGGCGAACGTCAGATTCGAGTGGCCGCCGGCAATGAAGTCGTAACGGAATGGGCCACGTACATCGGCGACAGTGTTCGAGATCCATGCGGCTACTGCCGGTTCGTTGATCGCCGCTTCGTATTCGCTCACCGTGGCGATGGTAGCGGTGCCCTTAGGTCCCAACCGATGGGGGACGAACAAGCAACACCGGCACCGGTGAGCGATGGACCATGCCCATTGCTTGGGAACCTGCGGCAACTCGAGCGAGTCCGGTTCGTCCGTGCGTGGAGGCCACGATGAGTGACACATCACCCGATGACGCGTACCGGGCGAGTGCTTTGTCGGGGTGGCGATCGTGCAGCACGTCGTAATTGACCTCGCGGTGGGACTGCTCACGAAGTCGCTGAGCCGTGCGAGCCGCATACGACGATTCGGCAACGTCGCCGCCACCCATGCCGTTGCCCATCTTGGCGAGTTCTTCGGGGTCGACGACGTTGATGATCCAGGGCACGGTGCCATGTTCAATGCCCCAGGCCGCAGCGAGCCCGAGCGCGTATTCAGATGTTGCTGAACCATCAACGGGGACGAGGATGCGGCCATCGAGGTGAAACGCCTCGACATCGACCTCGGGTCCGATGACGAGCACTGGGCCGTGGATGTGCACCAGGAGGTCTTCGGCTACCGATCCGAGAATTGCCGCAGATCGACCGCGACCTGCCGAACTCATCACCACGATCGAACCATCGCCGAGTCGATCGATGTGATCGGCGATCGTGGTGGCGATCCGATCGCCTTGGATCAGCACCGTGATGGTGGCGTTGTCGGCTCGTTCTTGCCCCAACTCGTTGACGAGACGTTCCTCGATGGAGCGACGAGTGAGGGGAAGGTCCGCTGGTAGCAGCGCGACTTCAATCACTTCGAGCGGTAGTTCGATGTGTTCGGCGATCGCGGCTGCGAGGTGAACCGCTCTCCACGAGAAGTCGGAACCATCGCTCAGGGCGATGAGATGGTTGGTCATGGCACCTCCTGGGACGACGGTACGGCGACGACTCGCGACGCAACAGGGCCATCGGTCCCTTGATTTCGGGGGTGGAGGTCGTCGGTAGGGTGGGGCCATGAGTGAATCCGGTGTTCCTTCGCCCGCGGTGTTTGACGTCACCGACGCCGACTTTGAGACTGAGGTCCTTACTCGTTCCCAGCACCAAGCTGTGGTTGTTGACCTGTGGGCACCGTGGTGTGGTCCGTGTCGCACACTCGGACCGTTGCTGGAGGAGGTCATCGCAGCAACCGGTGGTGCAGTCGTGCTCGCGAAGGTGAATGTCGATGAGAACCCGGCCGTTGCCCGGGCGTTCCAGGTGCAGTCGATTCCCGCGGTCTACGCCGTTCGTGACGGCCAGGTTGTGGATGGCTTTCTCGGCGCTCAAGGGCGCGCTGAGGTTCAGGCATTCGTCGATCGCCTTGGTCCGAATGCGGAAAGCGAACTGATCTCCGGACTGATCGAGGCACGTGATGAACTCGGCCTTCGGGCAGTGCTGGAAACCGATCCGGGTAACGAACGCGTCATCGTGACCCTTGCTGAACTGCTCGTTGAACGTGGCGAGACCGATGAGGCGCTGGCGTTGCTCGAACGAGTTCCCGAGTCCGATGACGTTCGCCGTGTGAAGGCGGAGGCTCGGCTCGGCACCGTGGCCCCGGCCGACGATTACGACGCCGAACTCACTGAGCTGCTCGAACGTGTGAAGGGTGATGATGACGCTCGTCAACGCTTTGTTGACATCCTTGAACTGATGGGTCCCAACGACCCACGCACATCGGCGTATCGCAGACAGTTGACCGCACGTCTCTTCTGAACTCCGGCGGGCCTACGCTCGTCACCGCCGAGCCTCCGAGTGCTGGGAGGCAACGATGCGTCATCAAGAGATCGATGTTGGCGTTCCGCGGCCTGCGCCCGCACGGTCGTATGTCGATGAGTTCGTTGACCGCTTCGCGGGCATCGAATCAGGTCGATTCATCGCCGTGGGGATTGCAGCGCTGGGCGTTGTCATCGCTGGTTCATGGCTGCTTCGCTCGGAGCCAGCGCCGGTGGAGGCCACGCTCGAAACGGTGCCGGTCGCAGTCGATGTCACGTTGCCAGCATCGGTGACCTCACCACCGTCTGAGATCCTCGTCCATGTTGCTGGCGCAGTTCGACGACCGGGGGTGATCGCCGTGGGAGCAGGCACCCGAGTTGGGGACGCGATTGCAGCTGCTGGAGGTTCGATCGAAGGTTCTGATCCCGATGCGCTCAATCTCGCCGCCGTCGTGGGCGATGGGCAGCGGATCTACGTGCCGCTCGTTGGCGAGATGGTTCTATCAGTGGGGGATGGCGCAGGTGCCGTGACGGGACCGATCGATCTCAATAGCGCTGATGCATCGCTCCTTGAATCGTTGCCAGGGATTGGGCCGGCGACAGCTGCAGCGATTGTGGATGACCGCGCGAAAAACGGTCGATTCAGCACGGTTGACGACCTTGACCGTGTGAGTGGCATCGGTCCGGCGACCATTGAACGTCTGCGCAACGAGGTCGTGGCTCGATGAACTGCGCTCTAGAGCAGTGTCTCGCCGATGCGGGCTGCGGCAATGGCCATCCCGACGATGGCGCCGATCGCCGTCGCGAGACCGAGGAAGGTGAACTGCAGCCAGAAGTCGCGCCACGATGCAATCGGGCGACGAATGGCGCGTCGGGCGGCGATCACGCCGATCACGACCCAAAATGCCACGCTCAGCGCGATCGCTACGGGGTACGAACTCTCGTCAGCAATGGGTGCACCGACAACGAGCAGTCCGGGCGCAGCGATCACACCGGCGAGGAGTCCGAGCACGGCACTCATGCGCCCCGAACCGAGTCGCAAGGTCATCAGCGCCACGAGTCCCAAGGCGAGTGGCGCGCTCAATCCAACCAATGGGCCGCCGAGGAGTATGCGGGTGCGGTACCAGCGCGGTCCACCGACTACCGCGGTCGTCGTTGACGGTTCCGCATCGATGGACGGCGCTTCTGATCGCATCGCCCAAGACTATGGCGCAGCGCTGGGCATCAATCGGCATGGTGCCGGCACTGATCCAACTGATCCTGTCGTGGTGTGCGTTGCTGCCAGCGGATGGTTGGCGGCAGTCGTCTCAACCAGGCTGCTACCCCTCGTGGTGGGCGCAATGTTGGTGGTGGTCATGGGCCTATGTCGGAGAAGTGGAGCCTCGATCGCCGCATGGATGCTGGCGGTGACCACGGTGTCGTCGGCCGTTGGCGTGCACACCGCGCTGCAACGCTCAGGCGGCGAACCAACGGTTGGCAGCTACGTCGGATGGGTGACAGTGGTGGACGACCCGCAACCGAGCGGCGCGGCGACGCGGGTACTACTCGACATTGAGGGAGATCGTTACGAGATGTGGGCGCGGGGCCGTGGTGCGCGCCGGCGTGTGGGTGAGTGGGATGCAGGCAATCAGGTGTATGCGAGCGGTGAACGGGGGGTTCTGTCCCCCACGCGACGCGATCGCGTGGCATGGCAGCACGTCGTTGGCGTGTTTGAAGCGGAATGGCTCGGCGATCGTATCGCAGGTTCACCGTTGGCGCGAGCATCGAATCGAATTCGACATCTCGTGACCCACGCATCGCAACGATTGCCAGAGCCCGACGACAC
>JAPOJQ010000054.1 GCA_029978335.1 Actinomycetota bacterium
AAACCCTCGAGTTGCTGCAATGACGATTCGAGTGCATCGGCGTTGGGATCCGCTGCCCCATCGAGCACCGCAGCCCGCACCGTGTCGGGGAACAGCGTGGCCCACGTGGCACCGAGTTCAGACCCATACGAGAACCCGAAATAGGTGATGGTGTCTTCGCCGAGCGCCCGCCGCAGCCAATCCATGTCGCGAGCCGAGTTGTTCGTGCCTGCCTTCGACCACAGTTCAGGGTTCTCACTCACGCATAAATCAGCGAACTCTTGAGCCCGGGCAATGAGTTCATTGCGCTCCGCGTCGTCGTCGGGGGTGATGTCGATCTCCGCGAAGTAGGGGTCGTAGTCATCAACACAATCGATAGCCGGCTCGCTCCATCCGGTGCCGCGCGGATCCCATCCGACGATGTCGAAGACGTCGAGCAATGCCGCGTCGTAGATCTGATCGGCGTAGAACGCGAAATCGCTGCCACCGAATCCCGGTCCGCCCGGGTTGACGAGCAACGAGCCAATCCGACGGCTCGCATCACGAGCTGGAAAACGAGCGACATAGATCTCAACCGTCGGACCGGTTGGGTCGTTGTAGTCGAGTGGCACCGGCAGATAGCCGTCCTCAACGCCCCCGCCCGCTGATTGCCACTCGATCGGCGGCACCTCAATCCCCGAGGTATCGATGGGGGCCACCGTCGTCGACGGTTCGGTCTCGGCCGTGGTCACCACCGTCGATGAGGTCGTTGGGGCAGTGGCGGTGACCTCATACGGTTCTGAGGTGACAATCGTCGGTTCAGCCGATGACGAGCATCCTGTAGCCACCAGAACAAGCAGTGCGGTCAACCAGGTTGATCTCGACATCACCACGTTGCTCCGCATAGTCGAAGGTTAGAGCGGTGTCGGTTGGCATCGGCCATCCCTAACCTGACGAGATGCGTATGGGCCCCCATCACATGATGCCGAGGGACACCGAGGCAGTGCGCGACGTGCATCTCGCCGAGGGAACGTCACGTCGGGTGTGGGGCTTCGCTCGGCCGTATCGCACGACCATCGTCGTGTTCCTCTCGGCGATTCTCATCGCGGCACTCCTCGCCCTCGTGCCACCTCTGGTGGTTCGCTCGATTCTCGATACGGCGATTCCTGATGGCGATCGACGCCTGATCGTCATCCTCGCCTCGGTGGCCGTGGCGTCAGCACTGATCGACGCGGTGTTGCAGATCCTCCAGCGTTGGTGTTCGGCCACCATCGGCGAAGGGTTGATTGCCGATCTGCGCATTGCGCTCTACGCGAAGGTGCAGCGCTTACCGATCGCGTTCTTCACCCGCACGCCAACCGGTTCGATCACGGCTCGACTCAACAACGATGTCGTTGGCGCCCAAAGCGCGTTGACCAGCACACTCGGATCCGTCGTCAGCAACGTGGTCGTCCTCGCGACCACGCTCGTCACGATGGTGGCGCTCGAATGGCGACTCACTGCGCTGTCACTCGTCGTGCTCCCGATGTTCATCGTGCCGGCACGGCGTGTTGGTCGTCGCCTCCAAGACATCTCGCGTCGTCAGATGCAACACAACGCAACGATGAACACCCAGATGACCGAACGCTTCAACGTGGCCGGCGCAATGCTGGTGAAGTTGTTCGGTGATGAACGCCGTGAACTCGCCACGTTCAGTGAGCAAGCGAACGCCGTTCGCGATGCTGGCGTGTCATCGGCGATGCTCGGCCGGGTGTTCTTTGTGGCACTCGGGTTGGTTGGCGCGGTTGGCACCGCAGCGATCTACGGCATCGGCGCATGGCTCGTTGTCGATGGCGACATCACCGCAGGCACGTTGGTCGCGCTCGCCGCGCTCGTCACCCGTGTGTATCAACCGTTGACCGGACTGACCAACGCCCGGGTCGACCTCATGACGTCAATGGTGTCGTTTGAGCGGGTGTTCGAAGTGCTCGACGCCCCCGAACCCATCACGGATCGTCCAGGGGCGATCGACCTCATCGACTGTCGTGGCTCGATCGAACTCGACAGCGTCGTGTTCCGATATCCGCCGGCAGATGCGACATCGGTGGCGTCGATGGAGCAACGCACCGTTCCTGGTGCCGATCCAGATCGCGATGTGCTCAACGGTGTGTCGCTTGCGATCACCCCCGGCGAAACCGTTGCGGTGGTTGGGGCGTCGGGTGCGGGCAAGTCGACGCTCGTGTCGCTGATTCCTCGTCTGTATGACGTGACCTCGGGTGCGGTGCGAGTCGACGGACACGACGTGCGCGACCTCACGCTCACCTCACTGCGCTCCGCGATTGGTGTGGTCGCGCAAGATCCACATCTCTTCCATGTCTCGATCGCAGAGAACCTTCGGTTTGCTCGACCAGACGCCACGCCGGCCGAGTTGGAGCGAGCATGCACGGCTGCACGGATTCACGACACGATCGCGGCCCTTCCCGACGGCTACGACACGGTCGTCGGCGAGCGTGGTTATCGATTGAGCGGCGGTGAGAAGCAGCGTCTGGCCATCGCCCGGCTCTTGCTCAAAGATCCGGCGATCATGATTCTCGACGAGGCAACCAGCCACCTCGACATGGAGAACGAAGCGCTCGTGCAAGACGCTCTCGAAGAGGCCCTTGCCGGGCGCACGGCCATCGTGATCGCTCACCGACTGTCAACGGTTCGTAGCGCAGACCGCATCATCGTGTTGCACGGCGGCCGTATCGCCGAGGTCGGCACCCATGACGAATTGGTCGCAGCTGACGGCCTCTACGCTTCGCAGTTACGCGCCGGCGAGTTGCTCGACGTCGACACCCAGTAGCGCTGTTGGATCTCTGATCAGCTGACGGGCGAGTAACCGACCTGACAGAAACCGTGGTTGCAGTAGCCGCGAGGGTTCTTGTGCAGATACCCCTGGTGATAATCCTCGGCGTAATAGAAGACGCCGTCACCTGCGTCGGCAGCATGACCGATCTGGGTGGTGATCGTGCCGAACCCACCAGCGGTCAACGCCCGTTGATAGCGCTCAGCCGAGGCTTCAACTGCAGCGAGTTGCTCGGGCGTGGTCGTGAACACCGCTGAGCGATATTGGGTGCCGATGTCGTTGCCTTGACGGTTGGGTGTCGTCGGGTCGTGGTTCTCCCAGAACGCCTGCATGATCGCGTCGAGACTGATCTGTTCGGGGTCGAACACGACGAGCACCGACTCGGTGTGACCGGTCCGTGCGGTGCAGGTCTCTTCATATGTGGGGTTCGGCGTCCACCCGCCCATGTAACCCACCGCGGTCGCATGCACGCCGGGGAGTTGCCACATGATGCGCTCGGCGCCCCAGAAACAACCCATTGCCACGTAGATCACCGACATGTTGTCGGGCCACGGCCCAACGGTCGACGTACCGAGCACCACATGGGTGCCGTCAACCGGCATTGGCGTCGTGCGCCCCGGCAACGCCTCATCGCGGGTCACCATGTCGGTCTTTCGAGAAAACAACATGTGGTCAGGTTATGGCGCACGGTGTGTCACGGCCATCTGTGCAGGTCAGGCATCATGGGCGCATGGCGCTCCACGTGCGAAGCATGGCTCACGATGATCTCAAATGGGCGCTTGGGTTGAACCAGGCGAACCTGCCCGCCCTCGGTGATGAGACGGAGGCATCATTTGCACATCTCCTCGACGTGTCAGCGTTTGCGCTGGTGGCGACGGTCGATGGTGTTCGCGCTGGGTTCTCGATCTCGATGACCACAGGGGCTGACTACGCCAGCGTGAACTATCGATGGTTCTGTGATCGCCACGCCGAGTTCATCTACCTCGATCGGGTCGCGGTGGACGCTGGCATGCGGACTGTCGGCGTTGGGCGTGCGTTGTATGCCGAAACCGATCGACTCGGATCGGCCGCGACCGCGCCGGGCCTGCCGTTCTGTCTTGAGGTCAATCTCGAACCTCGCAATGACGAGTCGCTCGCCTTCCACGACCGCATGGGATTTGTTGAGGTTGGCCAGCAGCGCACACCAAGCGGCAAACTCGTCTCGATGATGGAGCGTCCGCTCGTCAGTTCGCCAAGGTGACCAGCCGTTCGACGGCTGCATCAATCACTTCGGGCCGTTTGCAGCAGGCGAACCGCACGAGGTTGCGACCGTGCGCCGGTTCGACGTAGAAGACCTGATTCGGCACGGCTACCACCCCGATGCGGTGTGGTAGTTCGAGGCAAAACGCCATGCCATCACCGTCGGCGCGCAACGGGGTCACGTCAACGGTCGTGAAGTAGGTGGCTTCGCTCGGGTACACAGTGAAGCCAGCACCGTGCAGCCCTGCGTGCAGCCGGTCACGGCTGTCGGCAAGATTCGCAATCAGCGACTCGAAGTAGTCATCGCCGAGTCGAAGACCGACGGCCATCGCCGGTTGAAACGGCGCACCATTGACGTACGTCAGAAACTGCTTGGCGCTCATGGCCGCTTTGACCATCGGTTGCGGGCCGCTGATCCAGCCGATCTTCCAGCCCGTCGTGTGGAAGGTCTTGCCGCCCGACGAAATCGTCAACGTCCGTTCGCGCATACCCGGCAACGTCGACATCGGAAGGTGTTGCCGGCCATCGAAAATGAGGTGTTCGTACACCTCATCGGTGATGACCATCAGGTCGTGTTCGATCGCGAGTGTGGCGATCTGGTGCATCTCCTCGGCGGTGAACACCTTGCCGGTCGGGTTGTGTGGCGTGTTCAACAAGATGCTGCGGGTGCGTGGTCCGATCGCGGCACGCAGTTCATCGGGGTCGAAGCGATAGCCCTCGGGTGTCGGACGCAACAGCACCGGCACGATGCGCGCACCCGCAAGCGCAATACATGCTTGATACGAGTCGTACATCGGCTCGAACACCACCACTTCGTCGCCGGGTTCGAGGGTGCCGAGCAAGGCGCCGGCGAGCGCTTCGGTTGCGCCCGCCGTGATGAGTACCTCGGTGTCAGGGTCGAGTTCGATACCCCAGAAACGCTGTTGGTGTTCGGCAACGGCGCGGCGCAGATCCGGAATGCCGAGCCCTGGTGGGTACTGGTTCTGGCCCGAACGAATCGCGTCGACCGCAGCGTCGAGCACTTCGCTTGGACCGTCGGTGTCGGGGAAGCCTTGACCGAGGTTGATGGAACCGGTTTCGACGGCGAGCGCCGACATGGTGGCGAAGATCGTGGTGCCAAACGGAGCGAGCTTCGCGGTCAATGGGTCGCGCACGTCATGAGCGTAGGTGCTCACAAAGCGCGAGATCGTCACGCGTTGGTGCTCATCACCCCCAGTGACAACGCCGCGACGCGGCCTAACCCGAGGGGGCGAGATGCGAGACCACATGGAGATTCGACGGCTACGAGTGCGCTGGTCGGCAATTGGAGCAGCGATTGCCGTCACGCTCGGCGGTGGCGGTCTGATGGGTGTGCAGGCGGCATCGAACGATGGTGGCGCCGTGTTCACCTCGATCGATCCGGTGCGAATGCTCGACACTCGTGGTCGGTCGAAGGTCGGTGCGATCGATGGGAGCGGCGCGGCATTACGGCTTCAGGTAACCGGTGATGTGGTGCCAACAGGTGCATCGGCAGTGCAGATGAACGTCACGGTGGTCGATGGTGAGGCCGCTGCGGTCGGTGGGTTCGTGACGGTGTATCCGTGCGACATCGCCCGGCCGAATACGTCGAACCTCAACTTCGTCAATGGCCAAACCGTGCCGAATTCGGCCACGGTGCCACTCGCCGCCGACGGCTCGATCTGTTTCCATGTGTATGGCCGTGCACATCTGCTGGCCGATGTCGTCGGATATCACGATGACGCTCGACTCTCCGCCATCGAGGCCGAACTGGGTCAATTGCGCGCTGCGGCGATCGAACCCGGGGCCGACGTCGTGCCCGAACCGGTGGATCTTTCTGACTACTACCGCCGAGCCGATACTGACGCCGCCATCACTGCAGCCGTGGCGACGGCAACGAGCGATGTCGTGCGAGCAGGCGACCTCGACGGCTTCGCTGACACCGCATCGGTAGATGATGCGATTGCAACAGCCTTGGCCACAGTCACCGACGACATGATCGATCGTTTTGAGGCCTTGCCCGATCCAGGTGTGGCGAGCGGTGATCGTGTTGCGTCGTATGGGCGTGTGATCGACACCCGTGGCCGAGCCGAACATTCGGCCGCTGTCTGGACGACGGCGGGGATCACGCCCGACATCACCGTTGGGGCCGATGGTCTGGCGTTGATCGTGCATCATGATCCCGTTCGTGCACGCAGTTATCTGACGCGCTGCGCCGACATTGGCTGCACCACGGCGTCGTCAGAGACGATTCGCAGCGATCACGCCACATCGGGTGTGTCGCTCGCGCTCGCTAACGATGGCCTACCGATCATCGCCTCAACCTCGAGCGCTGTCGATGCACGGCTCGTCATCAGTTCATGCGACACGCCGTCGTGTCTCGGTTCCACCAACACCACCGTCGACTCCGGTGCATTCAGCGGCTATGACCCCTCGCTTGCCATTGGCGTCGACGGCCTACCCATCGTGGCCCACATCGCGAGCGACGATCTTGCGATCACCCATTGCGGGAACGTCACCTGTGCCGCGTCGTCCACGACCGTGATCGACCTGACCGGCGTGAGCGCCGACCCCGACCTCACCATCCGCGCCGACGGCACGCCGATCATCGCAATCACACGACCCGATGGCTTGGCCGTGATCGCCTGTGTTGACGTTGCCTGCTCGGCAACCACAGGTGCTCGCCTCGTGGCAGGGCCATCGATCGGTGTGGCCTCGCTCGGTGCAACGCCAGCAATTGCGATCGGTGTCGACGGTGCGCCAGTCATCGCTCACCGTGGTGCGCTCAGCGACGGGTCGTCAGGGCTCTTCGTCACCACATGCAATGACGCCGACTGCGCCACCGCCACCACGCAATACCTGAGCGAAGGCGGCATCGGCGCCGACATCGTGATCGGGCTCGATGGTCGTCCGACCATCACTCATGTGTCAGCGGTGTCGACCACACTGGTGATCACCACCTGCGCAACGAACCACTGCGCATCAGCTGACACCGACAACACCGGCATCACCGCCTCCGATACCGCTGCAATGATCGACGCGAGCGGCAACCTCGCCACGGCGCTTCATGGCACCGCAGGTGCCACATCGACCATCGAGATGCACCGCCGCACGCACCGGTCATTCACCGCTGGCGGGTGGGATCACTGAGCGTCAGCGAGCAATGATCGCGGCGAGTTCGCGGGGATGCGAATACATGAGCATGTGCGGTCCGTCGATCTCGATGTACTCCCACGCCGGATCGTTCGCGCAGACTTGCGCGTAACAGCGGAACGGTTCACCGTCAGGCCCGAGCGCATGCACATAGGTGCGGTCGAGGCCGTCGGGAAGATCAGCCCGCCACGGACTGGTGAGCGTGGCGAAGGGATGATCGACGATCATCGCGGTGATGCGAGCGAGTGCATCTGCGCCACCGACCAGGTCTGCATCGAGTCGCACGCCCATCATCGGCAACATCTGGCCATGCGTCTCGGCTATCGCTCGGCGTTCGTCGCTCGGTCCCGGATCGTCGAGCACCGGCGCATGTGCGTCGACGTAGACCACACGACCGATGCGTTCACCAATCCGCTCGATCACGCCCGTGATCACGCGCCCCCCATAGCTGTGACCAACAAGGACGACATTCGTCAGGTGGCGATCGACGATGGCGCCGACAACATCATCGACATGATCGTCGCGGGTGATGTGCGGGCCGTTCTCGTCACGGCGGTTGCCGCTGCCACGCAGTTGCACCGCCACGATCTCACGACTCGGGTCGTCGATCGCTGCGATCACCGGGTCCCAGCAGAACGCGCCGAACCACGCACCGTGCACGAGCACGACCGGCGGCCGGGCGCTGGATGTGGTCAGGGGTAGGTCACTCATGGGAACATTGGGGGCTGGTGGTCGAGCTCCGGTTGAGACGGGGCCCGACGACCAGTAGCGTACGCACAGCGGCAGAATGTCCGCCTAACGGACACACTCGATTCGTCGAAGGTGACCACGGCGGCACCACATCACACGTCTGAGGAGACACCATGACCCGCACCATCGACACCTCCAAGTTGCCCACCCGCCTCCATCACACGGCCTACGTCACCAAAGACCAGGCGGCAACCCGAGCCTTCTACGAAGACATCCTCGGCTTCCCACTCATGGCCACATGGTCGGAGCAGGACGAACTCTTCGGCGCGGTGCGCACCTACTGCCACACCTTCTTCGGACTCGGTGACGGCTCCGCACTCGCCTTCTTCCAGTTCGCTGATCCCGAAGACCAGAAGCTCTTCGACCCCGATCTCGCCCCGTCGCCGTTCCGCCACATCGCGCTCAACGTGACCGCCGACGTGCAGGCCGATCTCGAGCGTCGCCTCACCGAGTCGGGTTGGAACCCAGAAGCGACCTTCGTGCTCGAGCACGGCTACTGCCGCTCGCTCTACACCTCCGACCCCAACGGCATGGTCCTCGAGTTCACCGTTGATGCACCCGGCGCCGCCCAGATCAACGCAGATCGCATGGAAGACGCTCACGACGTGCTCGACCGCTGGCTCGCTGGCGACCACACCTCGAACAACAACTACCGCTGAGTCGGAATCTCGCCCGTGCTCCCCGAGGCCCCCACGCGGACCGACGGGAGTCGGGCGAGATGCG
>JAPOJQ010000104.1 GCA_029978335.1 Actinomycetota bacterium
ATTCGCCTGGTACACGGCGATCAGCAGCACGATCAACGCGATTGCCCCACGTCGACGCCAACGGGGCACGAACAACATCAGCCCGACGATCAATTCGGCAACACCGCTCAGATACGTCCAGAACCGTTCCGAGGGCGGCAACCAGGGCGGGATAATCGCATCGAAAAAGTTCGGGCTCACGAAGTGCATCGCCCCGGCAGCGGTGATGCCAGCGCCGAGCGCAACAGCGAGACGCGGATGTTGCGACGTCACGAATCGTCCTCGGGCGACAACGCCACATCGGCGCCTGCTTGACGTTGACGAATCCAGCCGGGCCAGTCATGACCGTGCAAGGTGGCCGGCTCCTCCCCGATCACGGAGGTGATCACCTCGATCGCTTCGGCGAGACGCGGTTCCATTACGAACAGCCGTGCCATGGGCTCACGAGCGCCGAAGCGAAGATGCGATGTGAAGTCCTCGGCCTGCACCGCAGGGATCTCGCGTTCCCATAACTCGTGCAACACCAACTGGGCTTGCCACAACGGCAACCACGCCGCCTCGATGCTCCGTTCCGCATCGGGACCACGCACGTCGTGCCGACCGAACGCCCACTTAAGAAAGCCCACAATGAGACCGTATCGGGCGCTCACAGCGGCTATCCCCGCTAGGGGTCACGTCCAGTCGCTGAACGGATTGAAGGCGACTTCCCACAGGTGACCATCTGGGTCGGCGACATAGCCCGAATAGCCACCCCATTCGGTTGCTTCGGGATGTTTGACCACCGTGGCACCCGCCGTGAGGAACTCCCCGAACGCTCGATCGACATCATCCGGCGACGGTTCGTTGTGGGCGAGGCTGGCGCCGCGAAACGCCACGCCGTCCGACGATGCAACGCCGGCGTCATCGGCAAGGTCATCCCATCCGAACAATCCCAACACCACACCGTCGAGTTCAAAGAAGGCGATGTCGTCGGTCGAGTGCGAACATGGCCAGCCAAGTGCCTCATAAAACGACCGCGAACGATCGAGATTGCGGACCCCAAGGGTGATCAACGACACTTTTGGCTTCATGGGACGAGGGTAGGCCGCACAGTCAGACACGTCGTGCCCCAAGACCGTACGGTCACGCCGTGCAACGCCGCCTGTCGCCCGCTCTCGTCATCGTGCACCTTGTCGCCACGTGGTTCATGGTGGGTCTGATCTGGACGATCCACACCGTGCACTACCCACTCTTTGCACGTGTCGGCGCCGACGGCTACACGACCTTCCAGGCCGAACACGTCGAACGAATCGGTCGCCTCTTGCTGGTGCCATGGGCCACCGAAGGTGTCGCTGCCGCCCTGGTCTTGCTCTACGTCGTTCGCACCCGTGACCGTGACGTTGCGCTACCGGCCCTCATCGGTTCGGTGGCGATGGGTGTGGTGCTCGTCATCAGCGGTTTCTGGTCCGCTCCCGCTCACGCGGAACTCGCCGACGGCTTCGATCCAGATGTGCACGCACGACTGATGTCCGCCGACCTCGTACGCACGCTCGCCTGGACGATGCGGGGCGCAACCGCGACATGGATCACCGTCATCATGTGGCGAAGGAGACCAACGTGAGCCAACACTGGAATGCCAGCGTCGACGAGATTGCGTCGGTGATGCCCGGTGATGAACTCATTGACGCGCCGCAACTGAACGCCACACGATCGATCACGATCGCTGCCCCACCAGAGCACGTCTTCCCGTGGATCCGTCAAATGGGGTTCGGACGAGCCGGCTGGTACAGCTACGACCTGATCGACAACCTTGGGCGTCGCAGCGCCACGCGCATCCATCCTGAGTGGCAGAACGTGAACAGCGGCGACCGAGTGCCCGGCGGGCCTATCGATTTCACGGCGGTCACCGTCGACGAGCCGCGCGTCGTCGTGCTGGCCCTCGGACAACCCAATGCTGGGTCTGCTCGTGTTGCATTCACCCTCGCCTACCGCCTCGACTCAATAGACGACACGTCAGCCACCAGACTCGTCACCAGAGTCAGGTCACGAATCGATCTGCCCGCCGGCCGGCTCGTCGCTCGCTACCTACTCGGGCCCGGCGACGGGATCATGCTGCGCAAACAACTCGCGAATCTTCGCCGCCGCGCCGAGGGCTAGGGTCGCTTCATGAAGTTCTCTCTCGCCGTTGTCGCTCTTGCAACCGCAGTGGTGACCACCGTTGCGCTGCTCGTCGCCGCCGCCATTGAGCCCGACACCGCCTGGGAGACCAACCCATTCATCGCCTTCATCGGCGCATTGCTCATCACCGTGTACGCCAACAACGCGCTCACGAGAGGTCGCACACCGTCCAACGCGCAGCGCGCCGTCACCTTGACGAGCATCGTCGTATTGATCATTGTCCTCGTGCCTACATGGCTCGGTGGACGAGGTTTCGGCTACCAACTTCAGATGACCGCTCAGTTGGTCGCACTCGCCATCTGCCTCATCGGGCTGCTTCCGCCCTTAGCCCGTGCAGCTGGTGAACAATCACACAACTAGTCGATGTCGAGACGCACCGTCACCGACGAGCCCGACGCGCCCAGCACGCGGTCGACAACGCCAACACTGGCCAACACCTGAGAGCCGAGACCCGAGCGGCCATCACCACCATGCCCATCGTCAACGGCCCTGATCACGATGTGCTCACCCTCGTCAGAAACCCTGACCTCAACCGTGCGAGCCCGTCCGTGGCGAACCGCGTTCAACACGAGCTCCTCCACGACCTCCACCACGCGCGAATCGGCGACCACGTCACGATCAGTCTTGACATCGATGCGTACCGCGGCAAGCCCAGACCACATCGCTGCGACGTCGTCGACCGTCCGCTCGCCTTCAGCCTGACCACCAGGATCCCAGCCCTCGTCGAGTATCGACCGAGTTCGCTCCAGTGCGGCCTCCACGGCCTCGGCATCACCATCAGCAAACTCCAGTGCCATCGCACACCCAAGAAGGCGCGTTTGTAGCCGACCATGCAACAGCGACGCCAAACGACGAGTCTCCACCGACACCGCGTGCGCCTGTGCTGCAGTGTCGAGTCGCTCTGTGCTGATCGCTGCCGCCAACGCCGCTGCGCGACGGTCGTCGAGATGCCGATACGAACCGATGGATGATGTCACCCCCACCAATACCAGCGTCATTACTACCGTGGCGATCGGACCAGTCTCGGCTCCCGTGAGGTCCCACTGGCGACCCACCCTCTCGGCAATGAGTGCCTGCGACGAGAACACCGCCACCACACCCACCACGACGAACACGCTCAGCGCCGAATAACGATCGATCAACCGATTGGCGATCCGACACTCCACCACGACCAATACGGCTGCCAGCGCAGCGATAAGTCCCTGCTGCCACCTCAGATCACCTGCAAGTTCTGTCGCCGGAACCAAGACAGCCACGCCAATGATCGGCATCGGGCGAAACTCAGGGCGAAGAAGCGACCCGCGAAGAATCTCACCAAACCCGATCCGCCCCAGATCCTGGGGATCAGATGACGACCACAGATGCCTGCCCGTCGACTGCGCTGTCGCCTCAGCCACACCGCGCAACGCCGCCGACATGGACGTAGATGAACCACCGGCCGCCAAGTTCCCGAGCCGTTCAAGTTGCGGCGACACGAGCCCGCCGATCCGCTCACGAAGCGCGGCGATCGCTGCCGCTGATCGGGCCGTCACGTCCACCGACCGAGACCCAGCGCTCTCCGCCATGGCCCGAAGTTCTCGAGCC
>JAPOJQ010000092.1 GCA_029978335.1 Actinomycetota bacterium
CCCTTCGCGCGCATGCTGGCTCTGTTCCTCACTGTGGGGATACACCTGCTCGAGTTTCGCTTTGGCGTCGAGCACGGTCTCGTGATCGGTGATGATGGCGCTGACGAAGCAGTGCTGTGCATCGGGGAATCGACTCGGATCGGTGAGTTCGTCGATGGAACCGGTGATGGTGGCAACGCCGCGACCGATATTCAGGTCAATGGTGCTGACGGAGCACTTGCCGGTGGCGTCCATGTCGACGACGGTGACGGACTTTTGATGATGTTCGGAGAACGAATATGCCAGTGGCGTACCCGAATAACGAAGTGTCGGACGCCCGATGTCTTGCGGACGGTGTAGGTGGCCAAGTGCGGAGTACGAGAAGTCATCGAACAGGGTCGATGCGACTTCGCCAGTGCCGCCTACTTCGAGTTGACGTTCTGAGTCGCTCACCGCGCCACCGGTGACGAAGGCGTGGGCAATAGCGAGTGAGCGTGGTGACGTGAGCGACCCACGAGCACGGCCAATTGCAGTGCTGAGCACATCGTGATGGGTCCGACGTCGACGTCCTTCATGGGATGCATCGCCGTCGTCGAATGTTGCGGGCGATGCCTGAGGGTCGAGGAACGGCAGCATCACGAGATCAAGTGGACCGTCGCTGAAGTGGTGTTGGACGACACGTCCCACACCCTCGTAGCCGCCACGGATGTACACGCCAGATGCGTCGAGGAGGTCGTCGTAGGGCGAGACACGGTCGGCACCATCGTGGTTGCCGGAGATCGCGGCGAGCACGACGCCGTCATTGCGGAGCCGGCGGACGGTCTCGCGGAACAACTCGATGGACTCGGTGGGGGCAATGGCACGGTCGTAGATATCGCCAGCGATCACGACGAGATCGATACCTTCGGCCCCTACCATCGTGACGAGCTCGTCGCAGAAGCGCTCTTGAGCATCACGAAGCGACATCGAACCGAAGGATCGTCCTAGGTGCCAGTCGCTCGTATGCAGAATCCTCATCGCGGTGCTCCTCGGTGATGGTCGGCGCTCATCGTGTGATCAACGCACGAGAGAGTCTCGCGTGTGCGTGTTGCACTCTGAGGGCGGTCGTTGCAGATGGCTAACGTCACCGCCGAGCCCTTTGATGGGGCCCCATAGGTCGACCAAGGAGCCACATATGAAGATTGCGAATCATGGCGGGCGCGCCGTCATCGTTGACGGTGACACGATCCTTGATATCGCCACCGCATCTGACGGGCGCTTTGGGCCCGATCCCCAGTCGGTGCTCGAACAGTGGGAGGCGTTCTGCGCGGCCGCTCGTTCGTTGTCGGGCTCGGTCGAGCCGCTCGACGAGTCGAGGTTGGGTAATCCCGTCGGAGTGCCACGCCAAGTGTTCGCCATCGGCCTGAACTATCGAACCCACGCTGAGGAGTCGGGGATGCAGGTGCCGTCGGTGCCAGCAACGTTCACCAAATTTCCCGCCTCGCTGTCGGGCCCGTTCGACGACATCGAGATCGTCGGCGAGGCAGTCGACTGGGAAGTCGAGTTGGTCGTCGTCATTGGTCGTCGTGCGGATCGAGTTGCCCACGCTGACGCGTGGTCGTACGTGGCGGGTTTGACCGTCGGTCAAGACATCAGCGACCGGACGCTGCAGTTTGCCGCGGGGATGCAGTTCTCTCTCGGCAAGTCCCGTCGCGGGTACGGCCCGATGGGTCCGTGGCTCGTGACGATCGATGAGGTCGATAACCCCGATGACCTTGGGCTCGGCTGTTCCGTCGACGGTGTGGTCAAACAAGACGCCCGAACCAGCGACCTGATCTTCTCCGTGCCGCAGATCATCGCGGAGTTGTCGTCAGTGCTACCGCTGCTCCCAGGCGACGTGATCTTCACCGGAACACCCGCAGGCGTCGGGATGGCTCGTGACCCGAAAGAAGCGCTGCGCGCCGGTCAGGTTGTGGAGACGTGGGTCGAAGGCATTGGGCACATTCGCAATCGCTGCGTCTGAGCGTGATTGAGGGCTGACGTACCCTGTGGCCATGCCGGGCATCGTCAGTCACGCCACCTGCGCACTGAGTAGCTCGTCGCCCGTCGATCGGATCGACGCGGCGGTCGAGGCTTGTAGAGCGGCGATTGCAGTCGCAGGACCTGGCTATCTCCCATACGCGTTGTGGTACGTGAGTGATGCAGTCGACGTCGCAGGCAGCACCGCCGCAGCGGTGGTGCACGGTCAGGTCGGCCTACCCGCATTTGCTGGCGCCTATGACATGTGCGGTGGGCCTCGCTCCACCATTGGGGCATTGAAGATTGCCAGTACGTCAACGATGTTGGCGGTGGTGGTCGAAGCCGCTGGGGCGTCGGCGTTCTGCTTCGGCAAGGCCGAGCCGAACACGCACGACGTTGGCGGGGCCAACGTGACCGATGCGGCTGACACATCGGGTGTTGCCTCAGTGACGTCAGCGTTCGAGTCGGCGTTGAACGCTGCGGCGTGCTCAATCGCTGATCTGTCGATGGTGCTCGTCTCGGGTAACGAGGCGCCGACGCTGGCGGCTTCGCTGGCAGTTGAACCCTCCCGCATCCTCGTTGGCTCGAACACCGCGCAACTCTTGGCCGATGGCCGGTCGCTGCTCGAGCCAGGTGCGCTCTTTGCTCAGGTTGTTGGATGCGATGGCGTCGACGTGAGGATCTGGCGCCGGTAACGGCTGACACCGTTGCCGTGACATCATTCGTTGATGCCGCGTCTCACGACTGACGAAATTGCCGCTCTGCTCGACGAGCCCGGACACCTCGCTCGAATCGCAACCGTTGACGACGACGGAATGCCGAGAGTCGTGCCGCTGTGGTTCATCGAACGTGAGCAACGCCTGTTCTTCACGCCGCGCGAACCGGCGGTGATCTGGCGCAATCTGTTGCGTGATCCGCGGGTGGGGATCTCGATCGACGAAGAAGCGCACCCGTGGCGCAAGGTGACCGTGCAAGGCGTCGTCGACATCGTGCACCGTCCGGGCGAGGACGACGTGTGGCGAGATCTGTATCGAGAGATCGCTCGTCGATATGTGCCGAGCGGTGCTGCTGATGAGTATGTCGACGGCACCGATGACCAACCGCGTGCACTGTGCGCAGTGGAACTTGGTGCCGCGTCAACAAGGCTCACCTCGTGGCGGATGCCCTTTCGCGGCGAGGACATCCGCGGTGTGTGGCACGACCGCTACTACGCACCGGGCACTCGGTGGTCGCAACAATGATCGGGCCGTAGCCCTCGCTCCGACTCGCCGAAGAGTCCCTAACGTCCGTTAGGTTGTCCTAATGGCTGAACCGGCAGCACCCGCACCAGGACGGCAACGCGTCCTTGACGCGGCAGCCGAACGACTGGTCGAACAGGGCTACGCCGCGACGACACTTCGTCAACTGGCCGCCGATGCAGGCATCAAGGCCGGGTCGGTGTATCACCACTTCGCTTCCAAAGAGGACCTCTTCATCGCCGTGTTCAATCGCGGAATCGAAGTGATGGTCGAAGCCTTCGACCGGGTTGAGGCTGTCGAACCGCTCGAACGTCTTGGCGCTCACGTGCGGGCCCACCTCGGCGCGTTGTTCGAACATGGTTCGTACACCGCCGCACACGTCACCGCGTTCTTTACCGCACCGCCAGAGGTCCGTGCGGAAGTGGTGCCCCAGCGCGACGAATACGAGCATCGCTGGAACGACCTCTTGGCCGATGTGTTCCCTGATCTCCCCGCCGATCGCCGTCCACTGACCCGACTGCTGCTCTTTGGCTCGATGAACACAACGATCGAATGGTTCCACCTCTCTGGAAGCCTGTCGCTCGACGACCTTGCTGCCATCATCACGTCCCAATTCGTCGACGGCATCCACGCCTCGCATCCGATCCGGAGCGCTCGATGACCTTCGCGCGACTCGCTACACGAATCGATCGCGGTGGCGACCTGTTTGCCACCAATACCGCTGCCTATCGCGACCTCGTGGCGACCTTGCGCGAACGTCAGCAGATCGCCGTCGATGGTGGCGCTGGCCGCGCGAAGTCAATCGAACGGCACCTCGCACGCGGCAAAGTCATGCCGCGTGATCGGATCGACCTCGTCACCGACATCGGCACGTCATTCCTCGAGTTCTCGACACTCTCCGCGTGGGGGCAATACGGCGACGAAGCTCCAGGTGCTGGCATCGTCACCGGCATCGGCATCGTCCACGGTGTGCCGTGGGTCTTCATCGCCAATGACGCCACGGTGAAGGGTGGCTCGCTACTGCCGGTATCGATCAAGAAGCACGTGCGGGCACAAGACATTGCCGCAGAAAATGGTCTCGGCGTGATCTACCTCGTCGATTCCGGTGGTGCCTTTTTGCCGTTACAGGATGAGATCTTCCCCGACCGTGATCACTTCGGTGGAAGTTTTCACCGCCAGGCGCGCATGTCGGCTCGAG
Source organism: Actinomycetota bacterium (assembly GCA_029978335.1). GTDB lineage: Bacteria > Actinomycetota > Acidimicrobiia > Acidimicrobiales > Ilumatobacteraceae > Casp-actino5. The sequence continues at coordinate 4,414 of JAPOJQ010000092.1, forward strand.
GTTTGCCCCAGTTGTCGGTCGTGCTCGGTGGCTGCACCGCCGGTGGTGCCTACGTGCCGGCCCTGTCGGATGAAGTGATCATGGTCGACGGCATCGGCCGGATCTTCCTCGGTGGGCCACCAATTGTGAAGGCAGCGCTCGGTGAGATCATCGACCCCGACGAACTCGGTGGAGCGGTCAAGCACACCCGGGTGTCGGGGGTGAGCGACAATGTCGTCGCGACCGAACGCGAGGCCTACGCCCGCCTGCGCGAGATCTGTGCGACCACCAACCAACGCCGTGTTGCTGACGATCAAGGGTGGATCGATCGTGCACCGGTTGAGGAGCCGTTCTTTCCAGCCGATGACATGTACGGCATCATCAACGCCGATGCACGTATCCCGTTCGATGCCACCGAGATCATCGCTCGCATCGTGGACGGCAGTCGCTTCGCCGCGTTCAAGCCCGAATGGGGAACATCGATCGTCACCGGATTCGCCCGAATCCACGGCTATCTCGTTGGCATCATCGCGAACAACGGCATCATCTTCCCTGAGTCGGCGCTGAAGGCAACCCACTTCA
>JAPOJQ010000082.1 GCA_029978335.1 Actinomycetota bacterium
AGGTGTCGCCGTCTAGGACAACCCGCGGTGTGTCAGATCAACCGGCCGAGAACGCCATGCCGCCATCGATTCTGATCGTGGCCCCGTTGGTGTAACTCGAGGCGTCGCTCGCCAAGTAGAGCGCTGCACCGACGATTTCGTGCGCCTCGCCACCACGCTGCAAGGGAATCTCGGTCTTCGCTCGCTCGTTGAACGCCACAAGATCCCAGGCCTTTGAAATGTCGGTCAGAAATGGGCCAGGCATGATCACGTTGCACCGCACCTTTGGTGCCCATGCCCGAGCCATCCCTGCGGTCATTGCGTCAAGTGCGGCCTTGGCTCCTGCGTAGACGAGTTCGTGCGGGGTCGGGGCAACGGCTGCAATCGACGACACATTGATGATCGAACCGCCCGACCCTTCGGCCATCCGTGAACCGATGATCGACGACAGCCGGAACGGGCCTTTGAAATTAACGCCAACCACTTTGTCGAACAGGTCTTCGCTCACTTCAGGCAACGACGGATACAGCGGCGACATACCGGCGTTGTTGACGAGCACGTCGCACCGGCCGAACTCTGAAGCGACCGCATCAGCAAGCCGGTCAGCTTCTTCCCAACGACCCGCATGGAACGCAACAGCGAGTGCTCGACGCCCCGTTTGTTCGCGTACCTGCGCGGCCAACTCCTCGCATGCATCGATCTTGCGACTCGCGATCACCACGTCGGCACCGTGCTCGGCAAACGCCAACACCATCTCGCGCCCAAGACCTCGGCTACCTCCGGTCACCAATGCCACACGGTCGGTCAAGTCGAAACGATCAGACATCAGGCCCTCCTGGTCAAACAGATGTCTCGACCGTAGTGAACGCCAGCCCCACGAACCGTGCCGGAATGTTGAGCACGAGTGCGGCGTTCAACCCAACGTGACCTCCACCCCCACCGACATGCCCACCACGACGCGCCGCGGTTCGCGCGTCGTCTTTGAATTGAGCCGCGTCGTCGGACTCGACGCCCAGCGCACCTGGGACCTCCTCACCGATTGGGCAGGGCATGCCGACTGGGTCGCCATGACGACGGTCGACGTCGACCCAGATGACCCTCGACGCTTCACTGCCTGGTCCGGACCGACCCGCCGACTCGCGCTTGAAGACCGAATGCTCGCCGTCGAACAGCATTTCGATGCCGCCACAGGCAACGGGCGATGCCTCGTGCACAAACTCGGACCGGTGCTGATCGGCGAAGCCGAGTTCACCGTGACCCCTGGCACCGCGCAAGGAACCACCGTCGTGCACTGGCGTGAAAGCGTGCACGTGCCCTACTTGCCATCGCCGCTAACCGGCGTTGTGGGACGCCTCGGAGCAGTGTTCTTCGGCCGCGGTCTGGTACGCATGGAAAAGGTCGCTCGGTCGAGCTAGCCCACAACGAGAGGAGCGCCATGCGCGTCGTCGGAGTCGATGAGTTCGGTGGACCGGAGATGCTGCGCATCTTCGATGTGCCGGAACGTCACGCAGGCCCGGGTGAAGTGCGTCTCGCCGTACGAGCAGCAACGGTCAACCCCACCGACACCATTCATCGCTCGGGTGGCCGAGCCGAGATGCTCCGACGTGATCCCCCGCCGTACGTGCCAGGTATGGATGTGGCTGGCGTGATCGACGAAGTGGGCGATGGTGTCAGCCACCTTCGAGTGGGCGACGATGCCATGGCGATCGTCGTCCCCACCGCCAGCCACGGGGGGTACTCCGAATCACTCGTGTTGCCAGCCCGTTCGGTAACACGAATGCCGAGCGGAGTGAGTTACGCCGAGGCGAGCACCCTGCCGATGAATGGTCTCACGGCTCGCTATGCGCTCGACCTGTTGGCCTTGCCCGCCGGATCGACGCTCGCCGTCACCGGAGCCGCTGGGGCATTTGGCGGCTACATGGTGCAACTCGGCCTCGCTGCTGGCCTGCGTGTCATCGCCGATGCCAGCGATGCCGACCACGACCTCGTGACCTCACTTGGCGCACACCACGTGGTGGCACGAGGCGATGATGTCGCCCGACGGATACGCGACATCGTTCCCGATGGCGTTGACGGCCTCGCTGATGGCTCCGTGCAATGTGGCCTTCTACTCGGAGCGATCCGCGACGGTGGGGCGATGGCCACCGTACGTGGATGGGATGGACCGTCTGAGCGCGATATCGACATTCATCCGGTGTGGGTGCGCGAGTACGCACAAGAACTCGAACGACTCGACGGCCTGCGCCAACTCGTTGACGACCACCAACTCACGCTTCGCGTTGCGCAGACCTTTGATGCCTCCGAAGCGGCGCAAGCGCATCGACGCCTCGAAGCCGGCGGCACCCGCGGTCGATTCGTGATCACCTTTTGAGCTAATGACCGCTGAGCCCCGTGATCTCTGGCTCGCCAGTACTCGCTCCGATGGACGGCCCCACCTCGTACCGATCTGGTTCATCGTCGACACCACAGGCGTGTATTGGCTTGCCACCGGCGCCAACAGTGTCAAGACCCGCAACATCGCACACGAGCCCAGAGTGGCGTTCGGCTTTGCGGGCAGTGGACCAACCGGTGACCAAGGTGACGTCGTCTTCGACGGTGTGGCGACGGTCGTCGAGCGGGCGCCGGTCGAAGTGCTCGATCGCCTCGAAGCGAAATACGGCTGGCGACCGAGCGATGAACCCGATGACGACATCGGCGAGGTGGCATTCATTCGCATCGTGCCCGGCCGACGGGTGATGGGCCCCGACCCCATCGTCGACTAGACAGACCGCATGGCTCGACCCTCACTCGACATCGGTTCTGTTGGCATCTGGTACGGCGGGATCGACGCCTTGCCCACCCCGCAGGCCCAAGAGGCGGCCCAACTCATCGAGGAACTCGGCTTCGGCGCGCTGTGGTTGGGCGAGGCGGTCGGCCGTGACCCCTTCGCCTCGGCCGCAGTGCTCGCCTCAGCCACCGAGCGACTAGTGCTCGCCACCGGCATCGCCAACATCTACGCCCGCGATCCGATGACGATGGCAGCCGGCCAAAAGACGCTGGCAGAGGCATTTCCTGAGCGTTTCCTGCTTGGCCTTGGTGTGAGTCATGGTCATCTCGTGGCCGGCGTTCGCAAGCACGACTGGTCCAAGCCCTACTCGTACATGGTCGAGTACCTCAAGCGCATGGACGAAGCACTGTTCATGGCGGTCCCGCCAGTGAACGAACCCGGCCGAGTGCTCGCCGCGCTTGGCCCCAAGATGCTGGAACTCTCCGCCACGGCTGCCAATGGTGCTCACCCGTACTTCACGACTCCGGATCACACCGCCGTGGCTCGGTCGACGATGGGGCCAGATGCGCTCCTCGCCCCCGAGCAGATGGTGGTGTTGTCGACCGACCCCGCTGAGGCTCGCCGTATCGCCCGCGCCGGGATGAAGATCTATCTCGGACTGCCGAACTACTACAACAACCTCGCCCGCAGCGGCTTCGACGAATCCGACTGGAGCGACGGCGGCAGCGATCGACTCGTTGACGCGATCGTTGCCTGGGGCACCGAAGAACAGATCGCAGCACGCGTTGCAGAACATCATGCCGCCGGGGCCGATCACGTCTGCGTGCAGGTGCTCACCGACGACCGGACACGCATGCCAGCCGATGAGTGGCGACGGCTTGCGCCCGCGTTACTCGCCTGATCGGCGCATCGATGACGTCAGCATCGTCACGCGCCTTCGCCGGCGCGGCGCCGTGGATTTTCGTGGTGCTGTGGAGCACCGGATTCATCGTCGCTCGGTACGCCACACGCGATGCTGATCCACTTGCGTTCCTCGCTGTGCGACTTGCCGTTGCCGCACTCGTGCTCGCGCTGATCGCCATAGCAACGAAAGCCCCACGTCCGTCGCGACCTGCCATTGGTTGGTCAGCTGTTGCCGGCTTTGGCATTCACGCGCTGTATCTCGGTGGTGTCTTCATAGCAATCGACCTCGGGCTCCCCTCGGGCGTGAGCGCGCTCATCGGCGGTCTGCATCCGGTGGTCACCGCGTTGGCTGGTGGCCCGTTGCTTGGCGAGCGGCTCACTCGAATCCAGTGGGTCGGAGTCGGTTTCGGTTTCATCGGCGTCGTGGCGGTGGTTGCCGAGCGGCTCGGTGACCCATCGTTGAGTGTTCCAGTAGCAGCGGTGGTCTCGGTGTCATTGGCAACGATCGGCATGTCGGCTGGCACTCTCGTGCAACGCCGTCGTTGCGCCAACGTGCCACTGCTGTGGGGCACCGTCGCACAGTACGGTGTATCGGCGTCGGTGCTTGCCGTCGTCGCGATCGCAACCAGACAAGCATCGATCGCGTTCACGCCCACGACACTGTGGTCACTCGCATGGTCGGTCGGCGTGTTGTCGATCACCGCCGTGTTGACCATGTTGTGGTTGCTCCAACATCGAGCCGCAGCGAGCGTGTCGAGTCTGTTCTTCTTGTTCCCTGCGCTGTCGGCGGTGGAGGCGGCGATGTTGTTCGGCGAGCGTTTGCCAATCGCTGCGATCGTCGGCTTCGGTGTGGCGATCGCGGGTGTCGCGCTCGTGACACGGAGCGCTCAACGCTGAGCCCCGAGGACATTTATCACTAAATCGCTGATCCGTTAAGCACCGCCTGATTTTCCTTTCTAGGTTGGCTTTTGGTCTCCCTGAGGCCCGAACGTGACCCCGAAAGGATTCCCCCAATGAAGCGCACACTGAAGGCGATCATCGCCTCCACCACCATCGCCGCAGGCCTCGCCTTCGGCGGAACTGCCTCGGCTGCCGACGAAACGATCGTCGAAATCGCGTCGGGCAACGACGACTTCTCAACCCTCGTGGCGGCCATTACCGCCGCTGGGCTCACTGGCCCGTTTGACGAGTGCTCCGATGACCCGACCACCGTCTTCGCACCCACGAACGACGCGATCGCTGCGGCTCTCGACGCACTCGGCATCACCGCAGCCGACCTGCTCGGTGACACCGAGCTCCTCACGTCCATCCTGACCTACCACGTGGTCTCTGGCGCGGTGATGGCAGCTGACGTCGTCGAGCTCGATTCGGCGACAACGCTCGAGGGCTCCGACATCGCAATCGCCGTTGTTGACGGTGGGGTCGTGCTCAACGGCAACGTCAACGTGACGGCCACCGACCTCGAGGCGTGCAACGGCGTGATCCACGTCATCGACGCAGTGCTGTTGCCGCCATCGTTGCTCCCGGCAACCGGCTTTGACTCGAGCGACATTGCACTGCTCGCTGGAGGGCTGATGTTCCTCGGAGCCGGCCTGACCTTCGGTCTGCGCCGTCGCACTGTTCTCGCCTGATACTCCCCCACTTCAGGCGATTCACACCGCCCGGTCGTTGGCTCCCCCGCCAGCGGCCGGGCGGTGCCGCGTCAGGCGACGACGGCGAGGGCGGCGGCCACCAGCGACTGACCGCGTGTGTCGCCCAGCAAACCCTCATCCATACGATTCATCACATAGGTGACGGTCATGTTGTTGTCCAGGTCATTCACGATCTGCGATCCGCCGTAGCCACCCCAGAAACAGATCTTTCGATTCGGGAGATGCGGCACCGTCTCGTTGGGCAAACCAAAGCCCATGCCGAATTTCACCGGCACCATCAACACCTGGTCAACGCCTTCGGCCTGCACCCGGAACACCTCTTCAATGGCATCGCTTGACAGCAACCGCGTGCCTGACACCACACCCCCGTGCGAGATGGCGCTCTGCGCCAACGCCACCGAGCGCGCATTACCGTGACCATTCGCCGCACCGATGTCGGCCTGACGCCACTCCGGTGACGCAACAGCCTGCACCGATGCCACCGGTCCGGTGAAGGTTTTCACCACCACCATCTCCGGATCCAGTGCGGCCAGATCCCACGGTGGCGGGGGAGGCGGAGTGAGCGTCGCCACCCGATCGAACTCGCTTTCTGCGAGGCCAATGTGAAAGTCGATGCCAAGCGGCGCGGCAACTTCAGC
>JAPOJQ010000091.1 GCA_029978335.1 Actinomycetota bacterium
GTTCTTGCCGCACAATTTCAATCCAGCACGAATTTTCATGGGTGATGGCGGGGCATTCTTGCTGGGCTTGCTGTTGGCGGTGTCGACATCAATGGTCGGAGGTCGGGCCGACCCGACCACACAAGACTTCGTCGGTCAGACCTTCTTCTTCCTGGCGCCCTTGATCATTCCGCTGTTGATCCTTGGCGTGCCGATTCTCGACACGTTGTTTGCGATTATCCGCCGAGCCTCCAAACGACAAGCACTCGATGTCGCTGACAAAGGACACCTGCACCATCGCTTGATGAATCTCGGTCATGGTCACCGACGCAGCGTGGCGATCTTGTGGACGTGGACGCTGCTGCTCTCTGCCTTCGTGCTGTATCCCGTGCTTGCGGAGAAGAACCCGACATACCTTCCATTTGGGATGGGTGCGCTTGCGATCTTCTTGTTCACCGTGCTGCACCCGAGCGTGCGCAGGCGACGCGCCGAAGAGATCGAAGCAGCGCTCTCACGGCCTGCGTCGGAACAGATTCGCCAGTGATGTCGCGCTGGTTGTTGCATGACGAGCCTGCGACCAACTAGTTTGTGCGACCGTTCACAAGCGCTGCTGTCGAACCCCCTCTTGATCGATGAAACTCCTCTTCACCCAAGCCCGAAGTGAACGCGCCGCTGGCGCTGACGACAACCTCGGCCGCGGCATGGAGGCAGCGCTGATCCTCGGCGTGTTCCTCGGTATTGGTTACGCGCTCGACTCTTGGCTCAACACGCGTCCGGTCTTCACCGTCGGCCTCGTGTTGTTTGCCGCCATCGGCACGTTCGTGCGGATGAAGTACACGTATGACGCTCGAATGGAAGCGCTTGAAGATGAGCGTCGTCAGCTCAGCCAGTCGGGTCGGGCGGCATGAGTGCACCGGCCGAGACCGCAATGACCCTCGATACGCCGTCGAACGATTCGATCGAGGTGCGCATCTCGCTTGACCTCGTGAAGCGGGCGGTGTACGTCACGCCGTTGCTCGTTGCGGTTGCAGCGATGATCTGGGATGGTGCTGGCGCAACCTCGGCATTGTTCGCCGTCGGACTCGTCATCGTGAACTTCCTTCTGGCTGCCGCACTCGTATCAGGAGCAGCAAGAATCTCGGTTGGCCTCGTGATGGCTGCCACCCTTTTCGGCTACTTGATTCGCCTCGGGCTGATCCTCGTGGCCTTTCTCCTCGTGCGGGATGCGACCTGGATTTCGCGTCCGGCACTCGGAGCGACCATTATCGTGACGCATCTGGGCCTCCTCATTTGGGAGCTCAAGTACGTCGCCATCTCGCTGGCTCACGCCGGCATTAAACCTGCCCGACCGTAGAGACAACAGGAACGGACCAACAGTGCTCGCACTCGAATTCCCACCGATTAATGAGATCCTCCGCTGGCAGGATGTCTTCCCGTCGTTCAACAAGATCGCGATCATCGCCGTTGCTGCGGCGTTGATCGGAACTCTGATCTTCCTCATCGCCGGCAACGCTGATGGCTCCAAGGCACCACGTGGCGTTCGCAACCTCGCAGAAGCGATTGTCGAGTTCATCGAAGGGCAGATCATCATGCCGACGATGGGTCGCGACGGCCTCGGCTGGACGCCGTTCTTGCTGAGCATCTTCTCGTTCATCTACCTCTGCAACGTGCCAGGCATCATCCCGATCATTCAGATGCCGGCAACCGCCCGTATGGCGATTCCGTTGTTCCTTTCACTCCTCGTCTGGATCGTGTTCATCGGCGTCGGTTTCAAGCATCAGGGCTTGGGCTACCTGAAGAGTTCGCTGTTCCCGCCTGGAGTTCCGGCCGCGCTCTACATCCTCGTGACGCCGATCGAGTTCATCTCCACCTTCCTCGTGCGCCCGTTCTCGCTCACCGTTCGACTCTTCGCCAACATGTTGGCCGGTCACATCTTGCTCGTGACGTTTGCACTCTTGACCGAGTCGCTCGTCCAGGGCGGCAATATCGCCCTCGTGCCAGTTGGCATCCTCCCGTTCTTCATGCTGGTGTTCCTCACCGCATTCGAAGTGCTGGTCGCCTTCTTGCAGGCGTACATCTTCACCATCCTCGCTGCCGTGTACATCGGTGGCGCCGCCCATCCCGAGCACTAAGCCCGGGACCTGTCAATCTCCCCAACTCAACAACCAGGAGACAACCCCACATGGAAGCATTCACCATCCTCGCTCAGGAAGCCGACAAGGCCGCTGCGGCAGCCAGCTCAGCCGGTTTCGCCTACGGTCTCGCGGCCATCGGCCCCGGTATCGGCATCGGTTACCTGGTCGGTAAGTCGGTCGAAGCCATGGCCCGTCAGCCCGAGGCTGCCGGCATGGTGCGCACCACGATGTTCCTCGGTATCGCCTTCACCGAGGCGCTCGCCCTCATCGGCTTCGTGGTGTTCATCCTCATCGGTCTCTGATCGATGAGCTGGGCCGCTGACGCGGTCCTGATGTCCGTAATCGAAACGTGTCTAAGGAGTTGACGTGCTGAGAGCCGTCGTCACATATGGGTCACAGGGTCCCGAAGTGCTCCTCGTCGCCGCTGAAGGTGAAGAGGGGTACTCGGAGTACACCTTCGCTGACTGTGCGATCATTCCCGACGGGGAAAGCCCGTCGACGAAGATCGAAGGTCTGGAGGAGTGCGACGAGGGCCCAAGCCCGATCATGCCCGAGGCCAAGGAGTTCTTCTGGGGGGCCGGCTCATTTGTGCTGTTCGCCCTCTTGATGAGGTTCTTCCTCTACCCGCGCCTACGGCGCAGCATGGATGCCCGCGAGGCAGCTATTCAAGAAGCACACGCTTCGGCTGAAGCCGAGCGCGATGCCGCCAAGGGTGAGGTTTCGGCCTACGAATCAGCGCTCGCTGAGGTGCGCGCTGAAGCCGCCGCCCGCATCGATGCCGCGCGCGCCACCGTTGAAGCCGAGCGCACCACGCGTTTGGCTGAAGCGAACGAGGCGATCAGTGCTCGTCGTGCCGCCGCTGTGGCCGATGTCGATGCAGCTCACGATGCAGCCCGTGCCCAAGTCGGCACCGCGGTTGCCACCGTGGCAAGCCGTGCGGTCGAGTTGGCCACTGGCCGTGCACCGGATCCCAATTCGGTGAGCCGAGTCGTGGATGAGTTGATGAATTCGGGGGTGGCACAGTGAACATCTACGGAGTGATCGCCGCGGGAAACATTGATCCGTCCGAGAGCGTCCATCCCCTGTGGCCACCCGCTGCTGAACTGATTTACGGCGGTATCGCATCGCTGATCATCTTCAGTCTGCTGTGGAAGTTCGCAGGTCCTGCGGCCAAGAAGGGAATGGCGGACCGCACCGCTCGGATTCAGGCCGATCTTGATGCCGCCGATACCGCCCTGACGAGTGCTCGCACCGAGGCCGCCGACATCCGGCGCGCCGCCGGTGATATCGAAGCAGAGCGGGCACGTCTGTTGGCTGACGCCGATGCCCAAGCCGCGGACATCATTGCCGACGGCCGGGCCCGGATCGATGCTGAGGTTGCTGACCTTGAGGCGCGCGCCGCTGCCGACGCTGCCTCAATGGGCGACCGACTTGGTGACGAGTTGCGCGCAGAGATCGCCGGCCTGTCAGCCGAGGTCACCCAGCGTCTGCTCGCTGAAACCCTTGACGAGTCTGCTCAACAGCAGATGATCGAGGACTTCATCCAGAAAGTGGGGTCGTCGTCATGAGTGACGCACGTATCGAGGGCTATGCCCGCGCCCTGTTCGAAATCGCCCGGGCCGAGGGCACGCTCGACGAGGTCGAGGACGAACTGTTCCGTTTCGCCCGGTCGTACGAATCAAGCGACGCCCTGCGCAACGCCCTGACCGATGAGATGGTGCCGGCTGACCGCCGCCAAGGCATCGTTGAGTCGTTGCTCGGCGATCGCGCCACGGCGACCACAGTGCAACTCATTTCCATGGTTGTCGGTTCGGGCCGAGGACGTGACTTGCCCGAGATCATCGATTCGCTCGTTGCTCGTGCCTCGCACTCAAAAGATCTTGAAGTCGCCGAGGCGCGCAGCGCTGTCGCGCTCACCGACGACCAAAAGACCCGTCTCGCCGCTGCCCTGGCAAATGCGACTGGGCAGCAGGTCAACCTCAAGGTGGTTGTCGACCCGTCCGTCATCGGCGGCATCGTCGCCACCGTCGGTGACACCGTCATCGACGGCACCGTCCGCACCCGTCTCGACCAGCTGAAGAGCCGTCTCTAGGAGCACACCAATGGCTGAACTCACGATTTCTGCCGCCGATATCGCAGCGGCGATCACAAAAAACCTGGAGGGCTACGAGCCCTCAGTCGAGGCCCGCACTGTGGGTCGCGTCGTCGAGATTGGCGACGGTATTGCCCGCGTCTCCGGTTTGCCCGACGCAGCGGTGAACGAACTCCTCGAGTTCGCTGACGGCTCGGTAGGCCTCGCGCTGAACCTCGATGAGGACACCATCGGCGCTGTGGTCCTCGGCGCAGCAGAGGCCATCGAAGAAGGCCAGCCGGTGAAGGCAACAGGACGAATCCTGTCGATTCCCGTCGGTGATGGTGTTCTTGGCCGTGTCGTCAACGCGCTCGGTGAGCCGGTTGACGGCCAGGGAGACCTCGTCGGCACCGAGATGCGCCGCATGGAAATCCAGGCACCTGGCATCATGGGCCGTAAGCCGGTGCACGAACCGCTCCAGACCGGTATCAAGGCCATTGACGCCATGACCCCGATCGGCCGCGGACAGCGCGAGCTCATCATCGGTGACCGCAAGACCGGTAAGACCACTGTTGCGATCGACACAATCCTGAACCAAAAGGGTCAGGGCGTGAAGTGCATCTACGTCGCTATCGGTCAGAAGGGTTCGACCGTTGCGCAGACCGTGGAGACCCTGCGTCAAGCTGGTGCACTGGAGTACACGGTTGTCGTGACCGCTCCCGCTGCCGATGCTGCGCCGTTCAAGTACTTGGCGCCCTACGCCGGCTGCGCGATGGGTCAGCACTGGATGGAGAA
>JAPOJQ010000094.1 GCA_029978335.1 Actinomycetota bacterium
CCCGATCATGTGCACATCATGATGGGAGGTCGCATCGTGGCGAGTGGCGGTATGGAACTCGCCGAACAGCTCGAACGCGAAGGCTACGAATCATTCCGGAGTGCCGTGTGATCGACATCGATCGCATCCGTTCAGACTTCCCGTTCCTCGATCGGCGCATCGACGGGCAGCCGGTGATCTATCTCGACTCCGCGAACACCTCACAGAAGCCTCGCCAGGTCATCGACGCGATGTCGGATTTCTTGCGTGACGGTTACGCCCCGATCAATCGGAGCGCGTATCGCATGGCCGCCGCAGCCACCGATGCGTATGAGGGTGCGCGTGCAGCGATCGCACAGTTCATCGGCGCAGCAAGCCCCGACGAGGTTGTGTTCACCCGCAACGCAACCGAGGCGTTGAACATGTTTGCCCAAGGTTGGACACGAGCCCATCTGTCTGCCGGTGATGCCGTCGTGCTGACGCACATGGAACACCACGCCAATGTGGTGCCCTGGCAGATGATGGCTGCCGAGCGCGGCATCCAATTGCGTTGGATCCCACTCACCACCGATGGCCATCTCGATCTCACCGACCTTGATCGACTCCTCGACGGCGCCAAAGTGCTGTCGTTCACGGCAATGAGCAACGTGCTGGGCACGCTCAATCCCGTCCGGAAGCTGTGCGACGCGGCACATGCTGCTGGCGCGATTGCGATGGTCGACGCATGCCAGTCGGTGCCCCACTCCGTGACCGATGTGACGGCGATGGGCGCTGACCTCTGCGCGTTCTCGGCCCACAAAATGCTCGGACCATCAGGCATCGGCGCCCTATGGTGACGAGCTGAGATGCTCGAGGCACTGCCGCCGCTGCTCGGTGGCGGCAACATGATCGACGACGTGCGTCTCGATGGTTTTACCTGCGCGCCGGTGCCCGCTCGGTTTGAGGCTGGCACGCCTGCGATTGTGGAAGCAATTGGCTTCGGCGCAGCGGTCGACTACCTCAACAGCATTGGGATGGCGGCCATCCGGCGCCATGAGATGGACCTCACTCGCTACGCCCTTGATTCGCTCAACGCGCGATTCGGCTCCGAGATCGTGATTCACGGGCCAAACAATGTCGAAGAGCGAGGGGGCGTCATCAGTTTCGCGTTCCGTGATCTGCATCCCCACGACGTCTCTCAGGTGCTCGACGAACGCAACGTGTGCGTACGCGCCGGTCATCACTGCGCGAAACCATTGATGCGCCAAATGGGGGCGAATGCCACCGTGCGAGCAAGCATGTATCTCTACAACGATCACCGCGACATCGATGCCCTCTGCGACGGGCTCGCTGGCGCCACCGACATCTTCGGAATCTGAGTCGAGGAGGACCAATGCCCGGGCTTGAAGACCTCTACCGCGAGATCATCCTCGACCACTATCGAAATCCTCGAAACCGAGGCGAACTCACCGCTCCCCCCGCAACGATCGTGGAGGGACATAACCCGCTGTGCGGCGACGAGATCACACTGCACCTCTTGGTGAAGGACGGCGTCGTTGCCGACGTGAAGACTGCGGGCCAAGGTTGCTCAATTTCGCAGAGTTCCGCATCGATGATGACCCAGGCGGTGATCGGCCGAACCGTTGCCGAGGCACGCGCCGTGATTCACCGCTTCAAGCACATGATGTCGATTGAGGATCACCATCACGATGAGCCGGTTGAAGCACCCGCTCTCGGGGACCTTGAGGCGCTTCAGGGAGTGGTGAAGTTTCCGGTGCGAATCAAGTGCGCGGTGTTGGCGTGGAACACGCTCTCGCAGGCACTCGACGAAGCAGGTGCCTGATACCGATCCGTGCGAGCGCCGTCGAACCTGACATTCTCACGGTGTGACCGACACCGACGACGCCGTTTCAACAGCACGCATCAGACTCGGTACCGCCATCAGAAACCTTGGGCACTCGTTCGCTGGGCATCACGCAGACGTCGATCTGCTCGACTCGTGTGCTGGTGCGATCGAAGAGATGATTTCCCTGCTTGATGCAGGGAAATCACGGCGGCGTGACCCATCCAGTTTTGGGGATCACAGCCGGCACCGTTACGAAGAAGGACCCATTTCGCACACCTACGCGGACCGCCCAGTGTCAGGAACCGCGTCACCATGGGGACTTGATCCCGAACTTCATCGACACGGCGACGAGATCGAAGCTCGAGTCACGCTTCGTGCCGCCCACGAGGGCGCACCGGGCCGCTCGCACGGTGGCGTTGTCGCTGCGCTCTTCGATGACATCTTCGGATTCGTCCTGGGCGTCGTCGATGAAGCAGCGTTCACCGGCCGACTCACGATCACCTATCGGGCCGGCACCCCGCTCGACGAGCCGTTGAGTTGTCGTGTACGAGCGACCGGTCGTTCGGGCCGCAAACTCACCATGACCGGTGAACTCGTTGCGCTCTCGAGTAGCCAAGTGGTCGCTGAGGCTGAGGCCTTGTTCATCACGGTTGATCCGATGATGTTCGTCGAATCAGCACAACACCCAGCGCCACCGGACGAGGACACGTCAGAGCAGTGAGATCAACGCCTCTCGGGTCGCCGCCTGCTCATCGGCTGAACCGAATGCGGAGGCAGCAAAGGTCGTCACTCCGGAACCCGCCAAGGCCCGAATGCGATCCGTCACTTCGCTTGAGGTGCCGATAATCGCCACGTCAGCCGGAGTCGCAGCACCCTCACGATCGAGCATCGCTCGGTACGACGGCAACTGGCCATAGATCGCATAGTCGCGATCAGCCCGTGCCCTGGCTGCGTCGACGTCATCGGTCACGCAGACGGGAAGACCGGCGACGACCGCGGGTGCCGGTCGTCCTGCCTCGCTCGCCGCTTGTGTGATCGTTGGCGCCGTCAAGGTGCGAAGGGTCTCGGGTCCTGTCATCCACGTGATGGTGCCGTCAGCAACACGACCAACCAGCCGCAACATCTGTGGGCCAAGGGCCGCCACCAGAACCGGCGGCGCATCGGCGGGGGGGGGGGGGATCTCACCCCCTCCGGTCAACGTCTCGCCGCCAAACGACACTCGGCGATCCGACAACAGCGGCATGAGGATGGCGAGGTAATCCGACATATGCCGAACGGGGCGATCGAAGGGCATCCCCCACATTCCTTCAACCACTGGCTTGTGGGACAGACCGATGCCGAGCACCAAGCGCCCACCGATCGCTGCTTGTGTCGTCAACGCTTGCTGGGCAAGCATCATGGGGTGGCGTGGATAGGTTGGGATCACCGACGTCCCGACGGTGATCCCGGGAACTGATCGGGCAGCGACCGCGATACCGGTGAGCGCATCCATACCGAAGATTTGGGGAGTCCAGTAACTCGGAAAGCCCTGCTCGGCCGCGGTCCGAAGGCTGTGCTCAAAGCCTTCGATGGTTTGATCGAATCCAAATACGCCAATATCCATTCCCGCAACCTAGCCCTTGGCCGGTTGCTGCGCTGATCTCGGCTCGTGCCTACCATGAGCGACGTCGAAGCACCGTCGAGGAGGACTGATGTACCCAGGTTCCTACGCCACTCAGCACCCAGATCGCCCTGCGTTCATCATGGCGTCGACCGGCGCCTCGGTGTCGTATCGCGAGTTCGAGGAGCGCGCCAATCGCCTTGCACACGTGCTCCGTTCGAGTGGGCTCGGACGGATGGCCCACTACTCGATCTTCATGGAGAACAACGACCGGTATCTCGAATCGTGTGCTGCCGGCGAGCGGACCGGCACGTACTACACCTGCGTCAACTCGTATCTGACGGCTGAGGAACTCGCCTACATCTTGCAGAACTCTCGGTCGGAGATTCTGATCACCTCGAGTGCGAAGGCCGAGGTGGCGATCGCCGCCATTGCTGACTGCCCCGGCATCCGACGGGTGCTCGTTGTCGGCAGTGTGCCGTCTGGCGTCGACGACATGCGTGTCGAGGACTTCGACACCGTGGTTGCATCAATGCCAAGCACTCCCATCGCTGACGAGTTGCTCGGCACACCGATGCTGTACTCCTCTGGTACCACTGGCCGGCCGAAAGGGATTCTCCGGGCCCTCCCCGAGCAAGCACCATCGCAACCCTTGCCGATGTTCCACTTCTTGTCGAACCTGTGGACCTACCGAGAGGACATGATCTACCTCTCTCCAGCGCCGCTGTATCACTCGGCGCCACAGGCAGCGGTCAACTTGACGATTCGAGTCGGGGGTACCGTCGTCATCATGGAGCGGTTCGATCCGGCCGAGTACCTCGCGCTGATCGAGCGCTACTCGGTGACGCACTCGCAACTCGTGCCAACGATGTTCTCCCGAATGCTCAAACTGCCCGAAGCGGACCGCACGAAGCACGACCTCTCGTCACTCGAATTTGCGGTGCATGCGGCTGCTCCATGTCCGGTTGCGGTCAAACAACAGATGATCGACTGGTGGGGACCCATCATTCACGAGTACTACGGCGCCACCGAAGGCCTCGGCTTCGCTGCCTGCAACTCAGAGCAATGGCTCGCGCACCCTGGCACGGTTGGACAGATCGTGCTCGGCGAGGTGCACGTCCTCGACGACGAGATGCAGGAGCTGCCCAACGGCACCCCCGGCACGTTGTGGTTCTCATCGGGTACCGAATTCAGCTATCTCGATGACCCGGAGAAGACTCGAGAGGCGACATCACCCGATGGAACGATGACAACGGTTGGCGACGTCGGTTACGTCGACGATGAG
>JAPOJQ010000048.1 GCA_029978335.1 Actinomycetota bacterium
CCGAGCAGGCTCGCCGGATCGGTCGATGAGACTGCGACGAGGTGTTCGGTGGCCCGACGGCAGGTGTCGATGGCACGCCGGAGATTCGCCGCAGCGGTCGCCATGCCGTCGGTCTCGTGCAGTTGGTCAGCGATGGACGAGAAGCGATGCAGTTCATCGGCGATCACGCCGCCTGAACGCATGCCGAGCTTGCGACCCACCAGGTCAGCCGCCTGAATGCCATTGGTGCCCTCATAGATCGGCAAGATGCGAGCGTCGCGATAGTGACGAGCAACACCAGTCTCTTCGACGTATCCCATGCCACCGAAGATTTGGATTGCCATCGAGGTGCAGTCCTGCGCGACTTCGGTGCATAGGCCCTTGGAGAGCGGGATGTACAGGTCGGCCTTCTCGCGCCAACTCCGAGCCCGATCCGGATCGGTCGCCGCCTTGGCCATATCGAGGAACGCGGCGTTGGTGTAGGTCAAGGCCCGCATCGCATCGATCCATGCGCGCTGGGTCATGAGCAGACGTCGCACGTCGGGGTGCTCGACGATGAGGCTCTGTTCACCGGCCGGTGCGCCGATGGCCCGACCTTGACGCCGCTCATTCGCATACTGCACACCATCTTGATAGGCACGCTCGGCGATGGCGAGGCCTTGGAGACCAACCGACAGGCGAGCGTTGTTCATCATCGTGAACATGTTGCGCATGCCTTCGTTCTCTTCGCCGACGAGCCAGCCAATGGCACCTTCGCCTTCGCCGAAGGAGAGCACGCATGTGGGGGAGCCGTGGATGCCGAGCTTGTGTTCGATCGAGACACAGGTGACGTCATTGCGCGCGCCGAGTGAACCATCGGCGTTGAGCAAGAACTTGGGCACCAGGAACATCGAGATGCCCTTGGTTCCAGGGGGCGCACCGGGCGTGCGGGCGAGCACAAGGTGCACGATCTGCTCGGTCATGTCGTGCTCACCGAAAGTGATCCAGATCTTGGTGCCCGTGATGCGCCACGAGCCATCGCCGACCGGTTCGGCCTTGGTGCGCACGGCACCGACGTCGCTGCCGGCCTGAGGCTCCGACAGATTCATCGTGCCGGCCCATTCACCGGTCAACATCTTTGGCAAATACGTCTCTTGTTGCTCGCGGGAACCGTGTGCTTCGAGGGCATCGATCGCGCCTTGGGTGAGCAGTGGGCACAACGCCATCGCCATGTTGGCGCTGTTCAACATCTCTTGGACGGCGAGGGCCGTGAGCCAGGGGAAGCCGGCGCCGCCGTATTCGGGATCAAATGGCATTGCGCCGAAACCCGACTCGACGTACTGGCGGTAGGCGGGTTTGAACGAGTCGGGCGTGGTGACCGAATTGTCAGGATGCCACTGGGCTTTGATGGTGTCGCCGTCGACATTGGTCGGTGCGATCACTTCGGTCATGAAGCGACCAACTTCTTCGATCACCCCTTCGACGGTGTCGAGATCAACATGAGAGAAACGATCGGTGGCGAGCAGATGCTCAAGGCCTGCAGCGTGGCGAAGCGAGTAGAGGATGTCGGCGATCGGAGCGCGGTAGTCGGCCATTTCGCCATTCTGCCATTTATGCCGCGAGCAAGGTGAGGGTCAGCTCGGCATCGGGTTGTTGTCGAGGAACTCGGTGAGCGTGCCGCCAAGACGTTGCATGCGACCGTGGAAGTGGGCGATCTCGACGCCGTTCTGATTGGTGACGACGGCGTCGTGCAGGCTCGGGCGTTTACCGCGCCAACGCGTCGTACCAATGGCGGTCAGCACATCGCCAGGAACCGCCGACCGAACCCAGTCGATGGTGCCGGTGGTGGCGAGGGCCATTTCGTCGGTGGTGCTGGCGACCATTGCCATCGCGGTGTCGGCAAGCGTAAAGATGATGCCGCCTTGGCACACGCCGGCACCGTTGGTCATGTCGTCGGTGACGGTCATGGTGAGCACCGAGCGCTCGGTGCTGATCTCGACAAGTTCGATGCCGAGCAGTCGACAGACGCGATCGCGAGCGATGAGCGATCGGACGAGTTGGTCGGGGTCAGCCATTGGGCGAGATTACGACGTTGTCCTCAATGCGAACGGAGCCAGGCGGCGATGGCGGCGCCGGTAGTTCGGAGTTGTTTGTAGTCGGCGA
Organism: Actinomycetota bacterium; assembly: GCA_029978335.1. Taxonomy (GTDB): domain Bacteria; phylum Actinomycetota; class Acidimicrobiia; order Acidimicrobiales; family Ilumatobacteraceae; genus Casp-actino5. Next base: position 2,122 of record JAPOJQ010000048.1, read on the forward strand.
TGGGATCAGGCATGGAGGCGATCGCGTCTGCGAGCGCTCTAGCCGATTCAGCATCGCTTGCCTTGACATCGGGAAGCGCCATCTGGTGTGTGCGGATCGTGAACAGCACACAATTGGTGATGGGGTGCCGGGTCAATGTCTCGCGTTCGATGCGGAGGAAGTGATCCGATGGGGCCGCATCAATCGGTCGCGGTGCCGCTGTGCCATCGAGCGGCTGATAGAGATCATCGGTGTCGATGACGCCCCAGCCGAGTCGCCACATGGGGCGTTCGGGGCTGAGACGTCGCAACACATCGTCGATGACGCGTTCGAGTTGATCGTTGAGGAGGGCGACCGGCTCGTGCACCTCGGTCATCGTGCGGCCGAGTTTCGACGGTAGATCCCATCGGTTCGGGAAGCAGACGCTTCCAGCGACGACGACCATGTGACCGTTGCGTTCACCCATGACGACGAGGTCTTCTTGGATGTGACGAGCGATGGCGTCGAGCGGGTGCAAGGCGGTGTCGAGCATGAGGCCGGCGCAACGCTCGGGGAACCGATGGCGAAGGTGGGCGGTGATGGCGTTCGCCACTTCGGCACACTCCGGTTCGGCATCGTCAAGGGCGACGAACGCGGTTGATGGGTGTTCCGCCATGATGCGCGCTTTGGCGTTGATTTCGGCGTCGTAGTGGTCGTCGATCTCAATCCAGTCAGCGAGATCGAGCGGCCGTACCCCGAGTCGCCAACGAAATACACCTGAGGTCTCCCGCCACGGCTCATACGGCGGGCGTTGCATCATCAGGCTCCCGTGCGGCGTCGGATTGCAGCAGCGTGAGCGGGGAACCCTTCGTGGTCGGCGAGCGCTGTTACCGATGGCCCCATGCGCCGCAAGGCACGTTCATCAGCCCGGGCAATAGCCGTTCGCTTGAGGAAGGCTTGGGCGGTGATACCCGACGAGACGTGGGCGAAACCTGATGTCGGCAGTGACGCGGGACAGCCGATCACAAAGTTGGCGGCGCTGAACGGTGTGTGTTGCCCGATCAGAATTTCACCAGCGTGGTCGAGAGCGCCAACAACATGTTCGACGTCGGCGTCGGCGACGGCTACTTGGAGATGCTCGGGTGCGTAGGCATTCGCAATGTCGCAGGCGGCAGCGAGGCTGTCGACGATGACGCAACCTCCGTTTGGCCCGAGCGCAGCGCGAGCAGCGGTGGCACGCACCTCGGGGAGGTCGGCCAACTGGCGGTCGAGTTCGTCGTCGACGGCGGCCGCGAGATCGGTGGATGTCGTGATGAGCACCACTGAGGTATCGGTGCCATGTTCTGCTTCGACCAAGAGGTCGGCGGTGAGTCGCATCGGGTCAGCGGTGTGATCGGCGATCACCACCGATTCGGTCGGACCGAGCAACATCATCGTCGCCACACCGTGGCGTTGCATCTCGACTTGAGCAATGGTGACCGCAGGTGAACCTGGTCCAACGATTTTGCGAACCTTCGGAATGCGGTCGGTGCCGAAGCCGAGCGCAGCGATGCCCGCAGGACCATTCACTCGGAACACGTTGCGAAGACCGAGTTTGCGGCACACGACGAGCACGGCTGGGTCGATGGCGCCGGTTCCACCTGGCATTGGTGGCACCACCACCGCGATGTCCGGCACGCCGGCGACGATCGCCGGAACGGCGAGTTGGTAGGTGACACTCGGATACGAGGCTTTACCCGAAGGAGTGAAGAGGCCGGCCGAAGTAATCGGTGTGATCTTTTCGCCAACGATGAGCCCTGGTTCTGATTCGAATGACCAGTTCGTTGCGTGGGCCATCTGCTGCTCATTGAAGACGCGCAAGTGGGTGAGCGCATCGTCGATAGCGGCGTCGAGGTTGGCGTCGATGGTGGCGTGATCGAATTCGTCGTCGGAGACTCGTAGTTGATCGGGCGTGATGTCGATGCCGTCAAAACGACGAAGTGCGTCGCACACGGCGTCGTCGCCGCGTTCACGGACGTCATCGATGAGTGTGCTGATCGACGCTCGCAGGTCGGGATCGAAGATGTCATCGAGGCCGCGGTGGAGTACTTGTTGCCGGGCGGCGTCGCCCATTTCACTCCAGCGTTGAATTCGCAGTGCCGCCATCTCGTCAACCTATCGACGCAGGTGTGCGCCGCCGATCAGCCGGGCCTGGATCCGAGTGAACGAGCAATGTCGAATTCGAGGGCCACCTGCCGTGGAATATCCATTTCGGCAAAGCCGAAGACGTCTTTGAAGAGCACGACACCGGTGATGAAAAACATCATGCGCTGGGCGAGGAGGCGCGCAGTTTCGGTCTCGATGCCGAACCGGTCTTGGTACATGTTCTGGACTCTCGTGATGACGGGTCGCATTCGATCACCGGTGACGAGTGATGGGTCGTTGGCAACGAGCCAGTTCATGAGACGCACCGAGCGGACGATCAAAGGATCGGGGCCGTCGATGCTGGAGCGCTCAAAATTGATCATCTGGGCGACGTGAACGTTGATCTCTTGGAAGGCTTCGGCAAAGAGATGGGACTTGCCACCGAACCAGTCTTGGATGAATCGGTGGTGGTGGCCGGCTCGCTCAGCGATGTCGCGAACGGTGATCTGGTCGGGGTCGCGTTCGGCGAGGAGTTCAAGCGTTGCGTTCAACACGTTCTGACGTGCCTCATGACGCGGGGTGCGCGTCCGGGTGGGCTCGCTCGGCGTGTCGGACATTGCGCCAAGGCTACTCGTCCGGTGCGGCGGGGTATCTGCTGCCGCTAGCCTCACGTCGTTCACTCGGGCGAGTGGCGGAATGGCAGACGCGCTGGCTTCAGGTGCCAGTGTCCGCAAGGACGTGGGGGTTCAAGTCCCCCCTCGCCCACCAACGACGAGGGACCGGTGTGATCGGTGAGGCGGCGCTTGCATGCTCTCAACGACGACGAAGTTGACCGTCCGGAAATTCAACGAGTTGTCGCAGAGGGCACTCGCGGCGCCGATTACGCCGACACCGCCGATCCGTTACCCCTGGTTCGTCGACCTCGGTGACGCACGGAGTGCAGCAGTGCACCACCTTCGCTCGGTGGCCCTTGATCGCCTTCTCAGCCGACCGGACCGCGTCGGTCCGTCCGTCATCCTCTCTCTATGACGAGCGGTTCGCCAGATCATCGCAGTGTGAGCAAGGGCTCCATGGCCTCACCAGTTCAGCCGAAGGGCCACGCGTCGACCAGCGGTGTAGCCAATCCACTCCTCGATGCGCTGCTGGTCAGCTCTCTGATGAGTTGGCCATCGCGAGGATGTCGTCTCGAGTCAATTCCACATCGTGGACAGAGGACGCGTGGTGGCTCACCTGAGCCACCAGAGTGTCTTCGTCGTCCGCCTGAACCACTGCACTGCAGAAGCACTTCACTGTCATCGTCATCGCATTTGTCCTTTCCGTTGGGATCAAGACGAGAAGCCTCGCGCGGCTGGCTTGCGAACATCTTGTGAACGCGATCTCGACAGGCGTGTAAACGGAAGATGAACCGTTGCAGCCACGTTCCGAGGATGTGCGCCATGTGTCCTAAGGTCGTCGGATGGGGCTTGTCATCCGGCTTCTCGGACCAACGGAGGTGTCGTTCGGCGACGCAGTCGTTCGGTCGAGCGCGCTGCCGGGACCGATCGGTCGGCACCTGCTCACTCGACTGGCGGTCGACCCCTTTCCGATCGGCCGAGATCGGCTGATCGACGACCTGTGGGATGGCCGCCCGCCGCGAGCGGTGGAGTCGGTGTTGAATGCGACTCTGTCTCGCTTGAGAAGCTCGCTCGGAGTTCTCGGTCTTGACGGTCGCGAACTCATCACGTCGTCTGCGGGGGTCGTGAACATCAATCGACCGAGTGGAACGTTGGTCGATGTCGAACTCGCAAACCAGAGGATCGACTTGGCGGCTCGGGATGTTCGTAACGGCGAGCTGAACGACGCAGCTCGACACGCGATGGTTGCGTACTCGATCTCGCGTCGGCCTCTCCTGCCCGGCATTGAGCGGGAGTGGCTCGACGTAGAGCGCGACCGCATCCTTCATGTTGAGCGGCGTTCGCTCGGCGTACTCGTCGAGGCGGCATCTCGTTCGGGTCGATTCGACGAAGCCGTTCACCTCGGGCGTGAACACGTTCGGATCGCACCGTTCGACGAACTTGCGCACCGAGACCTGTTATCGGCCCTTGCTCAATTGGGTGATCGCTCGGGAGCCCTAGAGGTGGGCAAGAGTTTTACGACACGCCTCGAGAGCGAACTCGGTGTCGAGCCAAGCGCTGATTTTCTCGAGGCCATGGCGTCACTCGGCTGAGCCGAGAGGACACCCGCCGACTGTTGAGCCTTGGCCCAGCTCAGTTGTTCAGAGCGATGATCAGCATGACCGGAACGCCGAGCATCACGATGGTGGTGAGGCCGATGTAGACGGGGAACGGCGCTTTCGAGAACTGCGAACCGAATGCACTTGTCTTGAGGTCGCCGCTCATGTCGTCACGCATCGCGGCAATGTCCATGACCGCTCCGAAGGCGCAGAACCAGAGCAGAAGACCGATTGCGCCGACCGCCACCGACAATGACAGCGCACCAGAATCGCTGAGGTCACCCAATGCAACGACGATTGCCGTTCCAACCGTCAACAGCACGAGGCTCTTGAGGCACACGTAGAGCATGTCTGCCCTATGACTGATCCATTTGTGAAGGTCGTTGTTGTCCATGTCAGCTCCTCGTGGTTCTGGTTGGTGTCGCTACGCATCCCCGAACCCCTCGGACTGGGAAGGGCGGTGAGTTCCGTAGATGGCGAGGACATCACACGGCGATTGCGAAAGTCTTGCGGGCATGACGGCAGTGGGCGTCGAGTTATCCAATTGCTGCGACGTGACCGGCAACGGATCTGCTGACTCGACCGTGGAGCGCTGTGCACCGGAGTGCTTGACTAGGAGGATGACGCAACTCACCGAATCCGTTCGTCTCGAAACCGATGGCGACATCGCGCTGATCATCGTCGACAACCCGCCGGTCAATGCCCTGAGCTGGCACGTTCGACAGGGACTGCTCGACGGCATGACGACAGCCGTTGCCGACGGTGCTGCCGGCATCGTCGTGATCTGTGAGGGGCGGACGTTCATCGCCGGTGCTGACATCTCCGAGTTCGGCGGAGCGGCCCAAGGACCTGGCCTCCAAGAGGTGCAAGATGCGATGGAGAACGCGCCTGTTCCGGTGATAGCGGCGATCCACGGCACGGCACTCGGTGGAGGTCTTGAGGTCGCGTTGTGCGCTCACTACCGGGTCAGCGTCGCCGGAGCGAAGTTCGGTCTGCCCGAGGTCAATCTCGGCTTGTTGCCCGGAGCCGGGGGAACGCAGCGGCTGCCTCGTCTCGCCGGTGTGCCCAAGGCCCTTGAGATGATGACGTCGGGCCGTCACATCGGCACCGCTGAGGCGCAGGAAGCCGGACTCGTCGACGAGGTCACCGACGGCGATCTTCGGGCTGCGGCAATCGCGTTTGCCCGTCGGGCTGTCGCCGAGAACATGCCGCTCGCCCGAGTGCGTGACCGTGATGAGAAGGTGCTCGAAGCGCGCGGCAACACTGAACTGTTCGCCAAGTTCCGAGCGTCCATCGCCCGCAAGACCCGCGGGTTCCTCGCCCCTGAGTACAACATCCAATGCATCGAAGCGGCGGTGAATCTGCCGTTCGACGACGGCCTGGCCGTCGAACGCCGGCTCTTCCTCGAACTGATGACGGGCCCACAATCCGCCGCTCAGCGCTACGCGTTCTTCGCAGAACGTGCCGCCAACAAGATTCCCGACATCGCAGCTGATACTCCGCTCGTCGACGTCGCCCGCTGTGGTGTGCTCGGTGCTGGCACCATGGGCGGCGGCATCGCCATGAACTTCGCCAACGTCGGCATCCCCGTCACGATCGTCGAACGTGATCAAGCGAGCCTCGATCGTGGCCTTGCGGTGGTGCGTAAGAACTACGAGCGCTCGGCATCCAACGGATCGATTCCAGCAGCGGCGGTTGAGGAGCGCATGGCACTCATCACCGGTTCAACCGACAAGGGCGACTTCGCCGACTGTGACCTCGTCATCGAGGCCGTGTTCGAAGACATGGAGCTCAAGAAGTCGATCTTCGCTGAGCTCGACCAGATCTGCCGGCCCGGGGCGATCATGGCGTCGAACACGTCGGCGCTCGACGTCAATGAGATCGCGGCCGTGACCTCACGCCCCGAGAGTGTCATCGGCATGCACTTCTTCTCACCGGCGAACGTGATGAAGCTCCTTGAAGTGGTGCGCGGCGCCAAGTCGTCGGACACCACCGTGGCGAGCACCATGGCCATTTCGAAGCGCATCAACAAGATCGCCGTGCTCGTCGGTGTATGTCACGGCTTCGTCGGTAACCGGATGTTGTTCATGCGCGGCGCCGAAGCCGACCGGATGATCCTCGAGGGTGCCACCCCGGCCCAGGTCGATCGGGTGCTCTACGACTTCGGTTTCCCGATGGGACCCTTTGCCATGATGGACCTCGCCGGCCTCGACATCGGCTGGAAGGAAGAGACCTCGTCGACGTCGACCGTGCGCGAGGTGCTGTGCGAGAACGGTCGCCGCGGACAGAAAAACGGTCGTGGCTACTACACCTACGACCCCGAAACGCGAGCCTCCACTCCTGATCCCGAGGTGGAGCAGTTGATCAAAGACTTCGCGATCTCCAAGGGCGTGACGCAGCGCGAGGTGAGTGATCAAGAGGTGCTCGAACGTTGCCTGTATCCGATGGTCAACGAGGGAGCGAAGATCCTCGAGGAACAGATCGCCATCCGCGGCAGCGACGTTGACGTGGTGTGGGTGAACGGCTACGGCTGGCCGCTCTACCGCGGGGGCCCGATGCACTGGGCCGACTCGGTCGGCCTCGGCGAGATCGTCGAGCGGATCCGTCACTACTCGGACACGCTCGGCGGGTCGCATTGGGAACTCTCCCCGTTGCTCGCGCGCCTCGCGTCAGAGAACGGTCAACTGCAGAGATTCAGCAACTGATCTCACCTGAACGTCGACCACGACCGAGCAGAGCCCGATAGCGGGCGCGACCATTGGGCATGTCGTGCCGAGCCGGGATCGCTGCTGGTGTCATCGGCGTGGTCGGTCTCCTGACGAGTTGCAGTAGCGAGTCGGTGATTGAGTCGCCGAGTCAGCCGAGCGTTGACGTTCCCTCCACTTACGTCTCCTACGAATCCCCAGTTCTGACGTCGGACCAGACGACATCCACGGAGGCCTCGTCGACGGAGGCGTCGACCACCACCGTCACGTCAGTGGCTGTCGGCGAAACTCACGACGCCGTGTTCCTGTTCGACAACGACGACGACTTTGTTGGATGGAACGTTGTCAACGACACGGTGATGGGCGGGGTCTCGAGTGGTGAGTTGACGTGGGTCGACGATGCAATGGTGTTCACCGGGGAGTTGTCGCTTGACAACAACGGTGGCTTCGCCTCGGTGCGAAGTCCTCTGGTCGATTCATCTGTTGCCGCTCGATGGGCTGAACGGTCAGGCCTCGTGATTGAGGCGCGTGGCGATGGCCGATCGTGGGCGGTCGAAGTGAGAACTGGCAGCGCAAGTGGTGGCTGGATCGCCACGGTGACCCCTCCCGTCGACGTTTTCGCGTCGATTGAGGTCCCATGGCGTGACTTCACACCAGTCACCCGATTTCTTGACCCGCGCCCAACCGACGAGCCGCTCGATCCGTCGCGCATCACACTGATCGCGCTCTATCTCGTCGATGGTATCGAGGGGTCGTTCAGTCTTGAGGTGAAGTCGCTGTCCTGAGCGCCACCGCCATCACGACGTGCGGTGGCTACACCGTCGTCGGAGAGTGAGGCCGATAGCCGTCGGGGAACGATTCGATCACCTGATCGGTATCACGTTCGAGCAGTGACAGTGCATGACGAACCACGGCGAGATGTCGCTCGGCGTCGCCCGGCGCTCCCATCGGCCGACCCATCGGATGTGGTGTGATGAGCGCGCGTGCGACGCCCATCTGTGCCGGCACATGACCGAACGCGCTGACGTACACCCCGACCGTTGGGATGCCTGCTGACTCGATGGCCCTCTGAACGTGCCCGACCGACACGTGACAGACAGGTCAAACCGGAACGAGCAGTACGGCGTCGACCTGTTCGGCGCGAAGGATCTCCGCCCACTCAGGTGCCACGCCTTCGCGCAGGCGGAGTTGCGATGTCGCACCCACAAACGACCTGGCAGTGTGATGGACCTCGCCGATCATTCCTTCACGCTGAAGTGCCTGTAGCGCGTCGAGCGGGAGATTTACGTTGTGGTCGCTCTTCGCTGCGGTCACGGGGTAGCCACCGTGGCGAACCCTGAGGTGTGACGGGGGAGTATCGACCGGGATGTCCGACAGCGTCGGCGCCTCTCGAAGAAACTCACCCACCCTGCGCTCGGCCTCTTCTTGCGTCATGTCGACGACGCCGAGCGGTTGGGGATCGGCACCGTCAACAAAATGCCCGCTCGAGGTGATGAGCGCAACACGCGCATTTGACAACGGCTTGCTCATGGCTGCGCGAGGAACGTCGTCGTATGCGAAAGCAGCCTTGCCGTCGAGATGGGCGGTGTAGGCGTGGCGTTGCCACTCAATCACGTGATCGACGAGGCGACCGGCGTCTCCGTCGTCGAGTGTCGTCGCGAGATGCTGGAGCAACCCTTCGAAGAAGTCACCGACCTCGGTTGGGCTGAGGTCGCGCAAGAACTTCATGTCGAGGTTGCTGCGCGAGCCGTAGAAGAACGAGTCGGCGAACTCGCGCACCGTCTCCAGTGTTGGCTCAGCCATGTTGAGAACCTAACCGACGGCGACTCAGACGCTGACCCAGAAGCTCACTGACCGTGCCACACATCGACCGTCGTCATCGAATGCAGCCGATGCGCCGTGGCGCTTGCGGCCATCCCATTCAGGGTCGTGGTCGCCTCCCCAGCCGACGAGCGCGTAGGTGGCACCAGGCACGATTGGATGCAGTTCTTCAACCGCGTACTGCACGGTGAGGGCGGTGCGATGATCACGTGACCATCCGACCCACCACGCAGCGCAACAGTCGATCGCAGCCCACAGCGCACCAGGATCGACACGACCGGCGGTGTCGACAGCCCAGTCGGGCACGGTCCAGTCGGTAGCGAATCGGTCATCAACCACATCGCCATGCGACAACGGGCCGGCGTGAACCTGCATTGAGTCGGGCATCTGACCACACGAGAAGCACGACGGCACCGGGTGCTCCACGACGATGTCGGCGAAGCGCTCCCGAGCGTCACGTGCCGCAGCGATCGTGACCGGATCAGTATCGGCAAACACCGGATCCCATGGTCGTGCGGTCATGACCACGATCCCGCCGGGGGCCCGGAGTTCCCAGATCTGATCTGTCACATCGTGTGATGCCGGCTCGTGAATTGAGAGATCAACGTCGAGTGGAATCGGCGCACGGATCGATGCAGTGAGCGAACGGTCGGTGAGGTCACCGAGCGCCGCCAGGAAACGCTGGGACGTCCAGCCTCCCTGACCGGAGCCGGTTGGACCTTGGAACCAGCCACCAATGCGGATCGTTCGACTCGACGTCATCAGCCCATCATGGTCAGAGAGCAACGTCGAGCGTCAAGCGAGGCTCAGGTTTGACGCGCGGTCGGTGTGCGCCGAATTGATTGCTATGACGCTTGCTTGAACTGGTCGAACCGTTCGGCGAGTAGGTCCCTGTCGGGCCGGGCTGCCTTACTCGATGGAAGTTGACGCAACTCCTCGCCGTTCATCTCCTTGATCGCGTGTTGGAGCGTGGGGCCGTCCATTGTTGCGAGTACTTCGTCACGAACATGCACTCGGTAGTCCGGTGAGATACCAATGATGTTTCGGTCGAATGCACCGTGGTGAATTTTGCACAAGGCGAGGCCGTTCGTGACGATTGCCTGACCACCATCGGCATCCGCTTTGATATGTGCTGCTTCAAGCAACTCCGCGAATGGAAGTCGGCACACTGCGCATCGGCGTTCGTAGGCGGAGAGCACCGCTGATCGAAAGAGCGGCTGGTGATGACGCTGCCTCACGATGCGTTCGTTGTAGCGCCGAGTGATCTCAATCACCTCAGCGGGTGAATTGGGGTTCGGCAGTTGTTGTTCCGCATCAACGGACACCACGAATTGGTGTTGGTCGGCTTCCTCTGCGACGAGAAAAACGGGAAATTGAGGAGTGAAGAGCTGCGTCTGGGTTCCCGGTGCGTAGCCAACGCCGAAGAACCACACCAAAGGAAGCTGCTGCTCCATTGCACGGCGAAGCCACATGTTGTCGGCCTTGTTCGCATCAGTGCCGCGCCACTTGTATCGGAGCATCCCGTCTGGACCGACGGA
>JAPOJQ010000068.1 GCA_029978335.1 Actinomycetota bacterium
AGAGCTGCAACCTCTTCGCCGAGTCGAGCGAAGTCGGCTGGCAACACTGAAGGAGCAATCTGAATCGGTCGAGTCACGATGCGAACCCTAGTGGTGTGAGAGTGGTCGCCTAGCGTGTCGTCATGTCCGAACCTGGCGACGCGCTCACAGGGGTGACGGTTGAGCGCTATGTCGCAGGCGGTGAAGGACTCGCCCGACATGACGATGGCCGCGTCGTCTTCATCAAGGGTGGAGTGCCCGGTGACCAGGTGAGGGCAAGTGTCACAGCGGCACGACGAGACTGGCTGCGGGCTGACGTCGTGTCGATTGAGAAACCGAGTCCAGATCGGATCGAGGCGTCGTGCGCGAGTCGACGCCACGGATGTGGTGGATGTGATTGGGCCGAAGTGAACGATGAGCGACAACTCGAGTTCAAGACGGGCATCGTCGCCGAGGCCTTGCGTCGAACGGCCCGCCTCGAACTCGTTCCCACCATGGGGCGGTCGGTCACCAGAACCGCCTACCGCACGTCGATCCGCGTGGTCGGTGACGAAAACGGACGGGTTGCGTTTCGCCAGTCGTCGTCGTCGGCAACAGCTGACGCCCGCGAGTGCGAAGTAATCGAGCCTGGCGTTCGCCACGTGCTTGCAGGTCTGAGGATCACCCCTGGTCTTGAGGTCAGTCTTCGAGGGTCGGTGGCCACGGGAGAACTGTCGGCACGTTGGGATTCGCGACTCGGGTCGGTGGAGGGACTTTCGTCGCATGCGGTGATTGGCGCGAGTGCGCGCATCACCGAGCGGGTGGGCGATGTGGACCTCGTGGTTTCGGCAGGTTCGTTTTTTCAGAGCGGTCCACAAGCGGCTCAGCTGCTGGTGGAATCGGTGTTTGCGGTCGCGCCTGAATTGGCGACGGCGCGACACGTACTGGATGCATACGGCGGCATTGGGTTGTTTGCGGCAACCGTTGGGCGCGCTGCGGAGACGGTCACGGTGGTGGAGAGCTCACGCTCGGCGATCGCTGATGCCCACATCAATCTCGATTCGCGAGGCTCGGCTGCCAGGGTGGTTCGATCCGATGTCGCCGAATGGCGGCCTGATGCAGCACTCGCTCCGATTGACGTGGTCATTGCAGACCCGGCGAGAACTGGACTCGGTCGACCAGGGGTCGGCGCATTGATGCGGTGCCACCCGGCGGTATTGGTGTTGGTGAGTTGTGACCCAGTAGCAATGGCCCGTGATGCGGCGTTGCTCACCGCTGCTGGGTATCAAATCGAGCGAGCGGAGGTGCACGACCTCTTTCCTGGCACTCATCATGTCGAGGTCGTCTCGCGGTTCGTTCCGGCTGGCACACTTGCCTGATGCGCACATCAACCGGTTCACTCAGCGTCGAGGTGTCACCAGAGGTTGGCGATGCCGTAGCGGCTGGGCGTGCGGTCGTTGCGCTCGAGTCGACGATCTTTTCGCACCTGGGTTTGCCGTCGCCGTCCAATCGCGAGGCGCTTGAGCGCTGTGAACACGCGGTGCGAAGCGCAGGCGCGGTCCCGGCGGTGACGGCGGTGCTCGATGGTGTGGCGCGCGTCGGTGTCGATGGTGATGACCGCGAACGGATCTGTGGGCCGGCTCGCAAAATGGCCGAGCGCGACATTCCTGTGGCCGTCGGGCTCAACTGGGAGTACGGGGCGACGACGGTGTCGGCGGCGCTCGCTCTTGCCCATCTCGCTGGGGTGAAGGTATTCGCCACTGGCGGCATTGGTGGCGTACACCGCGGGGTTGAACTCACCTGGGACGTCAGCGCAGACCTTGATGCCATTGCGACGCGCCCGTTGGTGACGGTCTCCGCCGGTGCGAAAGCCTTTCTTGATCTGGGCCGCACGCTCGAGCATCTCGAAACTGCAGGAGTGCCGGTGCTCGGCTGGCGGAGCGACGATTTTCCCGCGTTCTACACGCGGTCGGCAGGTCTGCCGGTGCCGCATCGGGTGGAGTCCGCTGATCAGGTTGCAGCGGTATGGTCGGCCCGAACGCGTCCCGACAGCGGGATGTTGCTCGCCGTGCCGATTCCTTCAGAGGATGAACTCGACGCAGCGCACCTCGATGAGGTGCTCGCTCGTGCTCTTGACGAATGTGCAGCTGCCGGTGTTGTTGGCGCAGGCGTGACACCTTTCGTGCTGGAGCGGATTGCGATGGCGACGGCTGGGCGAAGCCTTCCGGCGAACTTGGCCTTAGCGGAACACAATGCACTCGTCGCTGCGCAGGTGGCGGTTGCTATCAGCGGCTGAGGCGTCGTCGAACGCGCCGTTCGACGGCATCGAGGTGACGCTGTCGTCCGGTGGCGTCGACAGTGTCCATGCCGTAGAGGGCAATCCATGTGACACGGCATCCTCGAGCGCATCGGTATCGCAGATAGCGGCTCACCGTGCGCTTGCCGCTTTCACCTTCGAGGGCGTTCAGCCATTTCGGCGAACCATGGGTAGTGCACACGATGATCTGGCGAATCGATGCAAAGTGATGCGGGGCCGTGTTGGCACGGGCCCATACCCGATCAAACCATGCCTGTAAGAGGGCCGGCTGGGCGCTCCACCACGTCGGGTAGATGATGATGAGCGTCGTCGTGTTCGACAGGAGTTCTCGGTGTTCGGCAACGGTTGCTGCATCAGCCGATACGAGGTCGACGTTGTCGTGGTAGAGGTTGAGCACGTTCGGTGATTGACCGGTTGCCTCGATCGCTGCTCTTACCCGGTCGGCGACGGCCGTGGTGAACGACTCGGGCACGGGGTGGCACTGGACGACGGTGATCGATGAGGTCACCATGTCGACACCTTGCGCTGAATGACACCGAGCACTTGTACATCGCGGAGAGCATCGGTGCGCACCCGGATCGAACGAGTTCGCGTTCGTATTCCACAAACGAGTCGGAGCGCCCTGAAGATCACTCGTCGCGCGTTGTCGTGCTCGAACCAACGACGCAGTCGAGGCCGGTCGTCGATTGAGATCACGGCGAGGAGTGCAACGTGGCCGAGGGCGGGGCGAACACGCTGGGTTGATTCATCAAGGACGAAGGCAACGCCGGGAACGAGCACACGGTCGATCCAGCCCTTGATGGCTGCAGGAAGCCCATTCGATGGCGTGTCGACAATGACGATGATGGCGTGGGCCCGTCGAACGGCATCCGCCGACGCTTCAACCAACGGATCGAGGATCGGTGTTTCGGTGTCATAGGCGCGTCGTTCGGCCGCGGACATGGCGAGGGTGAACGCATCGAGTGTCGGCATCACCACATTGACCGATCGCGATGACAGAGCCGTCGACACCAGAGATGCCAGGGCGGCGATGCCGGGGGACCGTTGATCGGCCAGCACGATTGCTGTCCGCTGGTCTGCCACGTCGTCGATGGTACTGGTCTCGTTCGGCCGCAGTACGACGACTCTGCGATCATCGTCGCATGGACGTACGCGCCGACCGATTCGCCGATGATGGGATCCTTCCCGACGACACCGAATTGGTGCCGATTCACGATCGTGAGTATCGGGTGCGTGCCTACCGACTCGCAGCTGATCGGATTCTCATCCGCGGTGCGGTTCGGGATCAGAAGCCACCCGGGCTGTATATCGCGCACGACCCGGAACCGATCACTGTGCATCACATGGTGGTTGAACTAGAGGTTGCGTTTCCCACCCTCATGATTGAAAAAGCGAGTGTGGTATTCGAGACGTTCCCGCACTCCACGTGCTCGGGCATTACCGAGCACTATCGCAAACTCGAAGGTGTGTCGATTGCCCGTGGCTATTCCAATCGGGTGCGCGAGCTCTTCGGGGGGCCTCGTGGGTGTACCCACACGACTGCTCTGCTGTTGGCGATGGGGCCTGTTGCGGTCCAATGCGCTTGGTCGATGCGTACGTTTGATATCCCCGAAGGCGATGAGCCTGCATTGCGAATGGGATTTGGACGCGACCCTGATGACCAATCGTGGAAGATGAACATTGGCACGTGTCATGAATGGGCGGAAGGTGGTCCGGCGTATGAACGAGCGGCCTCTGGTGCCGCTTGGGGCGTGCCGGTGTTCATGCGCGACCGTGCCGCGTCGTTCGGGCTCGAACTGGGGGAGATGCCATGACCAATGATCCGTTTGGGCTTCGCTCCCTCGATCCGGACCGCCTTGCGGCGCGTCCGGGCGTGAAGTGGCAACTGCGTCCCGGTCACCTTGCGGCGTGGGTTGCCGACATGGATTTTCCGGTTGCTCCAGCGATCACCGAACGATTGTCGACGTTGCTCGCCGATGGAGCACTCGGGTATCCGAATTGGGGTACCGGCCCATCGCCCGCTGCCCGGCAATTCGTGGTTCGTATGGGTCAGCGCTATGGCTGGGAGCCTGATGTCGAGCGGGTACGCGATGTCGCCGACGTGTTGCAAGGAGTGCGACTTGCAGTAGGGATGCTGACCGAACCTGGCGACGCGATTGCGTTGCACCTGCCGGCCTACCACCCCTTCTTGCATACGTTGCGCGATATGGATCGTCGCTTGGTTGCGGCGCCGTTCGATCTTGACGCGCTGGAGACAACGCTGCGTGCCGAGCGTCCTCGAGCGCTCATTCTGTGTCATCCGCACAACCCGACGGGGCACGTGTTCGACCGCGATGAGTTGTTGCGGATCGCAGCGCTCGCGGAGGAGTTCGACCTCGTGGTGATTTCCGATGAGATCCACTCCGACCTCGTCTACGAACCGCATCATCACATTCCGTTCGCCTCACTTGGCGATGATGTCGCCGCTCGAACGGTGACGGTGACGTCGTCGTCGAAGGCGTTCAACCTTGCAGGACTTCGATGGGCGGTGATGCACATCGGCATTGAGCGGTTCGAGTCGTCGTTGCGTACCTATCCCGATCACTGGTTTGGTTCGGCCAACGTTGCCGGTGTCGAAGCGGCGGTGGCGGCGTGGACGCAAGGGGACGAATGGTTAGCGGCGGTGATGGAGGTGCTCGATGAGAATCGCCATCGGCTGTCGGAACTGCTCGCCACGCACCTGCCGGAGGTGAAGTACGAACCGCCTGAGGCCACCTATCTGGCGTGGCTCGATTGTCGAGCGATTGGCTCTGGCGATGAACCTCGTGAGTTGTTCTTGTCGCGGGGCGTGGATCTCAGCCCCGGAATGCAGTTCGGTGAACCTGGATCTGGTTTCGTACGCCTCAATTTCGCTACGTCACCATCGATGATTGAACGCATCGTGACGGCGATGGCTGGCTCATGAAGCTGCAGGGTCGGCGGGCGCTGGTGACGGGTGGCAATGGCGGTATCGGCCTTGCTATTGCCCGGGCGTTCATCGCTGAGGGTGCTGCGGTTGCCATCGTGGGCACCAACGAAGACAAGCTCGCGACGGCGTCAGCGATGCTCAGCGCTGAGGGCGGCTCGGTCACGGCGCTGCGGGCTGATCTCTCGGATCGAGACGGATGTCGTGCAGCGGTCGAGGAGGCCACGGCCTTGCTCGGCGGCATCGACATTTGTGTGAACGGTGCGGGTGTGTACATCTCGCGACGGTTTGAGGATTACACGCCTGAAGAGTTTCGTCGGGTGATGGCGGTCAACGTCGATGGCCCGTTTCACATCAGTCAGGCCGTTCTTCCCCAGATGGTCGCGCGTGGCTACGGGCGCATCATCAACATTGCGTCCTCAGCGGGCAAGTGGGCATCGAGAAATCAAGCGGTGTACAACATGTCGAAACACGCGATTGTCGGCATGACGAGGTGTCTCGCGCTCGAATATGCCCCGTCCGGCATCACCGTCAACGCGCTGTGTCCTGGACTCGTGCAGACCGACATGAGCGAAACGCTCGAGCGTGAGCAGGCCGCTGCTTCGGGGGTGACGCCCGACGCTGTGCACGCGACGATGCTCAGTCGGATCGCTATCGGCAGATATCTCTCGCCGGATGAATGTGGTCCACTTGCCGTGCTGCTGGCAGCCGAAGGTTCAGCCGCCATCACCGGTCAGTCGATCATGGTCGACGGCGGGATGGTCTTCGTCTGAGACCACCCACTCGCCGTCACCGTGTCCGCCCCCTGGGATTCGAACCCAGAACCAATGGATTAAGAGTCCACTGCTCTGCCATTGAGCTAGAGGCGGTAAAAGCCCGGGCAGTGTAGGCAGCGGAAACCCGCCACCCAACTGCCCGGGCACTGGGGTGAGCGAGGGGACTTGAACCCCCGGCCTTCAGGGCCACAACCTGACGCTCTAACCACCTGAGCTACGCCCACCATGTGCGGGACACAGTCTGCCAGCATGGCGGCCGTTCCACACCGCTCGCTGTCGGGCTATCCGATGTGGTCACGAGCCGCCCTGTCTGTGAAACTGTTGAGGTGAGCATCGACACCCAGACTCAGACTGTAAACGCCGCCATCGACGCGCTGCTGGCCGAGCATGATCCATCGACCACTGACCCGATTGCCTTCCGAGGAGCGCGATATGACGCTGGACTGGCATGGGTGCATTTTCCGGCAGGTTTCGGTGGCCTCGGTGTTCGACCTGATCTGAATCGATTGGTCGAGAAGCGTTTGCGTGAAGCGGGCGCTGGCCCGGCAGACCCGACCTCGTTCTTCATGGCGCTTGCCGGGCCGACGATTGTGACCCATGGCTCCGACGAGCAAAAGCGCCGGTTCCTCCGCCCAATGTTCACCGGTGAGGAAAAGTGGTGTCAGTTGTTCTCAGAGCCGGGTGCAGGATCCGACTTCGCCGGACTCGCGACACGGGCGGTGCGTGATGGCGACGAGTGGATCGTGAATGGTCAGAAGGTGTGGAACACGCTTGCGCACCTCGCCGACTGGGGCATGCTCGTCACCCGTACTGATCCTGAGGCCCCGAAGCACAAAGGAATGACCTACTTCGCGGTTGACATGCACTCCGAAGGTGTTGAGGTGCGCCCGCTCCGTCAGATCACTGGCGAAGCGGAGTTCAACGAGGTCTACATGACCGACGCTCGCATTCCCGATGATCAGCGCATCGGTGCCGAAGGCGAGGGTTGGCGCGCCGCTCTGACGACCCTGATGAATGAGCGCACCGCGATCGGTGGCGGCTCTGCGGGTGGCGGCAAGCCTCAGCGGGGCGCTGCTGCCAACGATGCGGTTCGTATCTGGCGCGATCTCGATGACTCCGAGCGGTCAGCAGTCCGTCGTGATCGGCTGATGCAGTTGTGGGTGCGTGCAGAAGTTGGTCGCCTCACCAACCTTCGCGCAGCTGAAGCCGCAAAGGTTGGAAACCCAGGCCCAGAGGGCTCTGTCGCCAAACTTGAGTTCGCCAACCTCAACAAAGAGCTCTATGACTTCTGCATTGATCTCCTGGGAGCAGATGGCTTGGTGGGTTACGACTACACCTTCCGTCGTCCGACGGAACTCGACGCCACTGGGTCAAATAAGAGCCCGCAGTATGCGTTCTTGAGGGTCCGTGCCAATTCGATCGAAGGTGGCACTTCTGAGATTCTGAAGAACATCATCGGCGAACAGGTGCTTGGCCTGCCGGGCGAGCCCCGGGTTGATAAGGACCTCCCATGGTCAAAGGTGCCGCGCAGCTGACCTGAGCAGGGCGTCACCTCGCCCACGCGGCCTCTGGTATCTTCACCGGAATTCACGACGTCCGCCGGACGTCGCGCGGGTTTATTCAGACCTGTCGCACGTATGTCACGAGGAGTGATCATGTCGACGACCGACCACGCCGGGCTTGTTGCC
>JAPOJQ010000096.1 GCA_029978335.1 Actinomycetota bacterium
CGGCGTTCGGCGTCATCGCCGAACAAGATCTCTGCCACCTCACGAAGACCAGGCGCAGAACGGACATCTGATTCAGGCACCACGAGGTCGATCTTGGACCGCCGTCTCATGAAGTCCTCGAGACGCACGATCATCTCGTGTTCGGCAGCGTTGTGCAGCTCGACGCGGAGGTAGTCGGCGGGCTCGAGTACGTCGGTGGCCATTGCCGGGTCGTCGCGGATCGCTTCCAACATGTCGAAGGCCCGTCGGCCGTAACGGCGCCACAAACGGATCGAGAGCGGCTCGGTGTCGGGTTTTGAGCGCATCGCGTCGAGCTTCATCAGTCGTGCCTGACGGAAGAATTCATCACGTGTTGCACGTGCCGGTTCACCAAACCAGTTGCCGAGGTCTTTTTCCAACGGCACCCCAAGGCGTTCGACCTCAGCGGCGACTTCTTCACCAACGTTGAGGCAGTCGGTGAGTTTGCCGCCAAACACGGTGACGACGGCTCGCTCGTCGTCTCGTTCAATCTCATGTTTGCGACTGAGCGATGTCCAGTCGACCTGGGTCCAGTCCTTGTCCCTTTTGCGGCCCTTAGGACGCTGCACCACCAGTGGCCGCACGCCTGACCGCTCAGCGATCACATCATCGGTACTGAGCGGTCGTTCGAGGTTCATCCGTGCATTGATCTGAGCGATCAAAAAATCCCGGTCAATGTCATCGACCTTGGTGAACGCGTCATCCACTCGCGTGTCGGTGGTCCCGATCACCGATCGCCGACCCATCGGGATCACATAGAACAACCGTTGTGTGTCGTCGAAGAAGGCGAGTACTCGATCGTGATCGGTGGTGGTCAATCGCGGCACCACGAGGTGAATGCCTTTGGAGTACACGATCCGATGGTCGGTCTCAATCCCCCACTCGGCGTTCAATCCGTCGACGAAGGGGCCGGCTGCGTTCACGATGACCCGAGCCGAGGTCGTGAATTCATCACCGGTGTCGGTGTCGCGCAACGTTGCGACCCAGCGGTCACCACTGCGCTCAGCGTTGACCAGTGCCACGTAATTGGCTGCTGCTGCGCCGGCCTCAATCGCTGATCGGATGAACGAGAACACAAACCGGGAGTCGTTGTCGATGAGGTAGGCGTCCTGATACTGGATGGCCCCGCGCGCAGTATCGGTACGAACTGCAGGTTCGGCGGCGCTCAGCCGCTCCTTGGAGAACAGCTTGGGGGGCCGGGTCCCAAACTGCCCGATTGCCCAATATGCGGCGGCGCCAAGACCGGCGAACCACGGTCGATAGGGCGCTGTCTCATCAAGGGCTGCCAAAAACCCGATCTCGCGCACGTTGTCGGGGTAGGCACGCATCAAGCGGTTACGGGAACGACACAGTCCGAATACCAGCGGGAGTTCATAGTTCTCGAGGTATTTGAATCCACCCCACACCAGGTTCGACGATTCCTGCGATGTGAACGAACCAAAGTCGGCGCGATCGACGAGCGCTACCGATGCACCACGTCCAGCAAGCGATGCCGCCGAGACCGCGCCGTTGATGCCACCGCCGACGATGAGCACGTCGAAGAGACCATCGCGAAGGCGGCGGATATTCGACGAACGGTCAGCCATGCCCCAAGCGTTCCACGATCGACGCCAGATGCCAACACCAGCAGCACAAAGGTGTCGTGTCGGCCGACACGACACCGGACCCGAGTTGGGTGCGACGATGGGCCATGGCCGCCGTTCCACCAAGCCACATTCCTGATGTGCTCACCGCACTCGCCACCACCCGGGCGATACGTCGCTACACCGCTGAACCCATTCCCTCCGACGCGCTACGCGACATGTTGTTTGCAGCAACGCGGGCGCCATCTGGCTCCAATCGCCAACCGTTCCGTTTCATGGTCTTCGCCGATAGCGAACGCTCAGCAGCGGTGAAGGCCCTCATTGGTGACGGCGCCCGGAAGCTGTGGGCGGCAAAGCGCGCCAACGACGGCTACGACAATGGTTCGGGCACCATTGATCACTCTCCCAAAGCACGCATGGCTCGCACCATGCAGGAGTATGTCGACCACTTCGAAACGGTGCCGGTGCTCGTTCTCGCGTGTCTCATCCGATATCGCGAACCGTCGCCCAGCGAAGGAGCCAGCGTGTATCCCGCATGTCAAAACCTGCTCCTCGCCGCGCGAGGCCTCGGCTACGGAGGCGTGTTGACCGGCTTTCAAGGGCTGGTTGAGCCGCAACTTCGATCGCTGCTCGAGTTGCCTGACGAGGTCGCTCTGTCGGCAACGATCACGCTCGGCCGCCCTGCTGGCGCACACGGGCCGGTGCGACGCAGGCCGATGTGTGACCTCGTGTTTGGTGACACATGGGGTACGAGCGCGCCATGGGCCGAGGATCCACCCGGCACACCTGTGCTGACGAGCCGATTCGGACCGGCCTGATCGCGCGCCGCTCAGCTGCGCGGCACGTCTTTCCACGGACGGTCGCGGTCGACTCGCACGTCGCCTGGAAGCCCCAGCACTCGCTCGCCGAGGATGTTGCGCATGATCTCTGCTGTGCCGCCTTCAATCGTGTTGGCACGACTGCGGAGAAACGCCACCTTCGCGATGTCGGCAAGCGAGCCAGTTCCGACCCCACCGCTCGCGTAGTCGCCGTACAGCATTGCCTCAGCACCCATGAGGTCCATACAGAACTCTTGAACCCGGATGTTGTGCTCAGCGCCTGCCATCTTGCCGATCGATCCCTCAGGACCAGGGCTTCCCATTCGCCGGTTCGCCGAGGCCCGGAGGTTGTTCAATCGGATCGCTTCGGCTTCGCACCACAACTGCATCAGACGATCCCGATACGCCGCCTGCTGATCGAGCGGCAGATCCGCATACAACGCGACGGCCGAGGCAATTGGGCCCGAACCTCGCGGCGGTGTTGAGCCGCCAATTGCGGTGCGCTCATTCATCAAGGTGGTGAGGCTGACCCGCCATCCCTCGCCAGGCGAACCCAGCATTTCCGCTGCAGGTACGCGCACGTCGGTGAAATACACCTCGTTGAATTCGGCGCTGCCCGTCATCTGGCGCAGCGGTCGTACTTCGACACCTGGGGCATGCATATCGACCACAAAAGCCGTGATTCCCGCGTGCTTGACGGCGTTCGGGTCGGTCCGCACGATCACCAGGCCCCACCGGGCGAGATGAGCGAGCGAGGTCCACACTTTTTGGCCGTTGAGAATCCATTCATCGCCGTCACGAACTGCCGTCATCGATAGTCCGGCAACGTCGGATCCTGCTCCGGGCTCTGAGAACAACTGACACCACATCTCCTGCGCGGTAAACAGCGGACGCAGATAGCGCTGCTTCTGCTCGGTGCTTCCCCACTCGACGACCGTTGGACCGCACATGCCGTATCCCATCGGGTTGAGCATGAACGGGTTGGCAGCGCCGGCGGAGAACAGACGTGCGTTGATGTGCGGTTGATGCTTCGGCGACAGGCCAAGTCCTCCAAGACCATGTGGGAAGTGCACCCAGGCAAGGCCTCGATCGAACTGTGCGCCGAGGAACTCCGTCATCGGAGTTGCCGGCAATGGATGGTCGCGCAACAACTCATCGATGAGGGCATCAATCTCTGACAGTTCTGACGTCGTGCTCACCCTCCCGACGCTAGGCGGCGCCGCCATACCCCTACGATTCGGCGACCATCACGCGCGAGGAGGATCGATGCGTTTTCTCATCTCGGTAATCGACAGCACCAGTGGTTCAGCCACGGCCGACGAGTATGCAGCGATCGACGCGTTCAACTCTGGGCTGCAGGCGAATGGCAACTGGATCGCTGCCTTCGGACTCGGGGATCCATCCACAGCGACCGTCATCGACGCTCGAACGGCGTCGGTTCTCGTTCGGCCCGGTGCGCATCATTTCGGCGATGAGTGGATCTCAGGATGCTGGCTCATCCAGGTCGACAGTGGTGACGAGGCCGAACGGCTCGCTGAGGAGGCCTCGCGCGCATGTAACCGTCGGGTGGAGCTACGCCCCCTTCTCGGCTGAACGTGCCTTCAGCGGGTGCTGACCCTCAGGCATTTGGAGCTCGGCACGTTTCCGCCTTGTGAACCGGGTGTTGATGATACGTTCGGACCGACCCCGAGACGGACCGGGCGGCAGAGCATCTATCGCCGAGCGATGCGCTATCGGCGGCCTGTCCCTATCGGATCCCGCCTGGTTGCCATCATCCCCACCCCAATGATGCACAACACCGCGCCGACGCCCAACGGGAACACCGCGTTCGAACCGGTCGCCGGCAGAGTCGCTGCGCTGGTCGTCACGGTCTGGCGGAAACCGGTACCACTTGATGGCGCATACAACGCAACGGTGTGTTCGCCCACACCAATGGTCAATGGAAGTTCCCCGCTGACGGTCACTGAACCCGACTCATTCGCCACAGCAGTCCCGATGACAAGCGGTGTGGACGCAATGACGAGTTGCACCGTCTCACCTGGACTGAATCCGGTGTAGGTCGCAGCGATCGTTCCTCCGAGGTACATCGGCGATGTGGACAGCACCGCCTGGGGCAGCGCTTCAAGAACGGCAAGTGTTGGTGCAACCGACGTGGACGGAACCGTCGTCGACACAGCAACCGTCGTCGACACAGCAACCGTCGTCGACACAGCAACCGTCGTCGACACAGCAACCGTC
>JAPOJQ010000063.1 GCA_029978335.1 Actinomycetota bacterium
GTTGCAGTCGCGAGTTCTCTTGGCGACACCGCAAAAACATCGTTCCAGGTGCCAGCGGCCGCCCATACCTCGTCGTATTGCATCAAATCCGGGTCAATGAAGATTCTCAGTTGAGTTGCCAAACCCAAAGGCGGCACGCCATTGGTTGGACACCGGGGTATGCCAGTGTCGCGCTGGGACCGTGAACAACGATCCCCAACATTCAGGGCGAACGGACTTCCGAGACGCATCTCAGCGACCGAGGTTCATCGGAATCGATGACGCGCCCACATTCCGTCGGCGGAAAATCGGTGCCGTCATGAGAACAAGCGCGACGTAAGTCGCCATGAACATGAGCAGGCCCACGACACGCCAGAGACTGACATCAGCCAACAGTTCCTCGACGACGATGCCTACAGGCTGAACCAGCGCCAGAAGCCCGAACAAAATCCGAATCCAAGGATTCCAGGTGTTCCTATGAAGCGACAGCGAGCCAAGGATGACACCCGGCATTATCTGGGCGCCTGCGGCACCGAACGATGGGAGAAGCATGAGTAGACCAACCCCTCTACCGACTACGTCTCTCGTTCGACCTCCAGCAGACATCATCTAGCTGATGCCGGTTCCAAGCCCAGACAACACGAATACCCCAACCACGACAACTGTCCCACCACATGAGAACTCTGGCTCATTCGAGATGAGTCTCATCCACACTCGACTGATGACGCCAAGGGCGAGACCGAACAACAGCCGGTTCACCAACAGGGGCATCACGGCGTTCGCCTCAGTTCGACCACGACGCCATTCGTGACACTCTGCAGAACTCTCGGGTCAATCGGGAATACGTCGTGCCAAGTACCAGCAGCGGCCCACACCTCGTCGAACTTGAGGAGGTCGGGGTCGACGAAAATTCTCAGTTGGGTTTCCAAACCAAACGGCGGCACGCCACCGATTGGAAATCCGGTCGCCTTGCGAACCGCATCAGCGTCGACCCGCTGACAGGTGAGCCCACCAGCAGCCTGGGCGAGTTTCGACTCATCGAGTTGGTTCGCCCCACTGACGTAGGCGAGCACCAACTCGCCATCGACCCCGAAGATCAGGCTCTTCACGATCTGCCCGAGCGCCACGCCGATGGCATCAGCCGCTTCCTGTGCTGTTCGTGTGCCGTCGGGAAATGAGCGAGGTTCGACTTCCAACCCAAGAGCATGTGCTGCGTCAACGACGCGTTGGACATTTGGATGACGATCAACAGTCACGACAACAGCTCCTCAATGACGTGTGCCAACGCACGGTCTTGTTCCGTCACCACATCCCCGGCATCGTGAGTCGAGAGCGATAGACGAACACGGTTCCAACGAATCTCGATGTCGGGGTGATGGCACGCTGCCTCCGCAACCGCTGCGACCCGCGACACGAACTCAAAGGCTTCGGCGAAATCAACAAATTGAACGTCTGCTACAAGACGCGATCCCTCATCAACGAACACGACGGCGACGTTACTTGAGGCCATCGAGGAGTGATCTGGATTCGACCCGAGTGCCTCGTCTGTGACACCGTTACTACATTCAATCCGCATACGAACGGATCCCTCATGTCGACGACGTTGTCCCCCGAAGAGTCCCAGCAATTCGCTACTCGAGTGCGCGACTTTCTGTCTGCCAACACAACGTCGGGGAAAGGGCGCGACCTCGAGGCAGCACGAGCCTTCCAGGGGCGCCTTGCCGAAGCCGGGCTCGCCGGAATTCCCTTCCCAGCGGAGTACGGCGGCGCTGGTCTGACGCTTGAACACGAGCGGATCTACCGACAGGTGGCACAAGAGTTTCCCCAGATGACCGGCGAACTGGTCATCAGCCACGGCATGTGCCTACCGGTGCTCAATGAGTTCGGCACCGATGAACAAAAGCGGCGCTTCATGCCCGACAACATCGCTGCTCGCACCGTCTGGTGCCAGATGTTTTCTGAGCCCGGCGCCGGTAGCGATGTGGCGAGCCTGCAGACCAAGGCCGAGCGTGACGGCGATGAGTGGGTGCTCAACGGCCAAAAGGTATGGACGACGCTCGCTCACGTCTCCGACTACGGCGTCATCATCGCCCGCACCGACCCCGAACAGGTCAAGCACGCTGGTATCTCGATGTTCATTGTCGACTTGAAGAGCCCTGGTGTTGAGATTCGGCCGATCCACCAGATTGATGGTGGCAAGCACTTCAACGAGGTGTTCTTCACCGATGTGCGAATCCCGGCCGACAATCTGCTCGGAGAGATGAACAACGGCTGGCGCCAGGCGACCGCCATGTTGATGTACGAGCGGGTGGCGATTGGTTCGCTCGGCGCCGGAAAGATCGCTCAACCGATGTACGACATCTTGGTGAAGTGGGCTGAAAAGTCTGGAGCGCTCAGCGATCCCGTGGTGAGGGACGAACTCATGCAGATCTATGCAATGGAGACCACGAAATCGATGGTCGCAATGCGGAACCGTGCCGAGATGAAGGCCGGCAAGGCACCCGGTCCCGGTGGATCACTCGGCAAGTTGTATGGATCGATCATCGCTCGCCGGTTCCGTGAGATCGCGCAGAACATTGCTGGGCCAGCCAGCATTGCGTGGGAAACCAGCGGTTCGGCCGAGGAGCAGTTGAACCTCACCATGCTCAATTCTCTTCAATCCGGCATCGCCGGTGGCACCGATGAGATTCAGCGCAACATCATCGGTGACCGTGTGCTCGGTCTCCCACGCGATATCAACGTGGACACCAACACCCCCTTCAAGGACCTGAAGGTCGGCACCCAGCGCTAACGCCCAGTGGACTGAGTTGCAATCGATCCGTCGGTGTGGTCGCTGGTGTTTTCGGCCGGCCCACCGATGGTGAAGACGACCACGCCAGCGAGTGACATCCCTCCAGCCACCACATAGGCGGTCTCGTAACCACCTGCCACGTCGTGGAGCCAGCCGAGCAACCAGGGGCCTCCTGCAGTGCCGAACAATGAGACGAATTGGGTTCGGCTGAACAGTCGGGGGTACTCACGCACTCCGAAGCGCTCCGCAATGAGCAGCGGCTGCATCATCAAGATGTTGCCGACGGTCGCACCGAACAAGATGATGAAAGCAAACAGCAGCACGGCTGAGTGCGACAGGCCCATACCAACCAAGGCGATCATCTGGAAGAACGACAACACCGTGATGACGCGGGCGAGCGGATACTTGGGGAACACCTTGCCACCGAGCAGGCGAGCCACGATCGACGTGATCGCCAACGCCAGCGTGGCAAATGCGGCCGTTGACGCCGTCGTACGTTCCTCAGCAAGTTTCACGAGTTGCTGAATGCCACCGACCTGCGAGCCGAGCGACAGCACATAGCCGAGCGAGACGGTGAAGAAGAAGCGGCTCTTTAACGCCACCTGATACGGAGTGCCCGAGAGCAGTGGAGGTGCGCTGCCGACCACGGCGCGTTCGCCGTCGGGCAGGAATCCGAGCTCCGCCGGATCGCTGCGCAACAAAAACCAGCCGGGCAACGCACAGCCGAATAGGAAGATCAATGCAAGCCACGGTGTCGCTCCAGCCATGCCCTGGTCGTCCACGAACCACTTCATCGCCGGGGTGAGCGCGACCCCTCCGAACGACAACCCGGTGGATGCGACCGAGATCGCCATGGCCCGACGACGGTGATACCAACGAGTGACGACGGTGGTCACGGTGACGAGTCCGGCGGCGGAGAAGCCCACGCCGTAGAGGGCGTAGACGAGATACAACTGCCAGATCGCGGTCACCCGTCCGAGCAGCAGCAATGCGACTGCCCCAACGACGGCGCCGAGGAGCACCGCTCGTCTGGCATCGCGCCGGGCGATCATCCGCGCTACGGCAAGGCCGGTGAATCCGGACACGACAAAGAAGACCGTGGTACCGAGCGACAGCGCTCCGACATCCCAGCCCTTCTCCTTGCTGAGGGCGTTGAGATACACCGCGAGGCCGTAGAACCCGAGACCAGCCCCGGTGGTGAGGATGAGGAATCCTCCCGCCACCACTCGCATTCCTGGAAATGGTCGGTGAGTAGCGGCAACGGCAGCGGGATCGGGCACAGTCGAACGCTACTCAGTCACCAGCGGTACCCTCCGATCGGATGGCAACGATCAGTCCATGCAACAAGGTCTGCACTTTGGACCCCGTTGATGAATGGTGTTCGGGTTGCATGAGAACACGCGCAGAGATCGCGGCGTGGTCGATGATCTCTGATGACACGGCACGCCAGATCATGCTGACGCTCGATGAGCGGCGTCAGATTCGAAACAAGTCATCGAGCGACGAACCCGATGGTGCGGGCTCGTCGTCCTGACCGGTGAACGCTGCGTAGCCATCGGTTTCGAGCACCGTCGCCAACTCGGCTCCCCCAGACGACACGATCTGGCCCTTCACCAAGATGTGCACATGGTCGGGACGCAACTCGGTCAACAGACGGTTGTAGTGGGTGATCGCCAGTACGCCAAGTGGATTCTCCGCGTCGTTTGAGAGATCCTCGACTCGTCGTGAGCAGTCGCGTAGCGCATCGATGTCGAGTCCGGAGTCGAGTTCGTCGAGGATGGCGATGCGGGGCCGAAGCACCGCGAGTTGCAGCGTTTCATTGCGCTTCTTTTCGCCACCGGAAAGGTCAACGTTGAGTGGCCGATGCAAGAACCGCTCCTCAAACCCGATCCGCTCGGCTTCTGCTGAAAGATCGGCGTTCAGTCCCTCGGTAGCGCGTCCACGGCTCTTCAACGCCTCGGTGAGCACGTCATCGAGCGCGACGCCGGGTACTTCGGTCGGATACTGCATCACGAGGTGCAGACCCGCAACGGCGCGTTCCCATGTCGGGAGGGCGAGCATGTCGACGCCGTCAAGCGTGACGGATCCGGCGGTGACCCGATAACCGGGTTTGCCCATGAGCACTGCTGACAGCGTGCTCTTGCCGGCACCGTTCGGCCCCATCACCGCATGAACTTCACCGCTGGCGACTTCGAGGTCGATCCCACGCAAGATTTCAGTGCCAGTGCTGGCGATTTCGGCGCGTAGTCCGCTGATCGAGAGCACGGTCACGACGTCACCTCAATGTGCACATTGCCATCAACGACGCTCACCGAATGCACCGCGACGGGCATGGTGGCCGGGAGCGTGTCGGGCGTACCAGTGGTGAGGCTAAATGCGCTGCCGTGCTTTGGGCACTCGAGCGTGCACGCCTCTGGCCACACTTCGCCGTCGGCGAGCGAGACCTTGGCGTGGCTGCAGGTGTCGTCGATGGCGTGCACCGTGTCACCGAGGCGAACGACAGCAATAGGCCGCCCGTCAATGACGAAGCGCTGGGCTCGAGCCTCGGCGAGATCGTCGAGTCGACAGATCGGGTTCATCGTGCACCTCCGATGGAGAGTCGTGTGGCGACGCGTGTGCGCAGTTCGTTGACCAGTTCGAGCGCCGGCAACTGGGACAGCACTTCGTCGAAGAAGCCGAGCACGACAAGTCTCTCGGCGATCTCGGGCTGCAGGCCTCGGCTTTCGAGGTAGAAGCGTTGCTCCGGGTCAATCGGTCCGACGGTTGATGCGTGACTGCATCGAACGTCGTTATTGCGAATGTCGAGATTCGGCACGCTCTCGGCCCATGCGCCTTCGCTGAGGGTCAAGTTTCTGTTGGTTTGATTCGCTTCGGTGCCTTTGGCGTGCTCACGGATGCTGATCAGACCGGTGTAGACACTGCGGGCTCGATCTTGCACCGCGCCCTTGAACAACAAGTCGCTGTTCGTGTGTGGCGCGTCGTGGTCTTGATGGACCCGAAAGTCGTGCATTTGATCGCCTGCTGCGAAGTAGAGCGCAACCTGTCGCAGTGACGCACCTTGACCAGCTGAACGTGATTCGGTGCGAACACGGGTGTAGTGGCCACCAAGTGTGACCGTCGAGATGTTGATCGTGCTGTCACGATGACCCGTGAGGATCTGATGGCCGATCTGCCACGCAACGGTGTCGACGTCGTTCACTGCGAGATACGACACGTTCGCTGCCTGCGCAGCCTCGATCGCCACGACCGGCACCGTCAAGGATGCCGCATGGGCCTCCGAGGTGAATCGTTCGACCACAGTGCATTGGGCTCCCTCGCCAACGCGGACGACGGTGCGGGGAAATGCCGCGGAGCCGGCGACCGTATGGTGGTCGATGACGATTGGTTCGGCCACCATGGCGCCGTTTGGCACGTCGATGACGGTGGTCGTCTGATACTCGGTGTTGTACTGCGCGAAGACGTCAGGTTCGACAATGTCGTCCACCCGGTCGCTGGTGATCGTGGCGCCGGCACCACCGGAGACCACTGTGCGGGGGTGGCTTGCGGTGAATGATCCGGGGTCGAGTTGATCGATGCGGCTGTACCGCCAGATCTCTTCGTCAGCGGTTGGCAACACGAGATCGGCTAGGGGAAGCACGGCAGAAATTCTACTACCGGCGTAGTGGAAATTCGCCCGGAGCGTCAGATCTCATCGTCACGGAAACGACGCAAGAACCGTCGGAATCCACTACTGCGGCGCTCCCGCTGCTCTGCCTCAAACTCGGCAAGCACACTCTTCCCGACGGCGTTCAAAATGTCTTCGGCTTCGTCAAGCACCGCCGCCGCAGAGCCGTCGTCGAGTCCGCCTGGTTCAGGAGGCGTCGGCGGCACGACGAGCGATCCGTGTGTCCAGGCGGCATCGGCCAGCCTGCGTTCGTACTTCGGACACTCAGTAGGGCAACGCCACGGCGCCTCGGGAGCGAGGTCGAGGTTGCACTTCCTGACCGTGTCGCCGTTCGGATACGAGCGCGACTCGAAGTGTTTGCACTCGATCCGCATCGGCATGAGAACAGCCTAGAACGAGTGACCAACTCGGGTTCGGTCAGCCGACCGAACCCTCCATCTGCAACTCAATGAGCCTTGACCACTCGACGGCGTACTCCATCGGGAGCGTCCTGGTGATCGGCTCAATGAACCCGTTGACGACCATCGACATCGCCTGCTCCTCAGAGAGCCCTCGGCTCATGAGGTAGAAAATTTGCTCATCGGCAATCTTTGACACCGTGGCCTCGTGGCCGATCTCGGCGTCGCGCTCCCCCATCTCCATGTACGGCAGCGTCTTCGACACCGAATCCTCATCGAGGATCAAGGCGTCGCATTGCACATGGCTCTTGCAGCCGTATGCGCCCTCGTCAACCTTGACGAGGCCGCGGTAGGTGGTGATACCGCCGTCTTTGGAGATCGACTTCGACACGATCTTCGAGGTGGTGTTGGGCGCAGCATGCACCATCTTGGCGCCGGCATCTTGGTGCTGCCCCGAGCCCGCGTAGGCAACCGAGAGCACTTCACCCGTCGCACCCTCGCCAACGAGATACACGGCCGGGTACTTCATCGTGAGCTTCGAGCCGATGTTGCCGTCAATCCACTCCATGTGGCCGTGAGCTTCAACCCGTGCACGCTTGGTGACGAGGTTGTACACGTTCGGTGACCAGTTCTGAATCGTCGTGTAGGTGACACGAGCATGTGGCTTCACGATGATCTCCACCACGGCCGAGTGCAGCGAGTCGCTGGTGTACACCGGCGCTGAGCAGCCTTCGATGTAGTGCACCTGGGCGCCTTCATCAGCGATGATCAACGTGCGCTCGAATTGGCCTGCATTCTCCGAGTTGATACGGAAGTAGGCCTGCAGGGGCATTTCGCACACGACGCCGGGCGGAACATAGATGAACGACCCACCCGACCAGACCGCTGAGTTGAGCGCAGCGAACTTGTTGTCTCCCGGAGGGATCACCGAACCGAAGTACTTCTTGACGATGTCGGGGTACTCGCGCATGGCGGTGTCCATGTCACAGAACAGGATGCCCTGAGCCTCGAGGTCCTCGCGGTTCTTGTGGTACACGACCTCGGACTCGTACTGAGCGGTCACACCGGCGAGGTACTTGCGCTCCGCCTCGGGGATGCCGAGCTTCTCATAGGTGCGCATCATCTCTTCGGGGAGTTCGTCCCACTCGTCGACCTGCTCACCGGCGGGCTTCAAGTAGTAGTA
>JAPOJQ010000041.1 GCA_029978335.1 Actinomycetota bacterium
CCCCCACGTAGTTGAGGTTCGACTCCAACCTGCTGGCGGCCCAGCCCAGGTTGATGGACCACACATCGATATCCACGAATTACGGCCCATCGACGCGGTGACGGAGTTCTGGAGCACCATCGAGCAAGCCGAACCGACTGGCGAGCTGCTCGACATTCTGACCGGCGCCGTGACTGCTGCTGTGCGAGGTGATGCGTGAAACCGATCGCTGTTGCATTCGCTGCGTTCGGCTCCTACCCGGGTTCGGTCGTGGTCGACTTCACTTCGCTCGCGGCGCGCGGATTGTTTGTCGTCACCGGCGACACCGGAACCGGCAAATCGACCATCTTCGACGCGATGAGCTTTGCGCTGTTCGGCAAGATGCCATCAAAGGACGGCGGTGACATCCGTTCGCATCACGCGACGTCGTCAATTGACACGTTCGCCAAGTTCACCTTCGAGGTCGATGGAGTCGAGTACACCGCTGAACGATCGCCGAGCTACCTCCGACCGAAAAAGACCGGGCATGGAGCGACACCACAGTCGGCCTCACAACTCCTCACCCGGCGTGAGAGCGACGGCTCCACGACCACACTGGCAACGAAAGCCCGAGAGTTCGATGCGCACATCGACGAGATCATCGGGCTTGATGCCGAGCAATTCCGGCGAGTGATGTTGCTGCCCCAAGGTGAGGTTGCTCGATTCCTGCTCGACGACTCAAAACAACGAGAAGAATTGCTGAGCCAATTATTCGGTGGCGCGGTCTACGAGCGCGTCGTCAAAGAGCTCAAGTCCACGTCCGATCAACTTGCACAACAGGTGGGCACCGTCGACGAACAACTTCGACATCACCTCGCGAACGCTCGTGATCAACTCCACGAGCTGTACACACAACTTGGGGTGGAGGCACCGGAGCTTGCCGACCATCCGCGCGACGGACTCGACGATGTCCTTGCTGGCGTAAATAGCGAGCGAGCACAGCTCGACACGGATGCCACACAAGCCGACAACAACGCGACCACCGCCCAACGCCACAGCGATGAGGCCACCGCCGCAGCACACCGGTTTGACGATGCTGCACGGCACCGAACAACCCTGGCCCGGCTCGAAGCCGACGAGCCTGAGGTTGTAGCCGCAGCCAGCGCCGCCGCCACCTCACGCTCCGCTCGCCCTGTAGTCACTGCACAAGCACGACTTGAGGAGGCCATCGCCAGCGAAGGTGCCGCACAACATGACCTGAACGCTCGCACCGAGCAGATCGTCGACATCGGTGCGTCTGCCGGCATCGAGATTGGCGATCTCACAGCGATCGGGGTGAGTCGACAACACGCCGCCCTGCGATCGCGACTCGACATCGACCGTGCAGCTCTCGCGGCCGCCGCGGACGCTGCCACCGAGGCCAACCAAGCAGTGCAAGCCGTCCTTGAGAACGAACGTATCCAGCTTGAGACCGGCGAACGCATGGCAGCCATCGCGTTGGACATCGAGACACACGAGCAACGTCTTGCCGTGCTCGCCGAACTCGCTCCAGACACGTCGGCAATCGACACCGAACACGAGCGCCTGATCATGGCTCGCACTGCGATCATCGAGCGTGACGCTGCAGCATCGCATCGTGTCGCTGCGCTTGCAGCGGCGACACATGCTGATACCGAGTTCGACACCACCTTGGAGCGCTACGTCGCGACCGAGGCTCCGCGGCTTGCTGAGCGACTGACACCTGGAGGACCGTGCATGGTCTGCGGATCGCTCGAACACCCGGCTCCAGCCACTGCCGATGGCGGAACAGTCGTCTCGATCGATGAGGTGAATTCAGCACGCGAACGCCGCGAAGCCGCCCGACACGACGCTGATGAAGCCGACCGCCGCCTCGCTGCCCTCACCGCATCGCTCGGTGATCTTGCCGAGACATCGGTCGGCGAGCTCGACTTGCGCATCGCAGACAACCGCTCCGAATATGCAGCGACCAACGCGGCGATAGCTGAACGACGTCAACTCGCTCTGCGGATTGAGCAACTCAACAAGGACCTTGTCGACACCACCACCGCATCGCACCGTGCGGCAGGGGCACAACCCGGGCTCATCGCCACCCGAGACCGCACCGCTGCAGCGCTCGAAGCCGCTCAGGCTGAGGCCGATGCGATCGATGTGGCTCAACTCGAGGTTGTCTCCCGCTCCTGTGACGAACTGGAACAGCTCATCACGGGGCTCGACGATCTCTACACGACGTTGACCAGTGCGCAGTCACGGCGAGAATCAGCCGAGGGCGTGTTGCACGATGCGCTCTCCAAGAGTCCATTTGAGAGCGTTGACGAGGCAACCACGGCCCTCATCGATGAGGCAGCCGAGCACACTGCACTCGAACAACTCGATGCGCTCAAACAGGAGCGACTCTCCGCTCAGTCCGCTCTCGACACGCTCGCGGCGGCGGGTATTCCTGATGCACGGCCCGACGTCACGACGTTGCTCGAGCGTGCGAAAGCGGCCCAAGAGCACGCACGCTCGCTTGCGGAGCAGCGAACCATTGTCGAGCGATCGCATGCGTCGGTTGAGACTGCCCTTGCCGAGCACGATCGCATTGGCGAGTCGTCGTCAGCACTGCGAGGCCGCGCCGATGCAGCACGGCGGGCCTACGCGGTGTGTAGCGGAGCCGTCGGCAACAAGATCAGCCTGCGCCGGTGGGTGCTCGGCCGTGAACTCGAACGCGTGACCCAGGTCGCTTCGGTTCACCTTGCTTCGATGACCGGTAGTCGCTACACCATTCAACGGTCGTCGACCTCTGGCGACGGTCGCACCTCTCAAGGTCTTGACCTTGAGATTCTTGACGCTCACACCGGTCGTCCACGGCGACCGAACTCGCTGTCGGGTGGTGAGCAGTTCCAAGCATCGCTGGCGCTCGCCTTGGGTCTCGCCGACGTCGTCAGCCGCGGCGGCACAGGGAGCGGTCGACGGATCGAGGCGCTCTTCATCGACGAAGGCTTCGGATCGCTCGATCCTCGTGCGCTCGATGACGCCATCGAGACGTTGCACCAATTGCGAGCCAGTGGTCGGATGGTGGGAGCCATCACGCACGTGGAGGCAATGAAGGAGCGACTACATCCTGGCATCGTCGTGAGCCGCCGGCCCGACGGCAAGGGTTCAACACTGGTCGTCAATCCCTAGTCGCCTTCGGCGAGACGGGTCACCCGCGAGTCATCACCGATCAACGCCTGCAGACGCTCGGCAGCAATGGCGCGGTCGAGAGCACGGGAGGCGGCCATCTCACCGATGTCCACCCAGTCCTTCGGACGATCGAACATCGCCTTGAAGACGGCGAGATCCTCCGGGCACAGCACCCGAACCCGACGACCCGAGAACTCAACCTCAGCGCACCGGGTCGCCACTTCGAGATGGAAGACATCAGCCGCGAAAAAGAGGTCGATCGGGGTGTCGTCCCACCAGAGCCTCACTTGATCGGTCGCCAGCACTGCCCGACGATCGGCAGGTCCGTGAGCGACTCCCTCGGGCATTGCGGCAAACACCCGATCCACCTCGCTCGATGGCACGAACACATTGACATCGACATCTCGCGTCGCCCGAGGCTCCTCAGTCGCGTAGGCGAGGGCGAGAGCACCGCCAAGCGCCCACTCGATCTGGGATCGATCGAGCGACTCTGCGATCGCCACGATGCGTCCGACGAGGTTCATCGGCGTGCCGTCGCAAGAGGCCGTGGCCGATACGGAAGGGCTTCAGCCAGGAGGAGCACGTCCACGAGTTTGCGTCCCTGCACGACCGGATCGAGACGACGCACGAACCGGACGTCGTACCCGAGGGCATCGATGATCCGCCCAGCGACCTTGAGCGACGGTTGCCGTCGCCCGCACTCGTAGGCGCTGATCACCGTGGTCGGTAGCCCGACTCGGCGCGCAAGCGCCGCTTGGGTCATGCCCGCCGCCAAGCGCAATTCTCTGAGACGGGCCGACGTGAGGCGAACTGGCGCGACCTCAGGTGATTCCACGGAACCGATGATATCCAATGTAAGCGGATCCGCTTATACCGCTTTGAAGAACTCTGTGGGCGTGTCTCCGCCTCCGTGCACGCCTGGCACCGTCGCTACGTTCAGCGCATGCAGATCGAACAAGGAGTCACCCACGCCATCGTCACCGGAGCCGCGTCAGGCCTCGGTCGGGCCACTGCACGGGCGCTCGCCGCCAACGGCGTTCTGGTGAGCGTGTTCGACATCAACGAGGCTGAGGGCAAGCGCGTCGCTGACGACATCGGCGGGATGTTCCATCGGGTTGACATCACGAGCGAGGAGAGCGCGCTGCAGGGCTTCAGCGACGCACGTGCGGCGTTCGGGCAGGAACGCATTCTCGTGCACTGTGCGATGACCACCAAGGGCGGCAAGACCGTTGGTCGCGATCGCGCAACTGGCGGCTGGACCCGCATGTCGAGCGAGGACTATGCGTTCTCGGCAATGGGCATCTTGGTGGCGAGCTACCGGATGGCATCGATCTCGGCGCTCGGCATGGTGGAACATGCCGAACCTCTCGAAGACGGTGAGCGTGGCGTCATCACACTCACGGCGTCGATCGCGGCTGAAGATGCCCAGGTGGGTCAGGTCGCCTACGGATCGTGCAAAGCCGGAGTGAACGGTCTCATCTTGCCGATGGCCCGAGACCTCATGGATCAAGGCGTGCGCTTCAACTCGATCATGCCCGGCATCATGTCGACCCCGCCGGTGCACGCACTGCCCGAGAAGGTGTTCCAGGTTCTGAATGATTCGGTGCCGTTCCCGAAGCGGCTCGGCAAGCCGGAGGAGTACGCGTCGCTCGTGCTCGAACTGGTGCGCAACAGCTACTTCAACGGCCAGAACATCCGCCTCGACGGTGCCATCCGCATGCCTCCGCGCTGAGGCCTTACGTCGCCAACGACGACGAAGGCCCTCCGGCGAACCGGAGGGCCTTGCATCAGTTGGTGGCGGGGGCAGGATTTGAACCTGCGACCTTCGGGTTATGAGCCCGACGAGCTACCGAGCTGCTCCACCCCGCGGCGATCAGCTGAACCAGATGTTACGCAGGGGAAACGTCGATACCAACCGGCACATGCCATGACGACTCAGGTGGCAC
The DNA here is from genome assembly GCA_029978335.1 of Actinomycetota bacterium. Classification (GTDB taxonomy): domain Bacteria; phylum Actinomycetota; class Acidimicrobiia; order Acidimicrobiales; family Ilumatobacteraceae; genus Casp-actino5. The sequence goes on from JAPOJQ010000041.1 coordinate 5,088, forward strand.
CGTCGAGGACGCTGGCGAAGCCACTCGGTGCATGTGGTCCGAGCACCAGCTGTTCGAGCACGCCGATTCCGGAGCGCTCCCCCGCCGTCACCCGACACAGATGCTGCACGTGGATCATCGTCGGGTCGAGCGGGTTCACCTCAGCAAGCACGGTCGCATCACGCGTCTCGTCGAGATCACCATGCCATGATCCGTGATCCCAGTCGGGATGTAGGTAGCCGAGCCCACTCATCTGAAACCGGGCGAACGGCTCGTAGCGCACGTCGATCGGCTCGGCCCGCCATGGTCGGATCTGCGCCGTCATCGATGCCGCCCATCGGGTGCCAGAACGCCAGATGATGTCATTCACCATGTCATCGGGCCGATGCACCCGGGTGGCATCAAGAACCCGATCGAGATTCCCCTCCCCCGCGGCGAACCGTTCGGTGACTGCACCGCTTCGATGCCACGAACGTCCCTCGGCATCATCGTTCACGGCGAGATGCGTGCAGATGTCGTCGAACAGCGTCGGTGCCCACGTCCAATGGAACTGTGGCACCGTCGCCGGACCTGGCAGTCCACGGGTGCCGCCGCGCACACCCCATGAACGATCGCGGCAACCGACGATCACACCCTCGTCAGCGAGTTCGACGCGGGTGCCGTCGATCTCGATCCATCCTGACCATTCACCGAACTGGGTGATGCGGGTGTAATCCATCACCGGACGCCCCTCGACCCGACGCACGAACGTCGGTTCTTCGATCACCGGCGAGACCGCACGCATCGTCAGATCAGCTGAAATGCCGTGGTGATCGCGTACCACCACCCGATGGGCGAGCATCGGTTCGAGCACCTCGACGCTGATCGACCCGACCGTGGTGTTCGTGCGATCCGTCGAACACCGCCGCGACGACCGGCAGTTGTGTTGCACGCCATCGACAACGACCGAGAACGCTGCGTCCATCACCTGACGGTTCGGATACACGCCGAGCGCCACCGCAAACATCAGCCCGCCGTCGACACTGAACCCATTGAAGAAATACCGGTCGTACAGGCCGGCAGAGTCGCTATCGACATGCAGCAACGGCGCCGACGACTGGTGCAATGGCAGGTCATCGAACGGGTGGATCATCACATCACCTCACACCAGAGAGAACACATCATTGTCGACCATCTGCGCAACGTGACGTTCGGCCATCACGGCAAACATCTCATCACCGCGCTCGGTCGATGCCACCAACTGTGACGCAATCACCGCCATTGCCAATCCCGACACGGCGCCGAGTCGGTAATCAATTCGAACATCATCGGCAACGACATCAACACCGGCTGCCATCAAGCCATCGATATAGCGATCGACCAGCGCCGCCTCACCGCCTCGACGAGCCTCACCCAAAAGCCCCGAACCGAGCGCATACGCGACGTCGGTTGCGCCACGACCGAAACCGACCGTCTGCCAGTCGAGCACCGTCACTGCCGACGCTGACGCCGTGTCGACGAACAGCATGTTGTCGAGACGGAAGTCTCCGTGGGTGAGACACATCGGGGATCGATACGCAGCAATCACGTCGCCGAGATGACCGCCAAGCCATGCCGCTGCTTCCATCACCTCGGCTGACAAACGGTCAGCGAATCGCTGCTGAAAGCCCGGCAACAACATGCCGTACGCCCCGACGCGCATGGCGATCGCCGCAGGTTCGGGCCGCCCAAGCCATGGCAACGAACCGAGCGCATCCACGCGATCCCACGTCGGCGCATGCAGTCCAACAGCTGCATCGACCATGGCGGTTGCCTGCGCCAACGTGCACCCCGAGATCTGATCACCAACCTCGCCAGGGGCCGTTGCCATCAACAAGGTGAAATCACCGCTTGCGTCATCGATCGCCGCATGCAGCACCTGCGGGTGCGGCACCGAGACCAGGGGCGAAATGTCGCGATAGAACCCGACCTCTAAGTGATAGGTCCGCATCAATCGAGCCGCCTCTCGGCTCTGCGGTTCGGGAGCAGGGATCTTGGCGATCACCGTGTCGGGTGCCTCGGCATCAGTCCCCTCCAGCCACTCGAGGTCGAGTCGCAGACTCATCGCCACTTGGCCCGTGCCAATACGACTCGCTGTCACGGCACGCAGCGCACCGGGACGGCCAAGTGCATCGCCGACCAGCGAAGCATCGAGCGCCTCGATCGTTGCAGCAATCCCCTCCATATGGTTCAGGCTGGCAGCGCTGCCCGATCCGCGTTGCGGCGGATTTCCTCTGCCATCTCGGCCCAGCGAGTTGGTGGCAGGTCGTGGCCCATGTCGGGGAACATGATGAGCCGCGAGCCCGGTACCGCTCGAGCCGTTGCCTGACCGCCCGATGGTCGGACCAGCGGATCTTGCAGACCATGGATCACCAAGGTCGGCGTGCGCACACCGCGCAATGCAGCGGTGCGATCGCGGCTTGCGAAGATCGCGGCCGTCTGCCGGCTCGTCCCCTCGACCCGAATCGAGCGATCAACCGACGCCTCGATCTGACGAAGGCTCTCCGCCGCGTCGTAGGTCGAACCAGAGATCCACTTCCAGATGTTCACCATGTTGTCGATGACCGACTGACGATCATTCGGATCGGGATCGCCTTGGCGCTGCAATTTGAGCGCCAATCGAGGATCAGACGCACCGTTCTTCTTGTCGCCAGTGTTCGACATGATCGAGGTCAGCGACAACACCCGTTCGGGCCAACCGATCGTGATCTCTTGGGCGATCATGCCGCCCATCGACATGCCGACCACGTGGGCCTGGCGGATGTCGAGCGCGTCGAGCACGCCCACCGCGTCGGCTGCCATGTCGCCAAGCAGGTACGGCGACTTCACCGGACGCCTGAGCACCGCTTTCAACAGCGCCGAGCGCGAAAGACCCGCACCGGTCATCTCTGTCGACAGACCGATGTCACGGTTGTCGAACGCGATCACTCGAAAGCCCTGCGCAACCAGCGCTTCGACAAACCCTTCGGGCCAATCGATCAACTGCCCGCCAAGGCCCATCACCAGCAGCAAGGGATCACCATTCCCGCGATCGGTGTACTCGAGTTCGATTCCGTTTGACGTGAGACGAGGCATCCGAGCAGCGTAGGCGCTGCGGCGGGTACCGTGAACCCCGACCCCTATGGCCGGATTCAGGAAACGCACCGAGAAGGACCTCGAGAAAATGGCGGGATTCCGCAAGCGGACCGCGAAAGATCTCGAGCGGATCGTCGAGTTGCTCGATCGCGTCGAAGACCGCGTCGAACGACTCGAAACCGAACGCAACGACACGGCGGATCGATTGGCCGAGTTACTTGAACGCACCGCAGCGGTCGACGCCCGCCTCACCTCCGTCTCACGAGAACTCGCTGCGCAGATCGACGAACTCGGACGCGACCTCAACGGTGATACCGACATCGACCCGGCGCGCATCAACGAGATCATCGATGCCGCACTTGGCACGATCCGTGACGGACAGAACCGGCTCGCCAACGAACAAGCGCGCTACCAGATCGAGTTCCGCAAAGACATTGCGGTGCTCATCGAACAACTTCGCCGCTGATCGCTCGCGGCTCGCACGCTCAGCCGTCAGCCGACAGCGAGTCAAGCGCAGCCTGCACGAAGGCCTGCGCCCGAACGATGGTCTCTTGGTAGCCACCAAGATCGCCGTCGCGCAGCAACTGGTCGGCTTGCGCAAAGAGTTCTTCGGCCTGCAGCAACAACTCAGCGGTTGTCGCTCGCTCGTCGGGGGTCGCCGGCACCTCTAGCGCAGGGCTGTCGGTCGACTCACCCGAATCGGTTGAGGGCTCCTCGCCGCTGTCGTTCGTGTCAGTCGCGTCACCCGTGTCCGGCGTGGCAGTGGTTCCAGTGCCGGTTCGTTCATCGATGGTGCCACTGAAACCTGGGAACAGGTCCGCGAGAGCCTCGGCCATAGTCGAGGCGAACGTGGCCCGATTCTCGTTCGAGACGATCACGAAGCGGTACTCGGTGATGCCGTCAATCGCCACGTAAAACGGACGCACGTAGACGAGACCATCGGCGACCGGCACGATCTGCATGTCGCCGAAGAGCACATCGGTGCCCGACTCCTCGTTGTCTTGGAACGAGATCTCGCGGCTGATGAGCTGTTCCGACTCGGCCTGCGTGGCCACACGGTACGGCCCAGCCGGCAGCGGATCTTGGACGACGCGATAGGTGATCAACCGCCCGTAGCTCTCAGGATCACTCGACGCCGTCATGTAGGCCTGCAACTCGGTACGGCCGTCGTCGGTGGAGAACGGCACGAACGGACGCAAGATCACGAACTCGTCAAGGCCGGTGTCACGATTGCGCAGCAACGTGTAGTACGGCACAAAGCGTTCCGTGTTGAGTTCGGATGCGAATTCGGCGCTCGACGCGGCCGAACCGGTGGCTGCCGCCGTCGTCCCACGAGGCTGAATCGAAGGAGCCTGCGACACCGACCATGCACCAGTCCGCTGGAAGAAGTCCTCCGGCGCGATCTGATACTTCGAATACAACTCGGTCTGCACCCGGAACAGATCCTCTGGATAGCGCAGGTGCTCACGCAACTCTGTTGGCATCTCGTCGATCGGGGTGAACATGTCGCCAAACGCACCGCTCCACGCATCGATAATCGGATCGGATTCATCGATCACATAGAACCGAACCTCACCCGAATACGCATCGACGGTGGCCTTCACCGCGTTGCGGACATAGTTCGCACTGGGTGACAAACCCGTTGACCTCGTCAACTGCACGGCACCGATGTTCTGCGCGTAGGGATACCGATCGGTCGAGGTGTAGGCGTCGATCACCCACTTCACACGACCATCAACCGCCACCGGATACGGATCACCGTCGTAATCGAGGAACGGTGCCAACTTCTCCACCCGATCGCGCACATCGCGAACGAGCAGCAACTGCGAGTCAGCATCGATCGCGCTCGACACGAGCAGGTTGTAGTCGAGGAACGACAGCGCCGCCACCGCGCGCCGAACTGCCGAGCCGAGCGCAACGCCGGCATCGCCTGAATACGACGAACCATCACCGCACGGACTTTCCGCAACATTGGTTCCTGCCACCGCGTAACCCGTCATCGACGGCGAGAAGTACAACTCCGGACGGTCGAGCTCGACGTTGATGTAGTCCGGACGCAGCGACGGTGTGACCTGGCTCACCGGTGCCATCACCAGCCCGCAACCACGCGTCGACACCAGATGACGGCCCTGCCACGACTGGTTGGGGATGCCATCAAGGTCAAGTTCACGAGCAGCGACCAGCACCTGCTCCCGCTTGTCATTGATCTCATAGCGATCAACGTCGAGGTCGTCGATCTGCAGGCCGGCCACCTCACCGCGGTCGATTGCAAAACGCGACAACATCAAACTCGGGCTCAACAGACGAACATTCGAGAATGGCTCCACGTCACCAGACACATCAGCTGCGGTGAGCGTCGAGAACTCAACGGGATCCGACACCACGCCATCAAGGGCCATGGCGGCACGAGTCGCCTCGACATTGCGTTCGATGTAGGGCAGTTCACGCTCGGCCTGGTTGGGGCGCACGACGAGCGACTGCACCAACGATGGGTAGACCACCCCGCCACCAATCGACACGATGAACCACAGCACCGACGCAATGAACGGGAGACGCCAACGGCCGGTGCGGATCGTCACGAGGAACAGCACGGCCGTCAACAACGCAATCAGCGTCAACAACATGAGCGCTGGCAACTGCGCATTGACCACCGCGTAGGTCGCGCCTTGGACGACGCCTCGGGTTTCATTGGTCAACTCAAAGCGACTCAGCCAGTAATCCGCCGCACGCAACATCGCCAGCAGTGCGAGCAACACGGCAACGTGCACCTTCGTCGCCTGGCGAATCGTCGGTGTCACTCCAGCAAAGAGCACTGCTCCATTGAGCAGGTGTGCCACCAGCGTCAAGATCATCACGAGGATCAAGGCGGCGAAGACCCAGTCGAGCACGAAGGTGATGAACGGCAATCGGAACACGTAGAAGCCGACGTCAGCACCGAACTGCGGGTCGGTGACGCCGAAGGAACGCGAGTTACGGAACAGCAACCAGTCCTGCCACTGCTGCGTTGCTGGCAACGAAGCAAGCACCGCGAGCACGGCGGCCACGCCGTAGCGAACGATCCGAAGTCGACGACCGAACAACTCGTGGAACCGCTGCACCACTGGGTGCACGTTCGAAGGGAACGTCGCTGGCGCCGTGCGATCCGCTACCCACAGGTTGAGCGCTGCCAACAGCACAAAGATCACAAACGACAGTGCGAACAGGGTCAACTTCGCACCGAGTTGACCCCAGAACACGTCGGTGCGGTCAAGGCCGCGGTGCCACAGGAGGTCAAGCCAGAACGAGGCGATCCCACGTCCGAACACGAGGACGATGACGAATACAAGGCCGAGTGCAATGAGGATCGAACGGCCGGACAACCGGCGAGATCCTGATCGGCGGTGGAGGTCCGAGGCAGGCCGCATCCCCTTGGACGCTACCGCGTATCAGCGGCCAGGTCGCATCGACATCCGGGATGTGCCGGAGGAGCGAGATGTCCCGTCGGGAATGGACTGCCCGCAGCGACCGGTCCGGCAAGCATGTTGTCTTCGCATTCGGCACAGGGCGTGACGCCTGGTGAAGGAACCCAACGCAGCGTCATGTCAGCAGATGTCGAAGCGATCACACCTGCGCTGTAGGCATGCAACGCCGCGTCGGTGATCCGCTCGTCGACCACGTCGCGACGAAGGTCTCGATACATCGAACGAACCGCGGACTCGATCGCCGCGTTGTTGCCGGGGCTTTCGTTGATGATCGTCTCAAGCCGGATGCGGATCTCACCGGCAACTCCGGTTGCAACGACCGCAATCGCCTCATCGAGCACCACCGGACCGGTGTCGCTCAGCCCGCCTGATGCCTGTGCCCCAGCAACCGCAGCTGCCTCGAGATCGCGACGCAGCGGGTCGACGTGGGCCGCTGCATGCTCATCAGGACCCGCAAGCACATCAGCGACATCGGTCACCGCACGGCCATCGAGTTGGGCGAGAATCATCTTCTGTTCTTCGGTGAAGGTCCGCTTCGCTCGTCGGATCAACCGAGGCACGATCTGCACGAGCGCCACGTCACGCGCTGATGGTTCTGCAATGTCGTCACCAGCTGGTGTCACGTCATCACGGGGAATCCCAAAGAGGTGCACCACCCGGGCTCCCCCACCGCCCTCATCATCGCCAGCATCGGACTCGACCGCTGGGGCGGTGGCAGACACAACCTCGGTCATCGGCGTCGCTCGTTCGACGACGTCATCAACCACCGGAACGTCAACAGCATCGGCCACCACATCATCGATCTCGTCCACCAACGACTGAGGTGCGAGCGCCGCAATCACATCAGCCGCCGCCGTGCGGGCCCGCTCAAATTCTTCAACGACGAGGCGCTGGGCATGCTCTGCCTCCGCCGCCCACAACCGTGCCGACTCGCGATTTCGCTCAGCCCGCATTCGAACGCGCTCTACATGACGTTCGGCCTCATCGATCATTTCGCGCAGTCGGGACTTGACTTCTGAACGTTCGCGCCGCGCCGCCTCAGTGGCCTCTCGCACGACCCGTTCCGCTGTGAGCGATGCGTCCGCCAGTTGGCGAGCAGCTGCCTCCTCAGCTCGTTCGCGAACGAGTGCCGCCTCCTCCCGAGCCGTTCGCAACACCCGAGCCGCCTCGTCGCCCACGGCAGCAACAGCAGCGGCGTCGGTGAGATCGGTCAGGTCGAGCGTTGGTGTCTGCGCCGCTGCGAGGTCGGCTTCGAGTTCAGCGATTCGCAGCGACAAACGCTCAACTTCAGCGCCGACCGCAACGAGAAACGACCGCACTTCGTCAGGGTCGATTCCCTTGCGCTTTTTCGAGAACTCGGCCGACGCAATCGATAACGGAGTCGAAGGATCGCGCTCAGGGGTGTTCGACGCCATGCTTCGAGCGTAGGCACTCGGCTGTGCTGGTGTCCGTCATCACTTGGGTTGAGCGACGGGTACTGGCCTGGCGCCTCCAGAGGCCACGAGGGCGTCGATCGCGTCGTCCAAGGTCGCCACTGAGATGATCTCGAGGCCCGGTGCAACAGCCCGGGCGGCCGCGATGTCGTCGTCGCCCTGCGCTGCTGGCACCAGGAACAGATCAATTCCTGCTTGATCGACGGCAGATGCCTTTTGACGAAGACCGCCGATCGGACCAACGGAACCGTCGAGTTGGATCGTTCCGGTGACCGCAACGGAGCGGCCGCCCGTCAGCTCTCCAGGCGAGAGCGAATCGATGATCGTTAGCGCGAATGCAAGCCCTGCCGAAGGTCCACCGATCGAACCGGTGTCGATGTCGATGTCGAACGGCAACTCGATCCGACGGGTGTCGAACGGCACGAATCCGACGATCGTTCGCGATGGGTCATCTGGCGCCGAGGTGAGTTCAACTTCGACGGTGAAGGTCCCCGTGCCCCGACGGTCGACCTTGATGGGTATCACATCGCCCGGAGCGTGTTCGCTCAGCACCGCCACCAACTCCTCAACGCTGCCTAGCGAAATGCCGTCGGCTTCGATCAACCGGTCACCTGGATCGAGGACCTCATCAGATGGCGCAAAGCGATCGCACTCATTCGTCGTGGGCGAATACTCAAGGCACACCATCTCCGAGATCAACACGTCGCCCGGCACGATCACTGCGTCAAAACCGAGCCACGTCAGCGCCACATACTGCGCAACGTCCTCAGCGGTGCGCATCATCTCGAGCGAGAACACGCGACGCTGATCTGGTGTCTGCACGCCGTACTTGTCTTCCTCGGTGAGCAACTGAATGGCGGGATCATCTACCCCAACCCACCACGACAGCAATGACTGCGAGGGTTCACTCACCGTCACGAAATCGATCTCACCCTCGGGTGGGTACACCGTAGGCACGTCAGCGGCGGACCCGTCAGCGGTCATGTCGACCACATCACCCCCGTCGTCGGGCACCGATGCCGCAACGGTGAGGCGGTCACCCACCGGTTGCGCCGAGGCCGGCACGCGTGCATATGGCGCCGGTTGCATCTCATCGAGTCGCTCATTGAGTTCTCGCGCAACGAGGCGGGCGGGCACGAGCGCCGTCACCATCACCGCGACCACGATGAGCCCTGCGAGCACCACCGCCGGTATCGCCCACCAGCGGTGAACCCGCGACGGCACTCGCAACCCATCAACACCTGGGGGTGACGACATGCCTTCGGGGCCCGCCGGTAGGTTTGACGATTGGGTGTCCATCTCTCTTGCGCTCTCCGTCGACGTGCTCACCGACCGTGCGATCCTCATCATCGCCCTTGCGGTGGTGGCGTTGCTTGCCGCCGGTTGGCGCAAGCCTGCCAGAGCATCGGTCCGATCGCCACGCGGCCTCCTGCCCGGGCGCCCGACCA
>JAPOJQ010000042.1 GCA_029978335.1 Actinomycetota bacterium
CTCCCGAGTGAGTGCGACACCGACGTGTGGCTCACCTTGACACTGAATGACCCCAACGGCGACCTGATGACCGCAGATCTCAGTTGGTCAGCGGCGCCGTACGGCGAACCCGACGCCGGCAGCAGCTCCTACACCGACTTGACCAGCGGCGAGTACCGACTGCCGCTCGCGACGTTGGACTACACCCATCGAAACAGCACGATCTACGTCATGGTCACGGTGACTGACGCCACCGGGCGAGTTGCGAACTGGGGTCGGCAGATCGCCACGACGTCAGGTGGAAGTTGCCCAGGCAACGGCGGGTCCAGCACGTTCGGCTGACCCGGCAGTTACCGGGCGGTAAGGTCCGCCGGTAGCATCCGATGGATGTCATCGGCGCAGGATCCGAACGGTCCCCTTCGGATTGCGTACCTCACCTACCGAGGTAAACCACACGTCGGCGGCCAAGGCATCTACACGCGTCACCTCACCAAGGCACTGGTCGATCTCGGCCATGAGGTTGAGGTCTTCGGCGGTCAGCCGTACCCGGTGCTCGACGACCGCATCACGCTCACCAAACTGCCGAGCCTCGACTTGTTCAACGATCATTACCCGGGTCGATTCCCCGCCTTCTGGGAATTCAAAAGTCGTTACGACTTCTTAGAAACCGCCGTGTTCTCGACAGGCGTCTTCCCCGAGCCACTCGCATTCAGCGCTCGCGTTCACCACCACCTGAAATCCCGGGTGCGTGAATTTGACCTCGTCCACGACAACCAATGTCTTGGCTGGGGCATCGCCCGTCTCGAGCAACTGATTCCAACGGTCGTGACCCTTCATCACCCGATTACCCGTGACCGGGCCCTAGAAATGGCTGCCGCGCCCAACGCCTACAAGCGGTGGTCGATCGGCCGTTGGTACAGCTTTGTGACCATGCAAGGCAAGGTTGCATCGCGTATGCCTCGTGTCGTGGTGGTGAGCGAGAACTCCATCAAAGACATTCACAGCGATATGGGCGTGCCACTCGAGAACATGCGCCTCGTTCCGGTCGGTGTTGATCCCGACCTCTTCCGTCCTGTCGAAGGTGTGGCACGTCAACCGGGACGTCTCATCACCACTGCCTCGGCTGACGTTGCGCTCAAAGGGCTCGCCTATCTGCTCGAAGCGATGGCGAAACTCCGTGCCGATGGACGCGATCTCAGGCTCACGATCATCGGACGCCCGAAACCGGGCAAGAGCATGGACCTCATCGAACGACTCGGCCTCGCGCCCTACATCGACTTCGTGAGCGGTGTTTCCGATGAGCGCATTGTGGAGCTCTATTCCGAAGCCGAACTCGCTGTGGTTCCGAGCCTCTACGAAGGTTTCAGCCTGCCCGCTATCGAGGCGATGTGTTCTGGCACCCCGCTGGTGGCGACCGACGGTGGGGCGCTCCCAGAGGTCACCGGAACCGATGGCGAGACCGTGTTCCGATGCACCGCCGGCGATGCGGGATCGCTCGCTCACACTCTCGCCCGTGCGCTCGATCAACCAGAGGCACGAGCGCGAGTTGGCGAGGCTGGCCGGCAACGGGTACTCGAACGCTGGACATGGCGTCGATGCGCCGAACTCACCGTTGATCAGTACCGCGAGGTCCTCGCCATGCCTCAGAACATCGAGAAGTCTCGACGAAACGGTCGTATCTGATGCTCACGATTCGTTTTGATGAACTCGGCCTTCGACCCGGCGATCGGGTGCTCGACGTTGGCGCAGGCTTCGGCCGCCACGTGTACGAGTGCGCACGGCAAGGCGCTCACGCAGTTGCGCTCGACTACGCAGCCGATGAGGTTGCCACCACGCGCAACACCCTCGGGGCGATGGTCGCGGCTGGCGAAATCAGCCCCGAAAGTTCACCAGGTGTGCTGCGCGGTGACGCCACCCGGTTGCCGTTTCCCGATGCGACATTCGATGTCGTCATCACCTCAGAGGTGCTCGAGCACATCACCGACGACACCGCCGCGATCCGTGAGATGGCTCGCGTGCTGCGACCAGGCGGGCGATTCGCAGCCAGCGTCCCCGCCCGTTGGCCCGAGACGATCAACTGGCGTCTCTCCGATGAGTACCACGCGCCGGCGGCAGTTGGCGGCCACGTCCGCATTTACAGCCAGGTCGAACTCACCGCCAAGTTGCGGGCCGCAGGTCTCAATGTGACCGGTGGCCACCGCACGCACGCCTTGCATTCGCCGTACTGGTGGCTCCGCTGCGCGGTCGGGCCGACCAACGACGATCACCCGCTCGTGCGCCGATATCGGTCGCTCCTCGAGTACGAGATCATCAAACAGCCGCGAAGTCTCGCCCTCGTCGAGACAGTGTTGGCCCCCGTGCTCGGCAAGAGCAGTGTCGTGTATGCAACCCGGAGGGGCTCGTGACGGCGGACCGACCGCGGCCGCACATTCCCGGCGTGCTCAGCGCTGACGAACTCGTCCAGTCAGCAGCCCATCTCGCCTCATTGCAGCGTCCGTCAGGAATGATTCCGTGGTTCCCAGGTGGTCATTGCGACCCGTGGAATCATGTCGAGTCGGCGATGGCGCTTGACGTCGCCGGCTTTCACGACGAAGCACACCGCGCCTACCAATGGCTGGCTGCGATCCAGCGCGACGACGGCGCATGGCACAACTACTACGTGCCAGATCACGCCGGTGACCGCACGGTGTCAGAGGCGAAGCTTGATACCAACGTCTGCGCCTACGTCGCCACAGGCATCTTGCATCACATCCTCACCGCACCATCGATTGATGCTGCGGACGCGAGCCTCGCTGCGTTCTGGCCGATGGTGCACGCGGCCCTCGACTGGGTGCTCGGTCAGCGCCGAAGCGACGGACTGGTGCTCTGGGCGGTTGAGCCTGATGCGCAGCCGTGGGACTACGCACTGCTCACCGGGACCTCGAGCATTCAGCATTCGCTTCGGTGCGGATCTGAACTCGCCGTCATGGCCAATGACGAACGACCCGAGTGGTCAGAAGCGGCGTCACTCATGCGCCATGCCGTCGCCGAACGCCCCAACGCTTTTGAGCCAAAAGAACGATGGGCGATGGACTGGTACTACCCCGTCCTCACCGGCGCGTTATCGCCAAGCGACGGCAAGGATCGACTGGCGACCGGATGGCCCGTCTTCATCATGGACGGATTGGGTTCACGCTGTGTGAGCGATGAACCTTGGGTGACGGCATCTGAAACCGCGGAGGCATCAATCGCTCATGCTGCCGTTGGCGACCTTGCAGGCGCCACTGCACTGCTCGAGTGGACACGTTCTCATCGTCGTGCCGATGGCTCGTACTGGACTGGCATCGTTCATCCAGACGGCATCGTCTTCCCCGACGCCGAACACACCTCGTACACGGCTGCCGCAGTGGTGCTCGCCGCTGACGCGATCACCGGAGCGACACCGGGGAGCAGACTCTTCACGGCTGATGGCCTTGGTGTCCTCGGCCACTGAACACCTGCGTCGTACACTCAGGCCGTGAGCGCCCTTCTTGGATCGACACCTGTCCGCACCATCGTCTCGATCTGGTCGTGGCTCACCCTTGGCATCCTCGTGCTGCTCGCGTTGCCCATCGTTGCGATTGTCCGACTGGTGACTGCCCCATTCGATAACGGTGCCTACCTCGCTGGCTACTGCTTCAGGCGCGTCGCCTGGGCTCATCAAGTGTTAAATCCACTCTGGACCTTCCGAGTTGAGGGCGACGTGCCGACCAACCCGCGGCTGCCGTACGTGGTGGTCGCCAATCACGAAAGTTTTGTCGACATGCTGGCGATCTCGCAGCTGCCGTTTGAGATGAAATGGGTCGCCAAGAGCGAGTTCTTCAAGATTCCGATTGTCGGATGGTTGATGCGTCTTGCACGTGACATCAAACTGGTGCGTGGTGCAGCGGGTTCGGGAGCCCATGTCTATGAGCAGGCGGCAGAGCGGCTCAACACCAAGGTCTCGGTCATGTTGTTCCCCGAGGGCACCCGGAGCGCCTCAGGTGAACTCGGCGAGTTCAAAGATGGCGCATTCAAGATGGCGATCAGCAATGGTGTCCCGGTGCTGCCCTTGGCAGTCCACGGAACACGGGCTGCGCTCATCAAGCACGACTGGCGATTCGGTCTCTGCCGCGCCACCGTCAAGGTGTTGGATCCGATTCCGACCGAAGGCTTGGGCGACGACGATGTCGCTGACCTACGCGATCGCGTCCGAGCGGCGATCTCAGATGCTCGACACGATCTCGCATCGCGCAACTGAGCAATGTTCCAGACACCGCTCCGAGCCCTCGGATCACTCCGTCCCAACGTCCCTCCGGTGATTTTGGCCGCGAGCAGTGTCAGCACGGTCGTGTTCACGGCCACGCCGTTTCTCGTTACTGAACTTTCCGAACAGCACGGGGTCAGCACCGGTCGTGTCGGATTGATCTCCAGTCTTCAACTCGCCGGTTTCGTGCTTGCGTCATGGGGGGCCGGTCGCGTGCTCCGTCCTCGACGACGCCTCATGGTGATCGCCGTCATCATCGGCATGATTGCCAACCTCGTCTCCGGATTCGTCGACTTTGAAGTGTTGCTTGCGGTCCGATTCGTCAATGGCATTGCACTCGGCGCCATTGCGTGGCTGGCATGGGCTGAAGTGTTTGGCGACGACGAGCGCATCGGCGACATCGCCGTCATTGGGCCGATTGTGGGCACCGTCATGTCACCGATCGTTGGCACCTTTGGTGACCGATTCGGGCCCGACCATCTCTTCATGGCGCTCAGCGCGTTGCACGTGCTGCCACTGATCTTCGTGAGTTCGAGTCGGCTCTCGTCCCCCGATCGAGTGCAACGCACTCGCCATCGTCCGTCTCGATCCGCGGTCATCGCCATGACGGCGCTCGGGCTGATGACGCTCGGCGGCAGCGGTGTGTTCGTGTTTGCGAACTCGATTGGGCGAGGACCGGTCGGTATGTCAGCGTTCACCGTCTCGTTGCTCTTCTCGGTCAACTCGATTGCAGGCATCCCATCGTCGCGCTACCGAGGCGAGCGAACCAACGCCGCGCTCTGGGTCGCCTGCACCGGGATCTCCGCGTTCTTGATTGCCGTGGTCCATCATCCGCTCGCTTTTGTTGCCGGAATGGCGCTCTGGGGATTTTCGTTCTGGATGGCCGTGCCAGCGGCATTCAGCGTGCTGGCTGCCAACTCGAACTACCCCGCCGAACGAGCCGGCGACGCTCAGGCGTACATGGCGTTGGGCCGCGTCATCGGGCCGATGGTCGGTGGTTTGTTATACGACGTTGACCCCTGGGCACTCGGGCTCGCTGGCTCGGGCGTCATTTTCGTTTCGGCCATCACACTCGGCATCCTCGGTCGGCAACGACGCGTCACAGGGTTCGCCGCTGCAACACCTTGAGCGAGCCGACGGCATCGACTTCGTCGAACTCACCTGAGGCGAGCACCGGCAGATAGATGCACTCGTACGGTGGCCGACCGCCATCTGCAGGATCGCTGAACACATCGTGAATGGCGAGCAGACCACCCGGGGCCACGTGGGGCACCCACCCAATGCGGTCGGCGGTGGCCGGCTCTTCCCCATGGCCACCGTCAATAAACACCATGGCCGCAGGCGTTGACCAGGCGGCGGCGACTCGCGCTGACTGGCCGACGATGACGATGACGTGGTCTTCAACTCCGGCGTCGAACAGCGCTGCTCGAGCAAACGGCAAGGTGTCCATTCGCCCGATTCGCTCATCGATCACCTCTGGATCGTGATGCTCCCATCCGGGTTGCGTCTCTTCGGAACCTCGATGATGGTCGACGGTGATCACCGTGCCGTCACACTCGCCAGCAACCGATGCAAGCCACAACGTCGAACGAGCGCAATAGGTACCAACCTCGATGATTGGCGCCCCAGGGTGACGCGACCATGCCCTGCGCGCGTTCGCCGCAAGAGCCGCGCCTTCGTCGTCAGGCATGAACCCCTTCGTGCGTTCGAGAACGGTACGGATCAATGGGTCGAGTGACACGATCCGAGGCTACGTGCTGGCAGGATGGGGACGTGCAGGATGCCCTCGACGATCTCATCCGCTTGCTTGACCTCGAAGAGATCGAGGTCAACCTCTTTCGCGGTCGTTCCCCCGACGAGAACCGTCAGCGAGTCTTTGGTGGGCAGGTTGCAGGACAAGCATTGGTCGCAGCGGCACGCACCGTTGAAGAACCCGGACGTCTCGTCCACTCATTGCACGCCTACTTCTTGCGCCCCGGCGATCCACAGGTGCCGATCGTCTATGACGTTGACCGCATCCGAGACGGGCGGAGCTTCTCCACCCGCCGTGTCGTCGCCATCCAGCACGGTAGGGCGATCTTCAACCTGCAAGCGAGTTTCCACGATCACGAGACCGGACTTGATCACCAGACTCGCCCACCGACCGACGTCCCAGATCCTGAGTCACTTCCCGATTTCCATCAACGCATGGAGCCGTACCGCGACCAACTCGGCGCGGCGTATGACATGCCTCGGCCAATCGATATTCGCTATACCGGCGACGACCCAATGTCGCGAGGCGATCACCGATCGACGAGTCAGAAGGTCTGGATGCGGGCGAACGGACGCCTGCCCATCGACCCAACGCTCCATGCCTGCATCGTCACCTACGCCAGCGACATGACCCTGCTCGACACCACCTTGTTGCCGCACGGTAGAAACTGGATGGACGGCGTGCAGATGGCCTCGCTCGATCACGCCATGTGGTTCCATCGCCCCTTCCGAGCTGATGAGTGGCTGCTGTATGAACAGCACGCGATCTCGTCATCAGGCGCCCGCGGACTTGCCGCCGGCTCGATCTACACCCGCCACGGCGATCTCGCCGTCAACGTGGTGCAGGAGGGCCTCATCAGGGCCCAGTGACATGCGTCGACTGACGATCGCTGCATGTCTCGCCATCGCGAGTTGCGCCCCCGACAACAATGCCCTGCCAGAGGCGACCGTACCGTCGACGGCGTCGCCGGTGGTGGTGACGACGAGCTCGAATCCTGCGGCAACGACACCAACCGATGCGCCGACTACCACCATCGATCTGGCGCCACGCGCTGGTCAACCTGAGGTCGCACTACAACTCGTGACACAGGTAGGCGCTCTCACCGACGCCCTGACCGATCCAAGCGGTACCCGTCTGCTCGTCCTTGAACAGGCGGGACGACTCCTCGATGTCACTGATGGCTACGCCGCAACGCTGCTCGACATCACCGATCGGACCGCAGCCGAGGGCGAGCGCGGTGCACTGGGAGCGACGTTCAGCCGTGACGGCCAATGGATCGTTGTCGATTACACCTCGAACCGCGACAACGACAAGGGCAACACCGTGGTTGCCGCCTACCCAGTTCGTAGCGATGGGACCATCGATCCTGCCGAAGAGCGCGTGTTGCTCACCGTTGATCAGCCCTACGCGAATCACAACGGGGGTGACCTCATCTCACTTGATGACGGCACCATCCTCGTGTCGATGGGCGATGGCGGGTCTGGTGGCGATCCCGATCGCGTTGCGCATCGGCTCGACTCGCCGCTCGGCAAGATCCTTCGCGTCGACGGCCCTGACGTCAGTGGGATTGCCGACAACAACCCCTTCGCAGATGCCGATGACGCTCGCTCCGAGGTCTGGTCGAGCGGATTGCGAAATCCGTGGCGCATCGACATCGATCCTTCGACTGGTGATCTTTGGGTTGCCGACGTTGGGCAGAACGACGTCGAAGAGATTTCGGTCGCGCGTGCAGATGGCGACGTCGCCGGCGGCGCAGCGATCGATTTCGGATGGAGCAGCGTTGAGGGAACGACCCCGTTCAACGTGGACGTGAGCCCCGATCCACGAACCACCGTTGTCGAACCCGTGCATGTGTACGCCCATGGCGCTGATGGCTGTTCGATATCTGGCGGCATGCTCTATCGCGGCGGCGCAATTCACTCACTCTGGGGCTGGTACGTCTTTGCCGACTTTTGCGTCGGGGAGATCCGTGCACTCAATCCAACGACCGGCGACGTGGTGGCACTCGGCAAGGTCGAACAGCCAACTGCGGTCGTCCGAGGTATCGGAGGAGAACCGGTGATCGTCTCAGCCACCGGCCGCGTTGTCAGCGTCGGGCCCCCATGAACATGCCCTTCAGCGCGTCGTAGTGCTCGATGACGTGACCGGCGCCGAGCACCACAGCCTCAAGGGGCACATTCGACATCTTCACCGGCACTTCGGTTTCGCGTTCGATGCGTGCTGCAAGACCTCGTAGCAATCCCCCGCCGCCCACGAGGTACATCCCGCGAACGAGAAAATCTTGGGAGAGTTCAGGCGGGGCCTTCGCCAAACAACGAACGACCGATGCGACGATCGACGAAATCGGATCTTCGATGGCGTCGCGGATCTCCTCGGCAGTGAGTTCAACCGTCTTCGGTAGACCCGACATCAGATCTCGACCGCGCACCTCTGCAGTCGCCTCTTCCCCAGTCGGCGAGGCTGAGCCAATCGCCAACTTGATCTCCTCAGCGGTTCGTTCGCCCACCGCGATGCCGTGCTCGCGTCGGATGTGGTTCTGGATTGCGGCATCGATGTCGAACGAGCCGACGCGCACCGCTTCCAACGCCACGATGCCACCGAGGGAAATCACCGCCGTTTCACTTGTGCCACCACCGATGTCGATGACCATATTGCCAACGGGCTCATCGATCGGCAGATCGGCACCGATCGCGGCCGCCATTGGCTGCTCAATGAGGTTCGCATCAGCGGCACCGGCACGACGAGCCGCGTCGGTCACGGCACGTCGCTCGACCTCGGTAATTGCGCTCGGCACACAAATCACGACTTTGGGTCGGGTGAACCGACTCACCCCAACGCGTTGGAGCAGCAGTCGAATCATTCGTTCCGTGATCTCGAAGTCGGTGATCGCGCCACCCCGTAATGGCCGTACCGCAACGATGTATCCAGGTGTGCGGCCGATCATCTGCCAGGCCTCAAGACCGGTTGCCAGCACCTCGCCGGTCTGGCGATTCAACGCGATCACTGAGGGTTCATTCAGCACGATGCCGCGACCCTTCATGTAGACGAGCGTGTTCGCAGTTCCGAGGTCAATCGCCAGGTCACGCGCCATGCTGGCCGTCTTCCTTGGTGTCATCCGCAGTCGATTCACCAATGCGACGAACTCGATCCGTGACGTCTCGTCGCGCCTCCGGCGACAACGCATTGATCTGACGCCGGAAATCTGCAACCGCATCACGCGACCGTCGAGACCGGATCGCAAGCCCAATCACCACGACGAGTGCCGCAATGCACACGATGAGAATCGCCGTCACTCGTCAGACCTTCCCGGTTGCGCCCCCGGTCGCTCAATCGGTGATGCGCCAGTTCCCCAGTCCGCACCACCAGCCCACTCTTCACGCTTCCAAATCGGCGCCGATACCTTCAGCGTGTCGATGGCGAAGCGAGCAGCCTCAAAGGCAACGGGGCGGTGTGGAGACGACACGCCCACCACCACCGACACATCACCAAGCTCAAGGCGACCAATCCGGTGGTGCAGTGCCACACGACCAACGTCAGGCCAGCGTTGCCGTAGCTCCGCTGCAATGTCGGCGAATACCGACTCGACCTGTTCGTCATAGGCCTCGTAGGTCAAGGCGACCACATCGTCGCGGCCTTCGGCGTGATCGCGAACGGTGCCGGAAAATACGACCACCGCTCCACAGTCGGGACGCACCGCCCAATCATGAACATCACCGACATCCAAGACGTCAGGGGTCAGCGCGAACCAGTCATGAGTTGACTCAGGGGCGCGCACGCTGTGATCGTAGCCGTCGGCACGAGACCGCGACGCCTGATGATGTTGCACAATGGCTACAGTCCTGTGACCGTGGAACGGCAACCTCCACCTCCTCACGAGCGTGAGTGGCGGCATCCGGCTGAGATCTCAGCGGAGCATCGGATCGTCTTCGCCCACGAGCCGCCAAGTAGGCGGCTCCGCCTCGCTGCGCTCACGTCGGCGATCCTCGCGCTCGTGATGATCGGCGTTGCCGGGTGGTTCGTCGTCTCGAGTTCTGTGGGACCCGAAGTTGCAGCCGTACGACAGCGAACGGTCGCGACCCCCACGGTGATCGCCGTACCTGTCGATCTCGAGCGCCATACTGCCCTTGTCACTACTCGTGGCATGACCCACGCTGACGGGTCTGACGGGGTCACCGATGGGCATGCGACGGTCGCACTACCTGACGGACGTCCAGTGACCGTCCACCACGTGAGTCAAGTGGGCGACCTGACCATCGTCGAAGTCGATATCGACGAACCGTCGCAGTTCGTCACCGTCGCCGCACAAGCCAGCACACCCTCACCGGCACCAGTGGTCATTGTCGACGGAACCCCCGCACTCGACGACAGCGGCAACCTCGTCGGGCTGTACAGCCCTCACACCGGCGGACTCTCGTTGTTTCTTATTGACGAGGCGTTGCTCGCCGCACTGCGCGCACCGTGATCACCACGGTAGTCGCCACCGCCACGATGACAAGGGCAACGGCAGCGGACAGCGCAAGTTCCTGACGTCGCTTCGGCGTCACCGATGACCACCACGGTTCCTCGGTTCCTTCGACATATGCCTGTTCATTCGTCACCGTGGGTTGCCAACCGAGCGAACGCAACCGATCGTTCGAAATCACCCAAGGGGCCCTGGTGTAAGGACCAAGCCCAGGTGGGATCGGACCGCGTTGGAACCGCCATCGAAGCGCCGTCACCCACTCTGCGAGCTGACCAGGTAGCGGCACCCTCCAGCGCGCTCCGCTCAACGCCCGAACCCGATCACCCGGTATCCATCCATCGGGGGCGACGTTCACCAGGCCGTCAATTCCAGTGCGTACGACCACCGCAATCGCCGCAGCAAGATCGTCAAGATGCACGAACTGGGCCGGAGGGTCCTCTTGCCCCCAGCGTTGTCCTGATCCTGCAGCGAGCGCACGAGCAAGACTCGACGTTGCGCCAGCAGCGACGGTGACCACTGGACGAAGTACCGCAACGGAACGATCGGGCGCCCCGCGCCGCCATCGGTCGACCACGTGCTCGACGGCAGCGAGTTGGCGGCCGTACACAAAGTCGGGCTCCGGGCGCAACGGAGCGTCCTCGGTGATGGGAATGGGGTTGTTCAGTTGCGCCCCGTAGACCAAAGCCGACGACATCAGCACAATGCGAGATGCTCCCGTCGCGCGCACATCCGCCATCAATGCCTCGCCCTCAACCGTGGCGCTCGACTGCCGCTGGCCAAGGCCGTCGTGATCGCCTACCCGAAGGTCGACCACGACATCAGCCGCTGCACCTGCGGCCACGAGTGCAACATCATCGGTGTCGGCAAAGAGATCGTTCAGGCGCGTGCTCAGCGCCGGTGCTCCGGCACGAACGAAGACCCGAGTCGACATTGACGAGACCTTACCGGGGCACCTTCCACCACAGGGGCGTAGCATCGGGGCTATGGCCGACCTGCCCGACGATCCATTCGGCGGACTCCCATTCTTCGGTGATCTTGCCAAGGCGATGTCGGGTCAAGGGCCGATCAGCTGGGACGCAGCACGTCAATTCGCTCAACTCGGAGCGACCGGCGGCGCGGTCGAGGCCAATGTTGACCCAGCAGTTCGCATCGCCATCGACGCGCTCGCCCCAATCGCACGCATGCATCTCGAAGACCTGACTGGCACAGCCGTACCACCACAGACACCGACGGTGGTGACGCCGGGGCGCTGGGCTCAGGACACGCTTGAGGCCTATCGGCCACTCTTCACCGACCTCGCCACTGCCCTATCCCATCAGGCACATGCTGACGATGCGACGACCGACCCGATGACGCAGATGATGGCGGGGCTCAGCAAGATGATGGCCCCTGCAATGCTGGGAATGGCGGTTGGTTCGATGGTCGGCGATCTCGCGCGACGCGCGTTCGGGGTGCATGACCTCCCCATTCCAAGGGACACGGCATCGCTGTCGATCGTTGCCAGCACCATCGACACCTTTGCCAACGAGTGGGACATCCCGCTTGACGAGATGCGAATGTGGGTGCTGGCCCACGAGTACGCAGGGGCAATTGTTGGAACTGCCCCAGGGCTTCGAAGTGCGCTGTCGGCACTGATCCGTCAGCATGTCGCCGCATTTCGTCCGGATCCCGACGCCGTTGCCGAACGTCTCTCCAACCTTGACATGTCCGGCGACGATCCAATGGCAGCGCTCCAACGGACGCTCGGCGACCCAGAGGTGCTGCTCGGAGCGATTCGATCCGATGAACAGCGGGCACTCGAGCCATCGATCGATGCGCTCGTATCTGTCGTGGTCGGCCTGACGGACTGGATCGTCGATGCGGTTGCTGTTCGAGTTGTCGGCGGCGAGTCACTGCGAATCGCAGAAGCAGTGCGGCGCCGACGCGTCGAGTCCGCCCCTGCCGACGCGTTCGTTGAGCGACTGCTTGGGGTTCGACTCGATACAGATCAAGTGCGACGTGGCAAGGAATTCGTGCAGGGAGTCGTCGATCGTGTGGGAGAACGCCGCGCCCTCGACGCCTTGCTCAGCCATCCCGACGCAGCGCCAACGGCAGCCGACATCACCGCCCCTGGGCTATGGCTTGCACGACTCGGGATCGAGTAGCGGGCGGCCGATTAGCTGACGCACCGACGATGTAGGTCACTGCTGCCACACCGGTGACGACCGCAAGGTACCCAAGCCCCGTCGAACCAGCCATATCGATGAGCAGGGGCACCGAGGCTCCAGCCACCCAACCAAATTGGAATCGTGTCTCGAACCCAGCGAACGCGGCACCACGGTTCGAAGCCGGCCCGTCGCGCTGCACGATCGCCTCAAACGCGAGTCGACCGCTCGCAAGGGCAAAATTCATGGTGAACGAGACGAGTGCGGCCATCGCGTACCCGCCGACGATGCAGGCGCCTGCGGCCACCACGGTGGCAATCACCAATGCTCCGGCGAGCACCCGCTCTTCGCCGAGGACGTTCTTGAGTTTGGGCCCGATGAGATTGGCAATCAGCGGCGCTCCCGATCCAACGCCAATCGCCGCGCCAAGCCACAGCGTCGGGGCGCCGTCGGCCCGAAACCAGAACGCAATTTGGAACAAGGTGAAGCCGACGCCGAACCGGAGCACCGTCATTGCAACCCACGCCACATGCACGTCGGATCCGGTGCTCGCACCGTCGGTAGCCACCGGTGCAGCCGCGTCAATCGTCGTGTCGTCGGGCAAGCCGAAGGCCAACACCGCGGCCACGATGAGAAAGGTGGTGCCATAGGCGAGCGTCGCACCAGATCCAAACACGTACTGCAATCCGCCCGCAGGGACCACTGCGAAGGTGCCCGCCAATCCAGCAATCGTGCCGAGTTTGCTGTTGGCCTCGACGAGGTCATCCGCCGACGTCACCACCGCAGGAACAAGTGCCTGTTTGGACACGGCGTAGGTCTTCTGCAACACCAGCGCAGCGAACACCAGTGGAAAGAGCAGCAACTGATCAGCGAACACGATCATGGCGACCTGCACGCCAATTCGAACGACTGCAACCGTGATGATCACTGCGCGTCGGCCACCACGGAACCGATCGATAACCGGTCCGATCAGTCGAGCGACCACAAGAAATGGGGCGAAGCCCACGAGCAAAAATGCCAGCACCCGCGAGCGTGCGCCGTCGAGGTCAACGTCAAAGAAGAATGAGTCAGCGAGCGCCACCACCATCGATGCCTCGCCAGCGGTGATGGCGGCATGGACCGCAGCGAGCGATCCAAAGCGTCCTGACGACCACCGACTCACGGCAATGATCGTAGACAGCGTGTCAGCGCGTCGTCGCCGGCCGCTCGAACTTGTAGCCAAGACCCCGAATCGTCACGATCCGTGTCGGTTCAGCGGGGTTGCTCTCGATCTTGGCGCGGATGCGCTTGATGTGAACATCGAGGGTCTTCGTGTCGCCCACATAGTCAGCGCCCCACACCCGATCGATCAGCAATTCCCGGGTGAGCACCCGGCCGGCGTTGGCGAGTAGCAGCCGTAAGAGTTCAAACTCTTTCAGCGGCATGGCCACAATCTCGTCGCGCACGGTCACCACGTGACGCGCAGGGTCAAGTGCAACGTCGCCAACAGCGAGAGCCTCATCGGCCACCAACGCCACCTCGCCCGTCGTGTCGCTACTCCTGCGTCGCAACGCCGCCCGCATTCTGGCGACGAGCTCACGAAGGCGATACGGCTTGGTCACATAGTCGTCGGCACCAACTTCGAGGCCGACAACCGTGTCGATCTCGCTCCCTTTCGCCGTCACCATGATGATGGGCACATCAGAGTGCTGTCTGATCTGCCGGCAGACGTCAATGCCGCTCACTTTGTGGAGCATGA
>JAPOJQ010000105.1 GCA_029978335.1 Actinomycetota bacterium
ACTTCGGCCCGGGCAGCGGCGCGCAAACGCTCGGTCACGGGCATCCACGCGATGTGGTCAGGTGAGAGGACCCAAGGCCCACGTTCGGTGAAGGCCGCCCATTCACAGTCGGGCGACCGGTCGTCGTGGTCCGTGGGTCGACGGGGGGAGTCGACGACGGTCACGCTCCCAGTCTGGTGGGTGCGTCGGTGCGGCGCACCTTGTGCGCCTAGAACTGCGGCGACCGCTTCTCTACGAACGCGGCGATGCCCTCGCGATACTCGGCCGTTCCCATGGCGGTGTCGAGCAACGCCTTGGATTCACGCACCGATGCGGCGGGATCGTGGCGAAGCCAGTCGGCGTGGAGTTGTGCTTTGGTGGTACTGACCGCTTGGGGTCCGGTCGTTGCTGCGAGCAGGCGTCCATAGTCCTGCGCAGCCGCCAGCGTTGTCGGTCCATCGGGGAGCACGTCGTTCCACAACCCCCATTGGGCGGTGTCGGCAACGGTCACGACCCGCCCCGACAGCAAGAGGTCAGCCGCCCTGGTGGTGCCGATGATTCGGGGCAGCGTCCACGACAGCCCATATTCGGCCGGCAGCCCGAGCTTTGGGGCGGCGGTGGTGAACTTTGCAGGGGCTGATCCGAACCGAAGGTCGCAGAAACATGCGAGTGCCAAACTGACTCCGGCGACTGCGCCATTGACGGCGGCGATCACGGGCAATCGGTAGCCGAGCAACCACGACAGGTCATCGTCGTATTCGGGTCGCAGCGGTGACCCCGGTCGCACGATGTTGTCGGCGAGTCCGGTGTCGTACGAACCACGTTCAGCGTGATCGCCGAGGGCGGTTGAGTCACCACCGACGGAGAACGTGCTGCCAGTGCCGGTGACGATGATCGCCCGCAGGCCGATGTGATGTTCGAGCGCACGCATCACCGAAATGAACTCGGCGTGCATGGTGCCGTTCCATGCATTGGCCCGATGTGGGCGATGGAGGTACACCGTGGCAACTGGACCATCGAGCTCCCAGCGCAGCGCCCGAAGCGATTCAGATGCGGGTAGTTCGAGGTCGTCGGTCATCCCCACAAGGCTCGCAGAACGCCGTCGGCTAGTTCGGGTCGGCACACGATGAGATCGGGGAGCCATGGGTCGCGATCGTTGTAGATGAGCGGCGTTCCATCGATGCGACTGACGTGGAAGCCAGCCGCAGCCGCAACGGCAACGGGGGCCGCTGAATCCCACTGATACATGCCACCGTCATGAACGTAGATATCTGCGGTGCCGCCGACCACCGCCATTGCTTTCGCGCCTGCTGATCCAAGTCGCAGCGCATCACAGCCGAGCCCATTTGCCACCCAGTGCGCAGCGGGCGGTGCCGTGTTGCGCGAGGTGACGAGCACTGGGCGCTGACGACGAACGGTCGGCATGGGGGGAGCGGGATCGGTGGCGAACACCTTGGAGAGCGCGGGCAAACTCACCGCGGCGGCAACGAAGTGGTCGTCTTCCCACAACGCCACGTGCACCGCCCAATCAACCCGACCTTGTTGGGCGTATTCGCGGGTGCCGTCAAGTGGATCGATGATCCAGACGCGTCCACCATTGAATCGACGCGGATCTTCACGACCCTCCTCTGACAGCACGGCGTCATCGGGTCGCGCGGTGGTGAGTTCGTCCAGCAGGAATCGTTGCGCCGCGGCGTCACCCGCATCCTTCACTGACCAGTGATCGGTGCCCGCCGCAAACATCCGTGCTCGCAGGTCGACGAGGATCTCGCCGGCCTGCACGGCAAGCCGCGTCGCGAGAGCCGCATCGCTGTGCGCACCAAACTCCATCAGGCGAGTTTCTTGTACCTGATGCGATGTGGCTGTTCAGCAGCGACGCCGAGTTCGCGACGTCGATACTCCTCGTATTCGGAGAAGTTGCCTTCGAACCAGCGCACCTGGCTGTCACCTTCGAAGGCGAGCACGTGGGTGGCGATGCGGTCGAGGAACCAACGGTCGTGGGAGATGACCACGGCGCAGCCCGGGAACGATTCGAGTCCGGCTTCGAGCGCTCTGAGCGTGTCGACATCGAGGTCGTTGGTCGGTTCGTCGAGCAACAACACGTTCCCGCCGGACTTCAACAATTTGGCGAGGTGTACTCGGTTGCGCTCGCCGCCTGACAACTTGCCGACCGGCTTTTGCTGATCGGTGCCTTTGAAGTTGAAGCTCGCCACATAGGCGCGACCGTGAATCTCGCGGTTGCCGATTTTCAAGTGGTCGACGCCACCGGTGATCTCTTCGTACACCGTTTTGTCGGGATCAAGGTCATCGCGATTCTGATCGACATGGCTTAACTGCACGGTCGATCCGATGGTGATTTCACCGCTGTCGGGCTGCTCAAGCCCCGACAGCATGCGGAACAGCGTGGTCTTGCCGGCGCCGTTCGGACCGATGATGCCAACGATGCCGGCCGGAGGCAATGAGAAGTTGAGGTCTTCGATGAGCAGCCGGTCGCCGAAACCCTTACGAAGGTGCTTCACCTCGATGACCGTGTCACCAAGTCGCGGCCCGGGAGGAATTGCAATTTCAAGACGGTTCGACGTGTCGCGCTCGGCCTCTGCCTCGGCCTGCAATTTCTCGTACGCAGCGAGACGCGCCTTGCCCTTGGCTTGGCGAGCCTTCGGGGCCATGCGGACCCATTCGAGTTCGCGCTCAAGCGTGCGCCGGCGAGCCTCGTTGGACTTCTCCTCGCGCGCGAGGCGTTCCTGCTTTTGTTCAAGCCACGACGAGTAGTTGCCTTCGAACGGAATACCGCGTCCGCGGTCGAGTTCGAGAATCCACTTGGCGACGTTGTCGAGGAAGTAGCGATCGTGCGTGATTGCGACCACGGTGCCCGTGTAGTCCTGTAAGAACCGCTCAAGCCAATAGACGCTTTCCGCGTCGAGGTGGTTGGTGGGTTCGTCGAGCAGCAACAGATCAGGACGGCTGAGTAGGAGACGGCACAGCGCAACACGGCGTCGTTCACCTCCCGACAGCGTCGTCACGTCAGCATCGTCGGGTGGACAGCGCAGCGCATCCATGGCGATCTCGACGTTGCGGTCGAGGCTCCACGCATCGGCGGCGGCGATTTTGTCTTCGAGTTCGGCCTGTTCCTTGCCGATCTTGTCGTAGTCGGCATCCGGATCGGCCCACTTTGCCATCACAGCGTTGTAGCGATCGATGAGCGACTGCACTTCGGCCACGCCGTCCATCACATTGCCTCGGACGTCTTTCGTGGGATCGAGCTCTGGTTCCTGGGCAAGGTAGCCCACGCTGAAGCCGGGGGTCAGGCGGGCCTCGCCGGAGAAGCCGTCGTCGAGGCCGGCCATGATCTTGAGCAGGCTCGACTTACCAGAACCGTTGGAGCCAATGACACCGATTTTTGCTCCCGGGTAGAACGACAGTGAGATGTTCTCCAGCACTGTGCGATCCGGCGGATAGTGACGGGCAAGCTTGTAACAGGTGTAGATGAACTCGTGGGCCATGCGTA
>JAPOJQ010000038.1 GCA_029978335.1 Actinomycetota bacterium
ATTGGTGAAACCGATTGCCCACCCCGCTGCGAAGCCGGCGGGGAAGCTGGAGGTGCCCGAGCTCGCCAGTTCGGGGTCCTCGGCCAGTTCAGGGTCCTTCAAGCCCACGCTAGGGTTGAACGTGGGCGGGAGCAAGCTCATCCCCATTGGTCCCGCCAAGGCGCGGAAGGGCGGACCCAACCGGGAGCCGCGAACCAAAGCCTCGAGACGGTTGAAGGTGACACTGCAGTTCCGGGGACGCGAAATGGCGCACCCCGAACTAGGAGCCCGAATCTTGGATCAGGTGCTCGAATCAGTCGGCCCACTCGCCAAGGTAGACAATCAAGCTCGTATGGAAGGACGATCGATGTCGATGGTCCTTTCGCCCGATCGCAAGGCTCATGAGGCGGCCCGAAAGGCCCAACAGGACAACGAAACCGCGGCTGCTAATCCGGCCACGACGAATGACACACCAGGAGGCGACGATGCCCAAGATGAAGACCAGTAAGACCGCAGCCAAGCGGTTCAAAAAGACGGGTACCGGCCGAATTCGCCGGCAGCAGGCGATGCGCCAGCACCTGTTCGAGAAGAAGTCCTCGACTCGAACCCGCCGTTTGGCCTCTGACGCCGACGTTCATCCGACCGATGAGCCGAAGATCCGTCGGCTCCTCGCCGAACGCTGATCCATCCACCGCAGCGGAGCGGTGAATCCAAAAGTACGAATTCAGGAGAGTTGAGTCATGGCACGTGTGAAGCGCGGCGTTGCCGCCAAGAAGCGTCATAAGAAGGTCCTCAAGCAGGCCCGCGGGTACTACGGCAATAAGAGCCGTTCGTTCCGCGCGGCCAATGAGCAGGTCATGAAGAGCGGGCAGTACGCCTTCCGTGACCGTCGCGCCAAGAAGGGCGAGTTCCGTCGTCTATGGATCCAGCGCATCAACGCTGGCTGCCGTCAGCACGACATGAGCTACAGCCGGTTCATCGCCGGCCTGAACGCCGCCGGTATTGCAGTCGACCGCAAGATCCTCGCCGATCTGGCCGTGACTGATCCCACGGCATTCGCCGCACTCGTCGAGCAGGCGCGGGCAGCTCTCTGACACTGCCCGACGGTCTCTCGGCCCGCAACCCGGTCGTTCACCGACTTCGCCGGCTGGCGACGCGTCGTGATGACCGGCGCGATGAGGGCGTTGTCCTTGTAGAGGGCGCGCCGCTCATCGCTGAAGCAATGGCTGCGGGTTGGGAGGTTGAAGAAGAATTCATCGCGCCAAGCGGTACTGCGGTGTCGGCTCTAGAACCAACGGTGCTTTCCGATGCCGCCCTCCAGCGAGTGGCAACAACCGAGTCACCGAGGCCAAATGTCGCTGTCGTTCGACGTCGCTCATGGCCGGCGCTCGATTCATTCGACTGCGTCGTGGTGCTCGATCGACTGGCCGACCCCGGCAATCTCGGTACGTTGATTCGCTCGGCAGAGGCGGCAGGCATCGATGCGGTGGTGGTGACTCCAGGAACGGTTGATGCCTTTGCGCCGAAGTCCGTGCGGTCATCGGCGGGCGCGGTCTTTCACGTTCCAGTGATTGAAGCTGGCATCGATGAGGTGGGCGCACACGGGTTCTCGTTGATCGCCACATCATCACATCGTGGCGATGATCACCGGCGAGCGGATTGGTCTGGTCGTGTCGCACTCGTGCTCGGCAACGAGGCCCACGGCGTCGATGTGGAGGCGACACGTTGGGTGCGTATCGAGCACCGTGGCCGGGCAGAGAGCCTCAATGTGGCGATGGCAGGCACGTTGCTGCTGTTCTCAATGTCAGATGCTCGCTCCGCGGCCAACAACACGGCCAAGTGATGCTTGGTTGGCGAGCGATGGCCGGCGTAACCTCCACGATGTGTCAATCCGCCGATTTCTGTGCCCCGGACGCATTGTCCGGGGGTTCCACATCGGTGGTGATGTCATCGAAGCCCGATGACCAGCATGCCGGGGTACGTGGAAGACAGATGGGTCATGGACCCATCACATTCGTACGAAGCACGAGGAGGGCAAGTCGATGATTGACGAGATTCAAAGAGCGCGAGACGCAGCATTGGCAGTCATTGGATCGTCTGACGACGCATCTCTTGATCGACTGAGCGGTGAGTTGCTTGGAAAGAAGAGTGCGCTCGCTGCGGTCAAGGCAGGACTCGGTCGACTTGATCCCGATGCACGACGCACTGCAGGCCAAGCGCTCAACGAGGTGATGGCAGAGATTGCGGCGGCAATCGACGATCGTCGTGCCCAAGCGGCGGCCGCAGCATTGGCTGCACGGATTGCTGCCGAGCAACTTGACCTCACCGAGGCCCGTCCGCTGCAACCGCGTGGACACCTCCACCTCGTGACACAAGCATGGGAGCGGCTTGAAGACGTGTTTATCGGACTCGGATTCACCGTTGCGGAGGGGCCAGAGGTTGAAACCGACTGGTTCAACTTCGAAGCGTTGAACATGGGCGAGGGCCATCCAGCGCGCGGTGAGTTTGACACGTTGTTCGTCGGCCGTGATCCGAGCGAGCAGGCGGGTGCATCGGGAACGCTGTTGCGGACCCACACCTCCCCGGTCCAGATCCGAGCGATGCTCGCGCAGGAGCCGCCGATCCACATCGTGGCTCCAGGTCGGGTGTTCCGCCGGGACACTCCGGACGCTACGCACATGCCGGTGTTTCATCAGATCGAAGGGTTGGTGGTTGATCGCGGCATCACGATGGCTGACCTTGCGGGAACGATCGAAGCGTTCACGCGGGCGTTCTTCGGTGAGGGTTTCACGTCACGTTTGCGGCCCTCGTACTTCCCGTTCACTGAACCGTCGGCAGAATTCGATATCAGGCGCCCCGACGGGTCGTGGCTCGAACTCGGTGGTTGCGGCATGGTTCACCCCGATGTGTTGCGCGCCGGTGGGCTCGACCCTGAAGAGTGGGGTGGTTTTGCCTTTGGATTCGGCATTGACCGCATGGCGGTGATGCGTCACGCCGTTGCTGATATCCGTGACATGTACGTGAACGACATTCGTTTCATCGAGCAGTTCTGAGGTCGAACGATGAAGGTGCTGTTGTCTTGGCTGAACGATTTCGGTCCGTTCGCTGATCCGGAGAATGCGCAAGAGGTTGCCCGTGTTGCCGACGACTTGACCTCGCTCGGTCTCGCGGTGGAGTCGATTGACATCGTTGGGGACGCCGTTGATGGTGTCATTACGGCGCGGGTCATGAGGGTTGAGCAGCATCCCGATGCAGCGAAGGTTCGTCGAGTGTGGGTCGACGCGGGTGATGGGATCGAACGCCACGTGTGGTGTGGCGCATCGAACATGTCGCCCGGCGATGTCGTGCCGTTGGCGACGCTCGGTACCACGATGCCCGACGGCCGGACGATTGAGCGTCGCGGCATCCTCGGCATCGATTCTGAGGGCATGTTGTGCTCTGCAGTCGAACTTGGGGCCGGGTCCGATGGGAGCGGGATCATGCTCCTACCGGGCGATAGTCCGCTTGGGGTGCCCTATGCGCAGGCGCTCGGGCAGGCGCGTGATGTCGTGTTTGACCTTGATCTCACCCGTAATCGTGCTGACTGCTGGTCAGTACGTGGGGTGGCACGCGATCTCGCAGCCCACCGCTCCCAGCCGCTCGGTGAGCCAGGCCGAGGCGCTACCTTCGCGGCAGGCGACGACCGGTCGGTCGTCGTTGAGGTGGTCGACGGTGAACGGTGTGGCCGCTTTACGGCAACGGTCGTATCGGGGGTTGTCGTGGCGCCGTCACCCGACTGGATCGCTCGACGCCTGACCGCCCTGGGCATGCGTCCCATCAACAATGTGGTCGATGCCAGCAACTACGTGATGTTGGAACTCGGCCAGCCGAACCATGCCTACGATGCCGACGCCGTTGGTGGCGGGTTCCGTATTCGACGTGCTCGTCCTGATGAGCGCATCGTCACGTTGGATGGTGTGGAAAGGTCGTGCACCGCCGACGACCTTCTGATCTGCGACGGTAACGACACCCCGGTGGGACTCGGTGGGGTGATGGGTGGCGCCGACAGCGAAATCGATGACAACACCACGATCGTGGCCCTTGAGGTCGCGTGGTTTGAATCGTTGGGCATTATGCGGACTGCAGCCCGTCACGGACTGCGATCGGAGGCATCCGCTCGATACGAGCGTGGGGTCGATCACGAGCTAGCCGATGCTGCAATTCGTCGATTTGCTGAGATTCTCGCGGTGACGTGCCCTGAACTGGTGGTTCACTCCGGACGGGCCGATGTGCGAGGTGCCGGGTTGCCCGCGTCAGGCACGTCGATCATGGTTCGTGTCGCCAAGATCAATCAGGTGCTCGGGACATCGCTCGTGGCGTCCGACCTTCCGGCGCTACTCGATGGTCTCGGGCTGGTGGTCTCTGGCGCTGGTGACGCGGTGTCAGTTGCCGTGCCGAGCTGGCGTCCTGACGTCCGAGCAGAGATTGATGTCGTCGAGGAGGTTGCTCGTCGGTATGGCTACGACCGCCTCGG
The DNA here is from genome assembly GCA_029978335.1 of Actinomycetota bacterium. Classification (GTDB taxonomy): domain Bacteria; phylum Actinomycetota; class Acidimicrobiia; order Acidimicrobiales; family Ilumatobacteraceae; genus Casp-actino5. Next base: position 4,493 of record JAPOJQ010000038.1, read on the forward strand.
GCGGTCGGTGCCACGAGCGGCGGTGCATGGGCACCTTTCGCCGTCGCAGCGCCGTCGTCGAGATCTTCGACGACTGCTCGTGGGACTCGGAATTTCGGAGGCGATGCCGAATCCATTTGTGGCCCCCGACACGATGCAACTGGCCGGTATTGATGGTCCGACCATGCACATTCTCAACCCATTGGTCGCAGAGGAAAGCGTGCTGAGGACCTCACTTCGACCTGGTCTGCTGACCGCGGTGGCGCACAACGAACATCATCGCCGCGACGGCGTCGCCCTCTTTGAGATTGGTCACGTCTATCCGCCTGGCGATGGCGAACTTCCCGATGAATACGAGGCATTGTGTGTGGTGTTGGCGGGTCGTGATGCGCACGCTGCCGTTGGTGTGTGGCGCGAGATCGCTGCCGGTCTCGGCGTTGGCGCCATGATCGATCAGTCCTCCCGTCCAAGTGGGTTGCACCCGACTCGATCGGCGGTACTTCGTGCCGGTCGGGACGTGATTGGCGTCATCGGTGAGATTGCGCCTGATGTCGCTGGGCGTTTCGATGTTGCTGAGCGCGTTGGCGTGCTCGAGGTGCGGCTCGATGGTCTGCTCGCCCACGAGCCGGGGCCCACTGCTCATCGGGCCGTGAGTCGGATGCCTTCGAGCGATCTCGACCTCGCGTTCGTGCTCCCGGATGACGTTCCTGCCGATCGCCTCGAGCGGGCGCTCCGTCAAGGCGTGGGCGAACTGTTGGTGTCGTGTGAGCTGTTCGATGTCTACCGAGGCTCTGGCGTTGGTGATGGGAGCCGTTCGCTAGCGTTTCGAATTCGGTTGCAGCATCGCGAGCGCAATATCACCGAAGCCGACATCGCCGGCGTCCGCGAACGTTGTGAGCAGGCCGCAGCGAAGTGCGGTGCAGTGCTTCGTGCCTGACGACTAGTTCAAGTCGAGATCGTCGGGTGCGTCGGCGAGCCACGCCAGGCGTCCCGGTTGGCGTCGCAGCACCGTTCGCCAAAGATGTTGTGGCTGCTCGCCAAAGATGTCGTCGATCATGGCGTCAACGATGATCCACGCCCCTGCGTCGATCTCTCCGTCGAGTTGACCAGCACCCCAGCCCGAGTAGCCGCGAAAGACTCTGATACCGCTGAAATGGTTGGCGATGAGCCGCGGATCGCGTGAGAGGTCGATGGACCAGACCGTGTCCGCGATTTTAATCGCGCCCTCCACCTCAGATGGAGTGGTCACCGACGGCCGCGCGAGGGCGATGAGTGCGGTCGAGTCGACAGGACCTCCGTCGTGAACGACGGCTGGTTCCAACAGGTGATCAGCCCAGCGGTCGACCGGATCATCGAGCGCATCGGTGAGCGGTCGATTCAACACCACGCCGATCGCTCCTTCTTCGGAGTGCTCGATCATGTAGACCACCGTCCGATCGAAGTTGGGGTCCTCGAGTGGAGGGGTGGCGATGAGCAGTCTGCTGCGGGTGGGGCGCCGGAGCATGCATGCAGTCTGCCGCTGGTCTGACGTCACGCCACCATGGTCGCAGTAGGTCGTCGACCATTGTTGCATGAGTATGCGTTCGACTGTATGATCATGCGCCATGTCGTCGTCGACACCGTCGCCCCGCATCCGCACTGCCGTCATTGGTGCATCCGGCTTCACCGGCGCGGAGTTGTTGCGGCTCGCCGACCTTCATCCGCATCTCGATGTCGCGCATCTGTCGGCAGCATCGAACGCAGGTCAGCTGGTGAGTGATCTGCATCCGTCGCTGGTTGCAAGCTATGGCGATCGGCGTTTCGACGAGGTCGACATCGAATCGGTGGACGGCTACGACTTGGTGTTCCTCGGTTTACCCCACGAAGCGTCGCTCGAACTTGTTCCGCAATTGGTTCGTCGCGTCAGGTGCGTGGTCGACCTTTCTGCCGCATTCCGCTTGAAGGACGCGTCGTCATATCCGCAGTGGTACGGCTTTGAGCACGACCAACCTGCGCTGCTGGAATCGGCGGTGTATGGACTGCCAGAGTTCCACCGGAACGAACTCGCCGGCGCTGGGCTCATCGCCACCCCGGGTTGTTACGTGACAGCAGCGATCCTTGCGTTGCGACCCCTTGTCGCGAGCGGCATGGTGCAGCAACAGGGCATCATCGTCGATGGAGCAAGTGGCGTCACTGGAGCGGGGCGGCGTGCAGAGATTGCGTATTCGTTTACGACGGTGGACGAAAACCTGACCGCGTACGGTCTGGTCTCCCATCGGCACACGCCTGAGATGGAACAAGAAATCGGGGCAAAGTTGTTGTTCACGCCACACCTCGTTCCGATGAACCGGGGCATTCTCGCCACGTGTTACTCGACGCCAGTTGACGCATCGGGAATGTCAGATGCGGCCGTGCTCGCTCAGCTTCGCGATGCCTACGCCAATGAACCATTCGCACGAGTGATCGAGTCGATTCCCGGAACGAAGGCAACGATGGGATCGAACCTCGCCCTTATCACCGGTCGTTACGACGCGAGGACCAACACCGCCATCACGATCTGCGCCATCGACAATCTGACGAAGGGCGCGTCGGGCGGGGCCATTCAGGCCGCCAACGTCGCCCTTGGGCTCGATGAACAGGCAGGACTTGCTCGTATTGGAGTTGCACCATGATTCCCGCACCGGCGCAGCGCGCCAGCATCCTCGTCGAGGCGCTGCCGTACATTCGGCGCTTCGCCGGCAGAACGGTGGTGGTGAAGTACGGCGGCAACGCTCTCGCCGGTACGTCAGAACATGACGCGCTGGCGGAATTCGCCACGGACATTGTCCTCATGCGCTTGGTCGGGATGCGCCCGGTGGTGGTGCACGGAGGCGGGCCGCAGATCAGCGACCTGATGCAACGGCTCGGCAAGCACAGTGAATTCCGTAACGGTCTGCGGGTGACTGACGCGGAGACGGTGGACATTGCCCGAATGGTGTTGATCGGTCAGGTCAATCCTCAGATCGTGTCGGCGATCAATGTGCACGGTGATTTCGCGGTGGGCGTGAGCGGAGAAGACGGAGGGTTGATCCGCGCGTCTGCACGCGACCCAGAGCTCGGCTTCGTCGGCGATGTCGTGTCGGTCAACCCGACCGTGCTGCATCGTTTACTCGATGACGAATTCATCCCGGTCGTGGCGACTGTGGGCGTCGATGCCGATGGACAGGCGTACAACATCAATGCCGACACCGTTGCGGGCGAAGTTGCAGCGGCGCTCGGCGCGGAGAAGCTGATCTATCTGACCGACATCGAAGGCCTACGTCGCGATGTTGACGACGCAGCAAGCCTGATTCGCCAGACCACACCTGACGAGCTCGAGCAGCTCATCGAAACCGGTGTGATTGCCGGCGGGATGATCCCCAAGGTGACGAGCTGTATTGGTGCAGTGCGAAGGGGTGTGCGTCGTGCTCACATCCTTGATGGTCGGATCGAGCATGCATTGCTCTTGGAACTGTTTACCGACGACGGGGTTGGCACCATGGTGTATGCCCCTGCGCCAAGTGTGGGAAGCGAGCACTGAGATGGGTCACGCATTCGATACCTCCACGGCGGTTGGTCACTGCCCGTTTATGCCGGTGTTTGGGCCACCGGCCCTCATGATCGAACGCGGTTCGGGAACCGAACTCTTCGACTCGAATGGACAGCGATACTTGGACTTCCTTTCGGGTATCGCCGTGGTGTCGCTTGGTCATGCGAATCCCGTCATCGCCGAGGCCATTGCCGCACAAGCTCATCAGTTGGTTCATGTCAGCAATTTCTTTGCAAATCCGGTGGCAACGCGGGCTGCGCTGCAGGTCGATCGGCTCCTCACTGACGCAACGGGTCGACCCGGCCAGGTGTTCTTCACCAACTCGGGCGCCGAAGCAAACGAATGCGCGATCAAGTTGGCCCGCCGGCACGGCGGCCGTGGTCGCCACACCATCGTGAGTGCGTACGGGTCTTTCCATGGACGAACCCTTGCCACGCTGGCGGCAACGGGTCAGCCAGCAAAGCATGAGCCGTTCCAGCCGATGCCCGAGGGTTTCCGTCATGTTGCGTGGGGTGACCTTGACGCGATGGCCGCTGCCGTCGATGCCGACGTAGCCGCGGTGCTCATTGAATCAATCCAGGGTGAAGGCGGCGTGATGCCGGCCCCTGAGGGCTATCTCGAAGGCATACGCGAGATCTGCGACCGCACTGGCGCGCTCTTGATGCTGGACGAGGTGCAAACCGGATTTGGCCGAACCGGGCGATGGTTCGGCTTTGAGCACAGCGGCATCATTCCTGATGTAGTCACGCTCGCCAAGGCCATGGGAAACGGCATGCCGATCGGTGCGTGTTGGGCGCCGGTCGAAATCGCTGCGAGCTTCCAGCCCGGTGATCATGGCAGTACGTACAGCGGAACGGCGCTCGCCACCGCAGCGGTCAACGCGGTCATTGATGAGATGCGCCGACTTGATGCGCCGGCATTAGCGGCCACCAAAGGTCAGCGCTTGCGGTCAGTATTGACTGGCATCGAGGGAATCACGGGTGTCAGGGGGAGTGGTCTTTTGATAGGGGTGGCGCTCGCCGACGGTCTCGTCGCCGGCGAGGTAGCAGCTGCTGCGCTCTCGTTGGGTCTCATCGTGAACGCGGTGAACGCGTCGACGATTCGTCTGGCGCCGCCGCTGACCGTCAGCGATGACGAGATCGTTGAGGCCGTCGGAATTCTGGCGGCGGCGATCAAGGAGGTTCGCTCATGACGAGGCATCTGTTGAACATCACCGACGTCACTTCGCGCGAGCTGGGACTGATCATCGAGCTAGCGCGTCGTCCAATTGCGGCGCTCGGCCGTCCGCTTGAAGGAGCGGGCGTCGCGCTGATCTTTGAAAAGCCGTCGAATCGGACTCGGCACTCGATGGAGATGGCGGTGGTCCAACTCGGTGGCCATCCGGTGTATACCCGTGGCGAAGAGGTTGGTATCGACACCCGTGAGCCCGCCGAAGACATCATGAGAATTCTCGAGGGATATCACGCCATGGTCGCTGCACGAGTGTTTGATCACGCCGTGCTCGACCGGATGTCGTCCGTGGCCTCGGTTCCGGTGGTCAACATGTTGTCCGATCGTTCCCATCCAATGCAGGCGCTGGCTGACGTGTTGACGATGACCCGTGAGTTCGGCGACCTCGCTGGTCGAACCGTTGCATGGGTCGGCGACTACAACAATGTGGCGCGATCGCTCGGTGAAGCCTGCGCAATGTTCGGTGCGCAGTTGCGCTTTGCCTGTCCGAATGGATTCGGCCCCACGGGGGAGGAACTCGAGCGCTTCATGGCGTTGGGTTCGCCAAGCGTGGAGTCCACCACCGATCCGGCACTCGCGGTTGCTGGAGCGCATGCGGTGCACACCGATACATGGGTCTCGATGGGACAAGAAGATGACACCGCGGCTCGCCGTGCAGCATTTGCCGATTACACGGTTGACGAGTCATTGATGGCCTGTGCTGCCGACGACGCCATCTTCATGCACTGCTTGCCTGCGTATCGTGGCTACGAGGTGGCTGCATCGGTGATCGATGGGCCACGTAGCCGGATCATCGGCCAAGGTCACGACCGCATGCATGCTGCTCGAGGAGCGCTGGCATTTCTTGCAGGTGTGCGATGAGTCTGAAGACCCGTCGGCAACAGACGATCGTTCGCTTGATCGAACACTCCGAAGTGGTCAGCCAAACGCAATTAGTCGACTTGCTTGCACAAGCGGGTATCACTGCCACTCAGGCCACCGTGTCGCGCGACCTCGACGACCTCGGAGCGATCAAGGTGCGAACGGCGGGTGGTAGTTCGGTGTATGCGCTTCCAGAACTCGCCCCTGACCGAGTCGCCCCGCTCGACCAGTTGCGACGGGTGATGGGAGAGTGGGTCGCCGAAGTCACGAGCTCGTTGAATCTGGTCATCGTGCGTACGCCGCCTGGGTGCGCCCATGTTGTCGCATCGGCGTTGGACCGCAGCGCCGTCGATGGCCTGATCGGTACCGTGGCTGGCGATGACACGGTCATGTGTATCGCCGCCGAAACGACGCCGGGTTCGGTGTTGGCGGACCGGTTGAGGGAACTCGCAGGACTCGAGAGGGGTGGTGACGATGGCTGACGGCAACTCGAGCGCGTCCGACACGTTGTGGCATGGGCGTTTTGATGGCGGGCCGGCCGCATCTCTGATGGCATTCACGGTGAGTTTGCCCTTTGATCGTCGCCTATGGGAGGTCGACATCAGAGGCTCGAAGGCGCATGTGCGAGGTCTCGGTGGGGCGGGAATTCTCTCTCATGACGAGGTCGATACCGTCCTGTCTGCGCTCGACGAGGTTGCCAGTGAATTCACCGCTGGCACGTTCGAGTTCCGTGACGGCGACGAGGACATCCATACGGCAGTTGAGCGACGTGTGACCGAATTGGCGGGTGACGCGGGCGCCAAGATGCATACGGCACGTAGCCGCAACGATCAGGTGGCAACCGACTTGCGTCTATGGACGAAAGATGCAGTGCTGGCGGTGGTCGATGATCTGATCGGTCTGCAAGACGTGCTCGTCGCCACAGCACGGGCGCATGACGGTGTCTACCTTCCTGGCTACACCCACCTCCAACGAGCGCAACCAGTGCTATTGGCGCATCATCTCCTCGCACATGGCTGGTCATTCGCCCGTGATATCGATCGTCTGCTCGACGCTCACGAGCGCATGGATGTCTCACCACTCGGAGCCGGAGCACTCGCGGGCACATCGTTGCCCATTTCGCCATCGGCAACGGCGCGTGAACTCGGATTCGGGGCCACATTTGACAACTCCCTCGATGCGGTAAGCGATCGCGATTTCGTTGCTGAGTCGTTGTTCGACCTCGCAATGGTTGGCATCCACCTCGCCCGTATCGGCGAGGAGTGGGTGTTGTGGAGCTCGGAGGAGTTTGGCTTTGTCCGTATCGACGATGCGTATGCAACCGGCTCATCGATGCTGCCGCAAAAGAAGAACGCCGACATCGCTGAACTGGCACGCGGTAAGTCCGGTCGTCTGATTGGCAACCTCACTGGCCTGCTGACGACCCTGAAGGGGCTTCCGCTCGCGTACAACCGCGATCTTCAAGAGGACAAGGAGCCGCTCTTCGATTCGGTTGACCAGATCCGTTTGGCAATTGCTGCGGTGAGCGGGATGATCGCCACGGCAACGTTCCAGCCAGAGGCCATGGCGCAAGCCGCTGACGCAGAGGTGACGGCTGCCACCGATCTCGCTGAGCACTTGGTCCGGGGCGGGCTGCCATTCCGTCAGGCCCACGCCGTCGTTGGTCGGCTGGTGCGACGTCACCTCGCGGGTGAAGGTGCACTCGTCGATCTTGCCGTCGCGGAGATCGGTCCCGAGTGTGCGGAACTCGTTCGTCCGGGTGCCGGTGTGCAGATGCGGACGTCACCCGGCGGGGCGGGCCCCACGCCGCTGCCTGCGCAGATGGCAGCGTTTGATGAGCGTGTGGCGGCAGCCCGTTCTCGTTGCGCAGGTCGGCGCTGATGTCGACCGTGCTGCTCGGTGAGGTCGTTGTGACCATGGCCGTGATCATGGACCCAATTGGCAATGTGCCGATCTTTCTGTCGGTGACTCGCCGTCTCGATCGGCGCGCGCGTGCGCGTGCTGCGCTCTTAGCGTGTCTAACCGCGGCGATCGTGATCGCGGTATTCGCCGTTGTTGGTCGACAGACGCTCGACTATCTCGATGTGTCGGTGCCGGCGCTGCAGGGGGCTGGCGGGTTGCTGTTGTTGCTGGTTGCGCTCGAACTCTTGACGGGAGCGGAATCAACGGGTAATGAGGCAGATCCCGGCGACCATGTTGCCGTGGCCATGGTGCCTCTTGGTACGCCCTTGCTGGCCGGACCTGGAGCGATCGTGGCAACGATTGTGTTTACCGGCAAAGCCTCGACGGCATCGGATCGCCTCAACATCGCGGCTGGTATCGCCGTCGTGCTGGTGGCGGTATTCCTCGCCATGCGCTTTGCTGCGTTGCTGCAACGAGCGCTCGGCCGTTCCGGGATTCTGTTGCTCAGCCGGATCGCTGGCTTATTGCTCGCTGCGATTGCGGTGCAGATGATTGCTGATGCGGTGATCGCCTTCGCGCGTCAAGTCTGAGCGCCAGCCATCCGGATCCAATAGCCGTGTGGATGCATCGTTCCGATGTGCTGCACGCTCCGAATTCCCGAACGCCAATCAATGCGCATTACTGCGGTTAATCGGGCGAGGTCTGGATCATCAGGGCCATCGAGTTCTGGGCAATCCGAAGGCGCTTCAAGATAGATCCATGTCAGATCACGGTGTTGGCCAATGCCCTCGAGTTGACGCCGGTAGTCGACTCGTCGGTCAGGGGGGAGGTAGGCGAGGACCCACGAGTTGACAATGACGGGGAGGGTGATGGCGTCAATGGTCGACACCACGTCGGCAACTCGGTCGACGGCGTCGCCGGTGATGATGTTCGTTGCTGATTGCTGGGCCTGCGTCATTGCGAGGCGTAAGCGTTCGATGCGGTCGACTTGATCTGGCCACGTACACGCCTCGAGCCAGCGGCGGGATGTGAGATCCGACAGGTCAACCGGCTTCGCGTCAAGTCCAACGCGCTGGGTGATCGTCGGTATCGCCACGTCGGTTGGCATTGGGCCTCTGACGCTGCATTCAAGGAGCGGCGTGCCATCGCCGACCTCGCTGATGAACGACCCGTCTTCGGCTGAGAATCGGTAGCGGTAGCGATCGAGATAAAGGTTGAGGCCTGCCGAGCACCCAACATCGACGAGCCCAAGCGGTTGCGATTCGCTCAGGCCACGAAGCGCCATGACGATTGGAGCGCATCGCCCGACCTCATTGGTTTGGGTGTGGCGTGTCGTCACCACCTCAAGAATTCGATCACGGAACATGTGGACCGTCTCGGTGAATGCGGGCACGGGGTCACTGCGAACAGGGTCCGGCGTCACGGAGGCGTAGTGGCGGGCAAGTGGCAGTTCAGGGTGCTCGAGGACGATGTCGTGAACTGCAGCGAGCAACAGCACCGGACGACGTTGGTGAGCTGGAGCCTGTGATAGCAGCTTGCAGATCGAATGGTCGAGTGCAATCGCTCGAGAGAGTTCGCTGTAGAGCGGAGCACGTCGCCCCACCTCATCCGCGAACGCCGTGAATGCGGCGTGCACGAGATCGGTTTCGGACGGCACGCGACCACGCTATGGCAGGGGAGTGTGGTGTCCGCTATCGGCAGTCGGCATGGCAAGATCGTCTCTATGGATCTGCTCGCAGAACTCGACGCTCGTGGATTGGTTCACGACACGACCGATCGCTCGTCGTTGGCAGAGCGACTCGATGCAGGTCCGATCGGTGTGTACGTGGGTTTCGATCCAACTGCCGACTCGCTGCATGTTGGTCACTTGCTTGGACAGGTCGGGCTGCGACGGTTTCAACTTGCGGGCCATCGTGTGTTCCCCCTTGCAGGTGGTGCTACCGGCATGGTGGGCGATCCGAGTGGACGCTCTGAGGAGCGCAATCTGCTCACAAGGGATGAACTCGAGCACAACGTCAGCAAGATCTCGGCGCAGTTGGAGCGGATTCTCGACTTCAGCCCTGGTCCGAACGCTGCGACACTGGTCAACAACGCGGATTGGACCGCGCAGGTATCGCTACTCGATTTTCTTCGAGATGTCGGTAAGCACGTGTCGGTAAGCCACATGCTCGGCAAAGACTCGGTCCGATCGCGCATCGGGTCCGATTCTGGGCTGTCGTTCACCGAGTTTTCGTACATGTTGCTCCAGGCGAATGACTTCCGGCATCTGCACGATGCACATGGCGTCGAGTTGCAGATGGGTGGCAGCGACCAGTGGGGCAACATCACTGCTGGCATCGATCTGATTCGTCGAACATCAGGTAGTTCAGCGCATGGCGTGACGTGGCCGTTGCTGACCAAGAGCGATGGCACCAAGTTCGGAAAGACTGCATCGGGCGCGGTGTGGCTCGATCCGGAGCGCACCACGCCGTATCAGTTCCGCCAGTTTTGGCTCCAGACCGATGATGCGGACGTCGCAGACCGGTTGCATCGTTTCAGCCTTCGTCCGTTGGAAGAAATTGAGTCGATCCTCGCCTCGCATGCGGAGGCGCCGCATGAACGCAGAGCGCAGCGCGCTCTCGCATTTGAACTCACATCAATGGTGCACGGCGAGGCGGCGGCCGTGGCAGCCGATGCGGCGGCGGACGTGTTGTTTGGAGCAGATCCGCGTTCGGTGACTGCCGAGGCCATGTCGATGGTCGCCGCCGAGATCGGTGTGGTCGATGTGGCGGCAAGTGTTGCCAGCGATCTTGCTGAGGTCTTGGTGACGGCTGGCTTGGCTCAATCCAAAAGCGATGCTCGCCGCACGTTGGACGGTGGCGGGTTCAAGTGCAACGGCGAGGCCATGACACCGGATCTCAACCTCGCCGACGTACCGGCGCTGCCCAACGGGGCACTGCTGTTGCAGCGTGGGCGGAAGTCACATCGGCTTGTCAGGATTTTTTTCTGACGAGGTTGTGGGCGTGCCCGCCGGTGAGTAGTGTTCCAACTCGCCCCAAAGCCAGTTGGCAGCGGGGAGGCATTGAGTCCGCATCGTCGGAATGTGCCAGAGCGAAGGCTCCTTGAAAACGGAAGAGAAGACAGAACGCCAGTGCGGGCAGTCGACCAGGGGGAACTTCGGTTCCTGAGGTACGACTGTCTGTCAATTCTGCTGTCGGGTCAACGCCCGATGGCAACACATTTATCAGTCAAGATCGCGGTCACCTGGGATATTCCACCCGGGCCCGCGCTCGACTACAAGCCGATCGTCAAGCGAGCAACCGTTCGCTGGGCGACAGGTTCTTGTTGGAGAGTTTGATCCTGGCTCAGGACGAACGCTGGCGGCGTGCTTAACACATGCAAGTCGAACGAGGTCCATCCAATCTTCGGAGAGGTGAAGACCTAGTGGCGAACGGGTGAGTATCACGTGAGAAACCTGCCCCGGTCTCTGGGATAACAGTTGGAAACGACTGCTAATACCGGATACCGCCGGACCGTCGCATGGCGGACCGTCGAAAGGGTTACCGGATCGGGAGGGTCTCGCGGCCTATCAGCTTGTTGGTGAGGTAACGGCTCAC
>JAPOJQ010000064.1 GCA_029978335.1 Actinomycetota bacterium
AACCCCAGACCGTCGGGCGCGAACCTTCTTCGGGACCTTTCTCAACAACCCAAACCATGGGGCCCCCGCCGCTGCTGCCGTTAGATGACGCTGACATCTCGTCTCCTTTGCCGAAGAATGTGACGCAGGTTACACACTTTTCGGACACTGGTCCGCACCGCGGTCAGACAATGGTTCGAAGCCTGCTACGACGTTTCCGACGTCAATTCGTCCGTCTCCGTGATGCCGAGCTCGCCTCCCGACCTTATCGAGAACCACCTGCGCTACTCGTGGTGCCTGCGCTGCAAACGAGCGGCGATGAAGCCGCCGTTGACCGTAGCCACCATGTCGGCTCAGGGGTGCCGACCGGTTCCTGACGAACGCCATCATGCGAAGGGGAACGTTGCACGTCGGTGGCGTCACTTTCGCGTCCCGACTCTTCACGTCAGTGCCCACCGAAACCAGACACATCATCAGCTGAGCTGGTGTGTTCTCGGCCAACAGATTGAGGAGTTCTGGTGCTCAGCCGGTCATGAGCACGGATGGAATCTCACAGGCTTGGCCGGTGACCACCGCCTGATGCACAGCAATGTTGCCGTGTCCACCCGCCGACCACGAAGGGAACACCGCAGAGTACAAGCCCTCTGCACCGGCGACGATCACCACGACGTGATCAGGTGACCGGAGCACAGCGACGTCGTCATCATCATCGCCGGCGCCAACAAAAGCCGGGTTGAACGATCGGATCATCCACCGTTTGACCGAGCAGAGCCCGACGAGTTGCTGTGCGATGCGTTCGCGATCCCATCCGGCGTCTGCAAGCACCCGGGCATGTTCCGGGTTGAGCGCGATGACGACCGCCCCCGAGCGGAGATACAGGTTGTTCGAACCACTGTTCGTGATCACGCCAGCAAGCACCCGAAGCAGCCGATCTGGCGAATCCGGATCATCGGCATCGTTGACGAACATCACCGAGTGCGGCGCTTCAACGCCCACCACTGTGACCATGTCAGCACCAGGCGCGGCACCCCACCTGGTTGACATCGGCGGGAACGGCGATGCCGCTTCAGCCTCTGCGAGACACATCGCAAATTTTCCGGGATGCCCGAGCAACGCCATGTCGGACACACCCGGACGCGCACCACCGATGTTGATCATGCACAACCGAAGTGCACGCCCGATGCTGGCATTCGCTCGATGTCCGGGCCCAAGAGCACCAAAGCCAGAGGCAATACCGGTGATCGGCCCCAGCGCGCCGTTCACGATGATGAGCGGGGCAATCGAATGCGTGGTCGACTGGACTTCGGAGAGATCGAACTCGGGCTGCAGGACGGCCTGCACTACTGCCACCACGAACGGCATATGATCGGCTTCGCAGCCCGCCATCACGGCATTTGCCGCGACCTTCTCAATGGTGACCGCGGCCCCGAGCGGACCCATCTCGCCGAGGACGACATCGCCATCGAGTCCGGTGGCGAGCACCATGCGCTCCACACGATCCGGCGTCGGGATCACCACGGGCAGACCATCGGTGCAGCCGAGTTCGTGGAGACGGGCCAGCGCGTCGGCCTCGTCGCGTGCGTCGAGAAGTTCGCTCATGACGCCGCGCCGACCGAAGCGTTGTCGGGCGTTGTATCGCCGCGCAGCACCGCAACAAGGCGCGGGGCGATCTCGTCGGCGAGGACCGACATGGCCTCACTTGAGGTGCCGGCCACCGGATGCGGAAGTCGTACTCGCGGCACATCGGGCATGCCGTTGGACAGGGCGATCAAGTCGCCCTGGGGCCAAAAGGGTTCCGTGACGAGCGCCACCACGGCGAGTCCCCGCTGTGCCAGTTCGATCCCGTCACGCACCGTGCCGGATGTGCAGCTTCCTCAATGGCCGTAGGCGGCAATCACCGCCGAGCAGGTGTCAGAGATCTCGGCAAGATCTTCAGGTGACGCGAGCGCACTGGCGTTGCCCTTGTTCCACAGCTTGACCTTGAGCCCAGGCACGAGTCGCTCAACGGCACGACCAATGTGGCCGAGGAACTCAACCGAACCGGGAAATCCGTTGGCGAACAGTGCAATCTGGTCGCCGGCAACGATGGGAGAACAGCGGTCATACGGCGTGATCGGTCCGGAACGCTCGCCGCGAGGATCAACAAACCGCATTCGGCGATCCTAGATCGGAGGGTGACCCGCACGAAGAAGCGGCCACGCAACCGTGATCACAGTGGTGTCGAAGGGGGGACTTGAACCCCCACGCCCGTAAGTAGGGCACTAGCACCTCAAGCTAGCGCGTCTGCCATTCCGCCACTTCGACGTGGTCCGGTGGAGGCTATCGGCAACCTCGGGCGCTCCACCACGCCCGTCGAACTCACCTGATGAACAGGAAGCTCAGCGCCAAGACCGACAGGATCCAGGCCAGCGAGAACACGAAGGTGATGCGGTTGAGGTTGCGCTCGGCCGTCGTGGCGCCAAGCGCTGCACCGCCGCCGCCACCGAACATGTCGGACAAGCCACCACCACGGCCGGAGTGCATCAACACGCCAGCGATCACACCGATCATTGAGACGATGTTGACAACCAACATCACATAGTGCATCAGGTCACGCACGGCCCAAATCCTATCGGCGGGCCAGGCATGCCCGGCCACCGCCCGTCAGCGCTTCAGCACGGTGACGAATGGTTCTTGGCGCACCAACGGCGTGTGCACCAACGAACTTCCATCGTCGGTACCCCACAGACCGGGCACCATCACTGCACCAACCGAACGTCGGTACCAACCAACGCCCCCACACGACAACACTGGGTTCTCACAGCTCGGCCACTGTTCGACGCCGATCACAATCTGCCCATCACCATCGAGATCTTCGAGTTGAAGGAGATCATCGAACTCCCACATCGCAGCCGTGCGGATCGATGTCAATACCGACTCCGGCCCCAGCTTGTCGGGTCGCCAGGCAATCGCCGATGGCAGCCTCACCAACGGCAACACATGACGGGTGGCAGCCAATCGCTCCAACACCTGTTCCACATAGCCAGCCTGTTCAGGCTCGTCGCGCGTGCTCAACGCCCGATTCAGTAACGCATCGGTCTCGGCGTCACAGAAGCCCGAAAGGTTCCAGCCGGGCACCGAGCCCGTCGATCGTTCATCACACGAATAGCGCCGAGCAAACAGACCGATGTCGGCGAGTCCTTCTTCCGCGTAGATGACCATGTCCCACGCGCCAGCGGCGACCCGATCGCGGAACACGCAATCACGCGAGCACTCCTCAACCACCACATCAAACCCTTGCTCAGCCAGCATGGGTACCAGCGACGTCGCAAGTTCGAGTTGGCGCCCATGACCCGCATCGACCAGCCACCGAATCTGATGTGGCTCACCCGACGCATCTTGCCAATGCCCGTCACCATCGAAGGTCCAACCCGCTTCGGTCAAGGCAAGTCCGGCACCGCCTGGATCAAATGAGCCAGCAAATGGGGTCACACCGTCACACCACTGTGCAGCCGTGATCGGCCCACAGTCCCATACCTGTGAACCAGCGCGGATCTCGTCGTAGACCTCGGCAACGAGTCGCTCTCGGTCGACCGATCGCCAGAACGCCTCGCGGAACACCTCATCGGAGAAGATCCCACCGTTGGCGTCATTGAGATAGAGGTCCTCATGACGACCGCTCGCCTGCAACTCAAAACGCAAATTCGGATCGTCGAGTCGCTCGGCGACACCAGCAGAGAGTTCTGGCACGATCAGATCGACTTCGCCCGATCGCAATACGTCAACCTCAAGATCAATATCGCCGATCGGTACCAAAACGAGCCGTTCAAATCCCAACTCAACATCTTCGACAACGCCCAGAATCATCTGCGCCGAGTTCCACACCTCAACGGCAAATGGCCACATCGACGGCGGTGGTGAGTCCGCCCACAGCGCCGACACATCACTGCAATCGTCAACGGCGCTTGCCTGCAACAGGCGATCAAACAACACCCGATAGCCCGATTCGATGCGATCGAACGACACCTCCACGACATCGTCCGCTCGGCCAGCGCGCACATCGACCACCGAGTCGTACGCGCTCGACTCCGTTGAACCTGGCGTCGACCGCAGTGCCTCAACGGTGCATGCCACGTCGGCAACCGACATCTTCACGCCATCGGACCAACGAGCATCGGCTGCAAACTGGAACGACAACTGCATTACTGCACTATCAGGCAATGGCACCGTTGTCGATGACGTTGACGTCGTCGGATCACCATCATCAGCCACCGTCGTCGACGGCGCGATCGTGGTGGAAGATGCGACCGTTGCCGTCGTCTCAACTCTTGATGACGCTGACGGCACCACCTCGTCGCCACACGATGAGGTGATCAGCACCAACAGCGCCGCGACCGCTACACGACGAACACCTCGACCAGTCCAACAGCCCCGGTGTCGAAACGTCACATCCATGTCCTCGCTGCACCGTACCAGTGGGCTGCCCCGCCCACCCGGCACGGACTGCGCTCAGTGCTCTGCGGCGATTGCGATGATCTGAGCAAACTCGTCAGGGTCAAGACTCGCGCCACCGACAAGCGCTCCATCGACATCGGGCTGCGCCATCAATTCAGCAACGGTTCCTGCCTTGACGCTGCCGCCATATTGAATGCGAACCGACGCTCCCGCCTCAGCACCAAACGATGCAGCCACTGCGGCGCGGATCGATGCACACACCGACTGCGCATCTTGGGCGGTGGCGTTCTTACCCGTGCCGATCGCCCAGATCGGCTCATACGCGATCACCATCGCAGCGACCTGTTCCTTCTTCAGGCCCTGCAGCCCGGCAACCACCTGACCGAGCACCTTGGCCTCGGTTTCACCGGCTTCGCGTTCGGCGAGCGTCTCCCCCACACACATGATGGGCGTCATGCCGTGAGCAAAAATCGCCTTGACCTTCGCATTCACCATCTCATCGGTCTCGCCGAAGAGTTCACGGCGCTCACTGTGACCGCAGATCACCAACTTGACGTCGAGTTTTGCAAGGAACACCGGTGACACCTCACCAGTGAACGCACCCTTGGTTTCGTGATGACAATGCTGCGCCCCGAGGAGGAACTCCATGCGGTCGACCTCGATCGACGTCTGCAAGGTGCGTAGGTCGGTGAATGGAGGATGCAAACTCACGTCCACCTTCGACAGCACGTCTTTGGGAACGAGCCACGCCAACTTCTGCAGCGTGCGGAGCGCCTCGAAGTGATCGAGGTTCATCTTCCAGTTGCCGCTGATGAGCGGCGTGCGAGGATCAGGCATTGGGGGCACCTCTCAAGGCTGCAAGACCGGGGAGATCGCCAAGCTCGAGCAACTCGAGACTGGCACCTCCCCCGGTGGAAACGTGGTCAACCTCATCATCGAGGCGGAACTGAGCAAGAGCAGCAGCCGAGTCGCCACCACCAACCACGGTGAAGGCCTTCGTGTCGGCCATCGCCTGGGCGAGCGTGCGGGTGCCGTTAGCGAAGCGCTCATCCTCGAACATGCCCATCGGACCATTCCAGAACACCATGCGAGCATCCATCACCACGTCGCTGAACGCAGCGGCTGAGCCGGGTCCAATGTCGAAACCCTTCGCCTCATCGGGGAGTCGGGTGCCAAACGTTGCGAATTCCCCGCTGGCGTCGACGCCGACGATGTCGTCGGGAAGGACAAGTTTCGATCCGTGCTCATCAAGCAATCGCCGGCACGTGTCGACCATGTCGGGTTCGAACAACGAATCACCGATGGGCTTGCCTTGGGCAGCGAAGAACGTGAAACACATGGCACCGCCGATCACGAGCTGATCAACCACGTTGAGCAAGGCCTCGACCACACCGAGCTTGTCGGAGATCTTTGCGCCTCCGAGCACTGCAACAAACGGGTGTTTCGGGCGGTCCCGGAGGCCTCCAAGCACTTCAACCTCGCGCTGCAGCAACCTGCCCATCGCGGATGGCAACGTCGCCGGAGGACCAACAATCGAGGCGTGTGCGCGATGCGACGCCCCGAATGCATCGTTGACGTACGCGTCGATGCCATCGATCAACCGCTCGGTGAACGCCGGGTCATTCGACTCTTCGCCCGGGTCGAACCGCAGGTTCTCGAGTAACTCAACTCCGGGAGCGAGGTCAGCAAGTCGCGCCCGAACCGGTTCCATCGAGTACTTCGGGTCCGGTGAACCCTTTGGGCGACCGAGGTGGCTCGCACACACGACCTGCGCACCGCGTTCCACCAACCATTCGATGGTGGGCAACGCCGCACGAATCCGGAAATCATCGGTAATGCGCACCTCGTCGCCTGAGCGATCGAGCGGCACGTTGAAGTCGGTTCTCACCAACACTCGACGGCCCGCGACATCACCGAGATCTTCGAGAACCGGGATACGGCCTGTGTTCGATGCCATTGAAGATCAGCGACCGCGACCCACGTAGCGAACGAGGTCGACGAGACGGTTCGAGTAACCCCACTCGTTGTCGTACCACGAGCACACCTTGACCAATGACCCCATCGTCATCGTCATCTGCGCATCAAAGATCGACGAGTGCGGATCGCCGACGATGTCGCTCGACACAATCGGGT
This sequence comes from Actinomycetota bacterium, assembly GCA_029978335.1. GTDB lineage: Bacteria > Actinomycetota > Acidimicrobiia > Acidimicrobiales > Ilumatobacteraceae > Casp-actino5. Next base: position 6,547 of record JAPOJQ010000064.1, read on the forward strand.
CCTCGGTGTACTTGAGAATGCCCTTCATCGGACCTTTCTTGGCCGCGGCAGCAAATGCTGCGTTGATGTCAGCTACCGACGCCTGCTTCTTCAGCGTCGCGGTGAAGTCGGTGATCGAGCCCGTCGGTACCGGAACACGGAGCGCGGTGCCGTCGAGCTTGCCTTTCATCGACTGCATCACCAGGCTCGTGGCACGCGCCGCTCCAGTCGAGGTCGGGATGATGTTGATCGCTGCACCACGTGCGCGACGGAGATCGCTGTGGGGGCCATCGACCAGCGACTGGTCGCCCGTGTAGGCATGCACCGTCGTCATGAGGCCCTCTTTGACGCCAAACGCATCGTCGAGCACCTTCACCAACGGCACGAAGCAGTTCGTGGTGCACGACGCATTCGAGATGACCTTGTGCTCCGACTTTTTGAAGTCGGTGTGATTCACGCCGTAGACGACGGTGAGGTCGGCGCCATTCGATGGCGCCGACACGATCACCATCGGCGCACCACCATCGAGGTGCATGGCTGCCTTGGCGCGATCGGTGAAGATGCCGGTCGACTCCACCACGAGATCAACACCGAGTTCGCCCCAGGGCAAGGCCTTTGGATCACGCTCCGACAGCACGCGAATCGTGTGGTCACCGACTTTGATGCCGCCCTTGACGACCTTGACGTCGTGAGGCAATCGACCCATGACCGAGTCGTACTTGAGCAGGTGCGCCATCTGATCAAGCGAGCCCAGGTCGTTCACCGCGACGAATTCGACGTCTGCTCCCTGATCCAACACGGCGCGGTAGAAGTTGCGGCCGATTCGACCAAAACCGTTGACGCCAACTCGAACAGTCATGTGAGGGTCCTTTCTACGACACCCTAAGAGGTGTTCCCCACGCTAGCCACCGCGCCGTGGGTCGAACAGGAGCGCTGTCACCCACCAGCGGCGATATCGCGATGCGACGTACGTGCGGCGATCCCGTGGGCCCCGAGCCGACGCGCCATCTCTTCGGTCACCGCGACCGAACGATGCCGGCCGCCGGTACATCCCACGGCGATCGTGAGGTAACTCCGACCCTCGGCTTCGTACCCAGGCAACATCTCGACGAGCAATGCCTCGAACCGGTCGAGGAAACGAGCGGTGACCGCCCGCTCCAGCACGTAGTCGCGTACCGCCGGATCGTGCCCGGTGAGCGGACGTAGCGCGTCTTCCCAATGTGGATTCGGGAGGAATCGAACGTCCATCACTACATCAGCATCGATGGGAAGTCCGTGCTTGTACCCAAACGACTCGAGCTGCACTTGGAGACGACGACCATCGGCATCTGCAAACGCAGCGACCACACGGTCCTTCAACTGATGAACGTTGAGGTCACTCGTGTCGATGACGAGGTCAGCTTGATCCTTCACGCGTTCGAGCACGGCACGTTCACGTTCAATCGCTTCGAGCACACCTGCCCCGTCCTCGGTGAAGGGATGTCGACG
>JAPOJQ010000070.1 GCA_029978335.1 Actinomycetota bacterium
CCACTCGTCGTTCGGCAATCCGCCGCGTTCCCAGTCGGTGCGGGCATCTTCACGGCGATGGTCGAAGAACCGAATGTTGTCGTCGACTTGTTCGAGTGGCCGAATCTCGGCGTCGATGAACGCATCGATCTCAGCCAGCAAGTCGCGCAGTTCGTCGGGGATCTCATGTGGGATCGGTGATGTCGTCACGGCGGTGACCTCCTCGGGTGCGACCGTACCCAAGTGCACCGGGACGAATCGGCTCGAGATGACGAACGTCGGTGTGAGCGGGCGACGGATTGTGGTGCACTCCTGGGATGGGCGAGGTCGAGGTCGGTGGACTCAGCAGTGCCGAGGCAGCCCATCGACTTCTCGTTGATGGCCCCAACCTCGTTCCTGGTGATGCCCGGGTCGGTCCCATCGCGGTCATGGTGCGGGTGCTGCGCGAACCGATGCTGCTGCTCTTGGCAACTGCTGGAGTGATCAGCTTCATCATTGCGGACCCGCTCGACGGCTGGATGCTGATGGGCACGGTCGTCGTGGTGATCGGGATCTCAGTTGTGCAAGCCGAACGCACCGAAACTGCGCTCGCCGCGTTGCGTGATCTCTCCTCGCCTCGGGCATTGGTCATCCGGGATGGGCACCCGATGCGTATTCCCGGCTCGGAGGTAGTGGTCGGTGACCGACTGCTCCTTTCCGAAGGGGATCGCGTGCCCGCCGATGGTGTGCTCGTCGCAGGTGCACTGCTCAGAGTGGATGAATCGACGATGACCGGTGAGTCGGTGCCAGTGGTGAAAGGTCCGTTAGCGGACGGCGCAGACGAGATGGGTCAACCCGGTGGCGATGACAGCCCATGGGTGTTCTCAGGAACACTCGTGGTCGGCGGTCATGGAGCAGCACGAGTCCTCGCAACGGGAGCACGAACCGAACTCGGGCGACTTGGTGCAGCGATCGGCGGTATTCGAAGCGAGCGCACCCGTCTTCAACAAGGCATTGACCGGGTGGTTCGCATCGTGGCAGTCGTTGGGCTTGGAACTGCTGGGGCAGTGGTCGGGATCTATGGCGCCACGCGCGGGGAGTGGGGCGAGGCGTTGCTTGCTGGCATCGCCGCGGCAATGTCGCTACTCCCCGAAGAGTTCCCGGTGGTGCTGAGCGTCTTCTTGGCGTTGGGGGCGTGGCGAATGTCGCGCCATCGGGTGCTGGCCCGACGTGCTCCAGCGATTGAAGCACTCGGCACGGTGACGGTGCTCTGCACCGACAAGACCGGCACGTTGACCGAGAATCGCATGACCGTTGAACGGGTCGTGATCGATGGCACCGAGTTCGTCATCGATGGCGCACCACCCGATCGAGCGGTGCCACTCCTCGACATCGCCGCAGCGGCGTGTCCTGACCATCCAGTCGATCCGATGGACACGGCGTTTACCCGTATCGCTCCGCCTGTGAGTGGTGCCCATGGCGTTGCTGAGTTCGGGCTGACCCCTGAGATTCTTGCGGTGAGCAGGGTGTGGGCGCGACATGACGGCACTGCGATGATCGCCACCAAAGGCGCACCTGAGTCGGTGCTTGATGTGTGCAACCTTGACGAGGTCGCACAGGCCCCGATTCGGCGTCAGGTGGCCTCGCTGACCGCAGAGGGTTTACGAGTGATCGCCGTCGCTGTTGGTGAACTCCCCGCTCGAGCTCCGTATCCGCGGCGACATTGCGACGTGAAGGTGCACTTCGTCGGACTTGCTGCGCTCGGCGACCCGCTGCGGCCGGGCGTACCTCAAGCCGTTCGAGAATGTGATCGAGCGGGCATCCGAACCGTCATGATCACCGGCGACCATCCCGGCACCGCTGAGGCGATTGCGACGCAGGCCGGCATCACTGGCTCGGTACTGACCGGCGCTGACGTGGCTGCGCTGACTGACGAGGATCTTGCTGCTCGGATCAGTGGGGTGGGTGTCTTTGCACGAATCGTTCCCGAGCAAAAGCTCCGGCTCGTGCGCGCCTTGCAGTCAACGGGCGAGGTGGTGGCGATGACCGGTGATGGGGTCAACGATGCACCCGCACTCCGAGCTGCAGATGTCGGCATTGCAATGGGTGGGCGCGGTACTGACGTCGCCCGTGAGGCCGCGGGTCTCGTCATCACCGACGACGACTTCACGGCAATTGTTGACGGTGTTCGCATGGGCCGTGGTCTGTTCGATCGACTGCGTCGTGCCATGTCGTTCATCGTGGCGGTGCATGTGCCGATCTTCGGGATGGCGCTACTCCCACTCGTGAATGGTGACTGGCCGTTGGTACTGCTTCCGATTCAGCTTGCGATCCTTGAACTGGTGATCGACCCGACATGCTCCGTCGTGTTTGAAGCCGATCGTTCAGATCCCGGGGTGATGGAACGTGCGCCGCGCCCGACGGCGGAACCACTGCTCGCCACGTCGACCGTGATCCGTTCGGTCGCCGAGGGGCTAGCAGTGCTCGTTGCGTCGATGGCGGTCTATCTCTGGGCGCTGCAGTTAGATCGACCCGATGACGTCATTCGATCGCTCGCATTTGTCACGATCGTTGTTGCTGACCTTGGACTCATCCTCGTGATTCGTTCGCCGGGCGTGCCGGTGTTGGTGTCGCTACGACAAGGAGTGCCGCCGGCCCTTGTCATGGTCGTGGCCGTCACCGTGAGTTTCTTGATGTTGCTCCTCGTGGTGCCCGCACTTCGTCGGGCGCTTGATCTCGGCGTCGTCGGGTGGCCCGAAGTGCTCGTGCCGCCGTTGGCGGCCGTCATCGCGCTCGCTGGTTTCGAGGTGGCGAAGGTGGTGCACCGCGCTAGGGAAGGGCGATGATGGCCTCGTGCTCGAGGCTTGCCACGACGACGTCGTCGACGGTGATGTGCACGTCGACGAGCGCACGTTCTCCGTGCGATTGGAACCGTTCGACGAGCCGTGATCGCACCACGGCTGTTGCACCGATCGGCACAGCGCGATGGTGGCGAATGATGCTCCTCGTGTGGATCCATGCGCCACGAGCGAGTTGGTTATGCATCACGTCGTTGGCGAGCGAAGGCCAGACGGCAGGATGCACGAGGCCGAGTCGTGTGGTGAGGTCGAGGTCGTCGCCGGCGCGTTGGGCGTAGTCGGCGCCGAGTGCGCCGTCGAGCACGGCAACGACATCGGCGAGTGGTTCACCGGATCGCAACGCCTGAGCCGGTCCCATCGATGGTGAGCAACGCAAGATGGCTCGGGGCTGGTCGGGGCGTGAGGACCGAACCTCGACGGTGACGTGGTCATCGTCATCATTCGATATCGGCACGAGATCCAAGAGGTCGCCGTCGAGCACTGGTCGTCGGAATCGCACCTCGCCCCCTCCGTTGGCGAGCCAGTGTTCGCCCCAACCGGCAAGCGGTACGTGGCAGAGGTAGGCGTATGTGGTGACCCCAGCAACGAGTGCGCCTTCGAAGCCTGCCGCTCGTCCACCCGCGTCGGTATGGATCGGGTTTCGAGCATGTTCGGGCAGGTTCGTGGCTCGTACCTGCCACGGTGCCAAGCGAGCGTCGATCATCCGAGGATCCTCGCGCACCCGTCGGCGTGGAATTCTGTTGGGGTGGACGTGACCGACCTTGACGCAGCCGAACTCTCAGAGGCGATTCATTCGCATGCGGTGTCGTGCCGTGAGGTGATGGATGCGTATTGCGATCGCATTGAGGAGCGCAATCCCACCGTCAACGCGATCGTGTCGCTGCGCGACCGTGACCAACTGATTGCCGAGGCAGAACGATGTGACGCCGAGCTCGCGGTGGGAGCCTCGCGTGGCTGGATGCACGGATTTCCTCACGCGGTGAAGGACCTCGCCGAGACGGCTGGGTTGCGCACCACGATGGGATCGCCGTTGCTCGCTGATCAGGTGCCCGCATTCGACGCGCTGCACGTGGCACGGATACGTGCTGCCGGGGCCGTCATCATCGCCAAGACCAACGTGCCGGAGTTTGGATTGGGGTCGAACACGTTCAACCCGGTGTTCGGCGCAACCGCCAACCCGTATGACCCGACCAAAGTTGCTGGTGGGTCGAGCGGTGGTGCGACGGTGGCGCTGGCGACCCGCATGGTGCCCGTCGCCGATGGCAGCGACTACATGGGGTCGCTCCGCAACCCGGCTGGTTGGTGCAATGTGATCGGCTTTCGACCAAGCCAAGGTCGCGTGCCGGCGTTCCCAGCGCGCGACGCCTACACCGGCCAGTGTGCAACTGACGGCCCGATGGGGCGCACCGTGCTCGATGTGGCGATGCTGCTCGGCACTCAGGCCGGGTGGGATCGTCGGGCACCGCTGTCGGTTGCTGGTCGCCTCGCTGAGTTCGACTCGATCGAGGCGGCTCGGCGTTCACTCGACGGCGATCTCACCGGTGTGCGGGTCGGGTGGCTTGCTGATCTCGATGGCTATCTCGCCATGGAGCCTGGCATTCTCGACACCTGCGAGCAGGCGTTGGTGCGCATGAACGATGCTGGTGCCGAGGTGGTTCCGGTGACATTGCCGTTCGACCATGACCGCCTGTGGGAAGCGTGGCTTCTTTGGCGCCACGCCGCCTGCCTCCCGACCCTCAGTCCTTGGCTGCAGAATGAACGCACAGCCGCCCAACTGAAGCCCGAGGCCCGCTGGGAGGCCGAGCGTGGCATGGCGATGTCGGCGATGGATCTGAAGCGCGCGGCGATCACCCGGTCGGCATTCCATGAGGCAATCACCGGTCTGATCCGAACCAACCGCACCGGTGATGGTGTTGATGTGCTCGCCTTCCCGACCGCTCAGGTATGGCCCTTCAGCATTGATGAGCGTTGGCCGCAGCGCATCGGTGACCGTGAGATGGACACCTATCACCGTTGGATGGAATGCACGATCCACGCCACCTTCGCCGGTCTGCCGGCGATCTCGATGCCCGCTGGCTTCGGCGATGCCGGCCTGCCCGCGGGCATCCAGTTGATCGGTGGACCGCTTGACGATGTCGGCGTGCTGCGCATTGCCGCTGCCTACGAGAAGACCATCGGACATCTCGCGGTTGGCCAGGCTTGAGTGGTCAGTCGACCCCACCGTGGTACCAGAGCGCATGCTCGCCGGTGTCGGGTTCGATCGCTGAGAATCCGTGACGCTCATAGAAGCGTCGGGCGTCGATGTCGCCGATATCGACGTTGATCTCGATCTGTTCGACGCGTCGAGCCCGACACTGTGTACGAACTGCGGCAAGTAGTTCGGTACCAAGTCCCCGATTGCGCATTTCTGGTTCTACATACAACTCGTCGAGGAGGGCGACCGGTCCGTCGTACCAGACATTGGGTCGCAGTGAGACGACGGCGACACCGCGGGCCGGCTCGCCGATGACCACCGCGAACATCGACCCATCGGCGAGGTGTTCGGTCAGTCGACGCTTGATGACGGGTGGTCCCGGAGTTGGCGTGTCGAACTCTCGGTTGAAGCGATCGAGTAGTTCAGCGGCGATGGCGATGGAATCGCCGGGTGTGACGAGATAAGGCGTCGGTGGCATTCAGTCGTTGCCGAGGCGACCGAACTCGGGTGGGCGCTTCTGGATGAACGACTGCACACCTTCGGCGAAGTCGGGCCGGTTGAAACTCTCCACCATGAGCCGTGTGGCTTCGGCCTCGGCGGCGCCAAGTCCGCGATGGAGATTCGTGTACACCTGACGCTTCATGATGGCCATCGAGGTGGGTGAGCATCGTTGTGCAAGGTCGGTGATGTAGTTGCGGCAGTACGGGATCAGTTCATCGGGGTCGTCGACCATGTGATTGAGCAAGCCCAGTTCGCGTGCCTCGGGGCCCATCACGCGGCGTGATGACATCAACAAGTCGAGCGCAACGGACGGCCCGACGAGTTGTGGCAACAACCACGACAGACCCCACTCGGCGATCAATCCTCGCTGCGCGAAGGCGGTCAAGAACAACGAGTTGGCAGTGCCGATCCTGAGGTCGCAGCACAACGAAAACGGAAATGCCATACCGGCGACCGCACCATTGATGGCAGCGATGATCGGCTTCGACGTCATCATGAGGTAGGGGAATCGACCGTCGAAGTCCCCAGCGTCTGATTCGGTGCGTCCTTCGGCGTCGGCCAACGCTGCTCCACCACCGTCACTGTTCCCACCATTCGATGACAGATCAGACAGCAGGTTCATGTCGGCGCCAGCACAAAACGCCCGTCCGGCGCCGGTGATGATGATGCCAACGACGGCGCGGTCGGCTTCCGCCTGAGCGATCGCATCGCGGATCTCGCGATCCATCCGGTCGGTCCAGGCGTTCATGGCTTCTGGACGGTCAAGCGTGATGAGCGCTACTGGATCATCGACGTCATAACGAATGGTCTCGTACATCTGATCTCCTTCGGTTATGCGGGATTGATGGCGATGCCTTCGGTGAACCACGTCCATGGCTTTGGTCCCTTGGCCTGACGCGACTCGTGGCTCACCATCTCAAACCCGGCGGCAGTGACGAGTTGCACTGGATCGCGGGTGAGGTGGCACCCATCAGCGATCCGCTTCTGCATCGGCTCCAGCCGATGCTGCCAGCGAACGACCGACGGCTCCGGCGACAGCCCATGCTCGAGAAAATGGAGTCGTCCGCCAGGTCGCAGCACGCGTCGCAGCTCTGCGAGCGCCTGCATCACATCGGGAATCGTGCACAACGTGAACGTTGAGACTGCGCCATCACAACTGTTGTCGTCGAGCGGCAACTGCTCGCCGTCGAGACCGATGTGTTCCACCGGCACCTTGGCCGACTCGATGCGACGCCGTGCGAGTCGGCGTGCGACCTCTGATGGTTCGACGGCGAGTACTCGCGTGACCGCTGAGGGATAGACGCCGACATTCAGGCCCGATCCCGAGCCAATCTCAACGACCGTTCCGGAGAGTCCGTCGAGGACTTTGCCACGCCAACGTTCGAGGTCGCGTCCTCCGCAGGCCTTGTCGATCAATCTCGGCAGCAGTTGTTCTCGGTAGATCCCCATCAGCTCACCTCGACATCAGTCTCGCCGGTGAACTCAACCAAGCGGGTATCGGAGTCAGGCAACCTTGCGAAGCGTCCCTCGGCGGATCGCCTCACCGAGTCCGATGAGCATGATCGCCAGGCCGCCGAGGCCGAGCCCGAGTCCGGTCTTGGGCAGTGTGGTCGTGTGTGATGCTTCGACCGTCTCCGTGATGGACGTGGTGGCTGCGATGGTGTCGTTGACGGTGGTGATGGTCCGCTTGTTGTCGAGATTGATGTGAAGACGTTCGACTGGAGTCACCGCCTCGGGAGCATCCTCGACAACCAGCTCAATGACCTGGGCGGTGAGGACTGGCACGTCTGCCTCGACTGACGGAACAGCGTCGGCTGCGATGTCGTTGGACTCGCTCGTCGGGTACCCCTCAGGGTCGTGGTCGATCTCGACGTGGGCGGGATTGTCGTCGTTTTCTTCCGTGATGATCTCGTCGGTCTTGATCTTTTCCGTGACGATCTCGTAGTTGACGATGTCGTCGGTGACGATCTCGTCGTTGACGATGTCGTCGGTGACGATCTCGTC
>JAPOJQ010000085.1 GCA_029978335.1 Actinomycetota bacterium
GTGGCGTTCGTCGGCATGGTCGCCTCGATCATCGGCTCGTTCTTCGTCAAGGCCGGCGACTCGACCGACAGCCACGCACTGTCACGGGCGCTCCACATGGGTACCAACATCGCCATGGGTCTCACCATCGTGGCAACCGTCATTGCGGCCTACATGATCTTTGACGTCGATAAGCCCTGGGGCATCGCTGCCTCAGTCATCGGCGGACTCATCGTTGGATGGGCGCTCGGCAAGACTGCTGAGTACTACACGTCCGACGCATATGGCCCAGTCAAGAAGATCGCCAATCAGTCCGAGACCGGCCCCGCGACCACGGTGCTGTCGGGTATTTCAACCGGCATGGTCTCGGTTGCCGCCTCGGTGATCTTGATCCTCATCGGCATCCTCGTGGCGTGGTGGGGCGGCGACGTCTCCTTCGGCGAATCTGAGGTTCCCGGCGGCATCTACGGCATCGCCGTTGCCGCTATCGGCATGCTCGCAACGACCGGCGTGGTCGTATCGGTCGATGCCTACGGGCCGATCTCTGACAACGCCGGCGGCATCGCCGAGATGGCGCACCTCGATCCGTCGGTCCGCAAGGTCACCGACGCCCTTGACTCGCTCGGCAACACCACCGCTGCCATCGCCAAGGGCTTCGCCGTTGGCTCTGCTGCGCTCACGGCGCTGGCTTTGTTCAAGAGCTTCCAATACGCCATCGAAGCGGCTGGCGGCACCCTTGACCTCAACATCGGCGAAGTTGATGCCTTCATTGGCCTGTTCATCGGTGCCGGTCTTCCGTTCCTGTTTGCAGCGCTCACCATCGATGCCGTTGGTCGTGCAGCGAACAAGATGATTGAAGAGGTTCGTCGACAATTCCGTGAGATCCCCGGCCTGCGCGAAGGACGCGAGGACGCCATCCCCGATTCGGCCCGATGCGTCGCCATCTCCACCGAAGCGTCGCTTCGCGAGATGCTCGTTCCTGGCGCCCTTGCCGTCGTCGTGCCGCTCGTGACAGGGTTAATCTCGGTCAATGCTCTCGGGGCAATGTTGGCTGGCGTGCTCGTCAGCGGCTTTGCGATCGCCATCTACATGGCGAATGCCGGCGGAGCGTGGGATAACGCCAAGAAGTACATCGAAGCCGGCAACCATGGTGGCAAGGGCTCCGACGCCCACAAGGCCGCTGTTGTCGGCGACACCGTTGGTGACCCGTTCAAGGACACCTCAGGCCCGGCGATGAACATTCTCATCAAGGTGATGACCATCGTCGCCTTGGTGTTCGCCAGCGCCTTCGTCTGAACTCGCTCTACCTCGTTGCGAAGCCCGGTCGCCAAGCGGCCGGGCTTCGTCGCGTCTGGGGTCAACTTGCGATGAAGTCGATGAGTTGTTCGACTGCCCCGACGAGTTCTGGCTCCAGATCGGCAAAGGTCGAGACCGAGTTGCGCAACTTCGGCCAAAATCCTTCGAGCGGCACGCCGAGCGCGTCACAGATGCCCTGTTTCCATGGCTGTCCTTTTGGTACCTCAGGCCATGCTGAACGCCCGATCACCCGAGGCCTGATACCAGCCCACACATCGACGAAGGGATGTCCGGTAATGAGCACATGCGGGTCGTCGATACCCGACGCAATGCGCTGTTCTTTCGATCCCGGAACGAGATGGTCGAGCAATACTCCGAGGCGTCGCTCACGACGCGGTCCGAATGCTCGAACAGCCTCACCGAGATCATCCGCCCCATGGAGCGGTTCGACCACGATCCCCATCTCACGAAGTTCATCGCCCCATACGTGCTCGATGAGTTCGGCATCATGGATTCCCTCGACCCACATCCGATGTGGCAGCGCGACTCGGGCGCGTGCCACACCATCGGCCAAGACACCGCCGGCAGCCGAGATCTTCTGCGACGCTCCAGGTGTCGCCTTGGGTCGCACCAAGGTGACGGGGCGCCCTTCGAGCAAGAACCCGCCTGGCTTCCACCCGAAGTGACGAAGATGCTGACCCCGGTCACGCAAGGTGACACCCTCGGCTGACCAGCGCACGACGTCGCCCACAAACCCGCTGGAACGGTCCTCAACAACAAGGCCCATCTCAACGGTGATCGATGGATAGGTCGGGCGCTGTCGCTCCTGCGCATATTCAGCGAGGATGTCGCGCGGTCGTCCTGGTCCCATCAACCCAGCGTGCCACGGGGAACCGATCCGATGCGGGCATCGTCCAACACATCATGATGCGACGAGGATTGATCACCATTGCCATCACCGCCATGACCGCCCTCCTGCTCGGTGCGTGCGCCGGTGGCGATGACGCGGGCGGCGTCTCCGACGCCGCGACGAGCGAAGAGGCACCCATCGCCGACGATGCCTACGCATACAGCTCAAGTGCTGGTGAAGTGGCCGACTACGACGCCAAGGCCACGAACACCATCGGCATGGACCGCGATCTCATCGTCACCATCGGACTCGGACTTGAGAGCACCGATGCCGCCCGCACCGTTGCCGTCATCAACACACTCGTCGCCAACGCGGGCGGCCTCGTGACCTCCAGCGAGATTGGCTACGGCGATGTCATGACTGGAGGCGAGGGGTGGGCAACGATGGTCGTGCGCATCCCGCCTGACCAGATCGATCGGTTCACCGCGGGCCTCGACGATCCGGCGACGGCTGCTCGAATTACCTCTGAAAATCGGTCCTCCGCCGACGTCACCGATCAGCTGGTCGAGCTCGACGTTCGAATCGACAACCAACGCGAATCTGTCGACGCCATCCGACGGTTACTGGACGACGCCGTTGCTCTGAGCGACGTCGTGATGCTGGAGCGTGAGCTCAACGATCGTCAGACCGAACTCGAGGTCATGCTCGCCCAGCAGGCGATGCTGACCGACCGTGTTGCGTTGGCCACCATCACGATCGACATCTATGCCCCTGGCACCACCCCACAACGCTCGACCGGCATCAGCGATGGGTTTGCGGACGGATGGGGTGCGTTCATCGGCGCCGGCTCTCGGGTGATCTATCTCCTCGCCGCTGCCAGCCCATTCCTCGGTGTGCTCATTGCGGCTGGCGTGGTGCTCGGCATCATTCGACGTCGTCGGTAAGCGGCAGCCGCACGGCCCACCCGGTCGGCGTCAACACGTACTCGATCACCATTCCACTGGGCCCAAGCACTGGCGCCCGTCCATCCGCGTAGGCCATAGCGGTCGGTAACGGCGCTGGCGACCAACGAATGTCGCTATCGCTCCACCACCGATGCCACCGACGAGCTGGCCACTCTTCGATCGCTAGCGAGGGTTCACCGGCGATCTCGATGGCGCCGTGCACCACACCATCGTGGGCATAGCCGTCGTCAACTGCCACCGGGCGCGAACCAACTGCGTACCACTCGAGGTCACAGGCGACAGGGGTGGGTTCACCACGAGCGCCCATCACCACGTCGTCGGGATCGTCGAGCGCAACGGCGTTCGTCTCATTGCCGATCGTCCATTGCGACAACGGTGCCTCGCACAACATCTCGGCCCACAGCTGCTCACCCTTGGCAAGACCATCGCTAGGTCGGGCTCGCACCTCCCAATCGGCCACGTACAACAACCGATGACCACGGCGTGCCAGACACCACCAATACCCAACTCTCCCTCGACGGCGGTCGAGTTGGTGGCCGGTGATCAATCCAACCGACGCTGACGGTGACCACACCGCAAGTCCCCATTCGTCAATGCATCCTGCGTGCGACGCCTCGTCGGTCGGATCGCCACCCATCTGCGGCAGACTAGGGACCCTGTGAGTACCAGCGACCAGTCCGCCGAACGCAGCATCGACTATTTGTCATTGGCCTGGATCCGCGAATTGACCCGCGAAGTTGCCGACTCGACGACATTGGCCGAACTCGCGCAGCGTCATCGCATCGGGGTGACTCAAGTCGTCACCGACACGCCTGAAGGTGACGTCACGTACCACCTTCAGGTCGGTGATGGATTCGCGACCTTTGGCGCTGGCGCAGCAGAGCCTGAAGACGTTCGCATGCAGCAGGATCACGAGACCGCCGTCGCTGTGGCGACAGGAACGCTGAACGCCCAAGAGGCGTTCGTCACCGGTCGAATCCTGCTGTTCGGTGACCGCGAGGCGTTGATGGGAGCACAGGAAGTGTTCGCCGCGCTTGATGCAGTCTTCACCAGCGTGCGCGACCGAACTCGCTACACCGTCTGACGCGTCCCTCCTGGCGACGGCAACGGCGACGTACGATCGGGCCATGCCGATCCATTTACGAGCTGAGCCAGGCGACTACGCACCAGCGGTGCTGTGTCCGGGCGATCCCAATCGAGCAACCCACATCGCGGAGACGTTCTTCGATCCCGGCTTTCGGTGCGTGAACACCGAACGCGGCATGCTCGGATACACCGGAACCTTCGAAGGCCGCCCACTGAGCGTGCAAACCACCGGAATGGGATGCCCATCTGCAGGCATCGTCTTCGAAGAACTCGTGCAACTCGGTGTCCAACGTCTCGTGCGCGTCGGCACGTGCGGCGGCCTCGGTGATGGCATGCAGATGGGCGACACGGTCATCGCCGTGGCGACGAGTTGCGACGACACCACACCCCTTCGTTATGCCCAGATGACGGGGTTTGCTCCGACCGCGACCTTTCACCTCGCTGAACGGGCTGCAGCAACGGCTCGCGCGGACGGGGCCCGCGTCCACGTTGGACCCATCGTGACCAGCGGGCTCTTCTACGACCCCGATCCGTCAACCTTTGCGGCATGGAAGCGCACGGGGCACATCGGTGTCGAGATGGAAGCCGCCATGATGTACACCGTCGCTGCGGTGCATCGGCGCGAGGCCCTCGCCATGATGACGGTGTCTGATGTGCTTGGTGACGACGGATCAACTGTGCGTATCAGCGACGAAGAGCTTCGCCGCGGCGTTGACGCAATGATGCGACTCGCGTGTCGTGTGGCGGTCGCCTGACCGGACACCTTGTGTTGGGCACCTCGTGTGGTACAACGTTGACATCCGATCGGGGGGTCGGATACCGGGGCATCCGGCAATCAATTTTTTGGGGGGAAGACTGATGACCGAACCGAAGACTGCACGTCGGTGCTCACGGATGCGGCGACTCGCAGCAATTGCCGTGGCTGCAACCAGCAGCGTCGGCGTCGCCGCATGTGGCGAAGATCTCAACCGCACCGCTCCCATTGGCCCACAGAAGCCGCACGGCGGCCTCGTCACCGGTTACGTGACTGAATGGGAAGTCGTCATCGATCAGACATCGGTCCGGGCCGGCGACGTCACCTTTGTGATTGCGAACACAGGTTCAATCGATCACGAGTTCCTCATCGTGCGCACCGACCTCGCCGTGGGTGCCATTCCGCTCGAAGGCGACCGGTTCTCCGAGGACAATGAGGAGCTCCTCGTCGTCGACGAGATTCCCGAGTTCATGCATGGCACCGTTGAAACGATGACGGTCGAACTCGAACCCGGCGTGTACCAAGTGGTGTGCAACATCGCAGGCCACTACGGCATGGGCATGTTCCAAGAGTTTGTGGTGACGGCCTAACCGGCCGTCACCCACAAACTCGTCAGATCAGACCGAGTTCGCGAACCGCATCGCGCTCGTCGGCGAGCTCACCGGCGGACGCATCGATCTTGGTGCGGCTGTAGTCATCGATGTCGAGTCCCTGAACGATGCGATACTCGCCGTTCTCGCATACACATGGGAACGATGAGATGATCCCTTCGGGAACACCGTAGGAACCGTCCGACGGCACCGACATCGACACCCAATCGCCGGGTGCAGTGCCGAGCGACCATGACCGGATGTGATCAAC
>JAPOJQ010000045.1 GCA_029978335.1 Actinomycetota bacterium
ACCCCCCGCATGATTTCGGATTGGCCGCGTAGAGGAACGCCACCGTGTCGACATATCCGTCGTCATCACCCGAATTCGGCGATTGACCCGAGACCTCGCCATTGCCTAACATCTGTTCGGTACGGCTTCGGGGGAAGTCGACGAGTAAGGGGGCGCGATGAGCGTGTTGGATTTCATCACTCGGCAACTAACCGACGACGAGTGGATGAACGATGCCGCCTGCAAAGGCATGACACACCTGTTTTTCCCCACCCCGGCGGAACGTCCCCAAACTCGCGAACGACGAGAAGATGCCGCACGCGAGGTGTGCGCCTCGTGCCCGGTGATGGTCACCTGTCGGGACTTCGCTCGCGATCAGCACGAATACGGACTGTGGGGCGGTGAGAGCGAGGACGAGCGGCATAGTGCCGGCTACCGCCTCATCGCGCCGATTGGCGTCCGCGCCCGCCAGTCGGGCTGATCCGTTGATGGACGCTGACCGAGTGTGGGCTGATGTTCTCGTTGTCGGCAGCGCCAATCTCGACCTCGTTGCCCGTACGGCGCGTCACCCACTGCCAGGCGAAACCGTCCTAGGACACGACTACCAGGAACACCCCGGTGGCAAGGGTCTCAATCAAGCCGTCGCCGCTGCGCGAAGTGGGGCACGGACCCGGTTCGTCGCTGCCGTTGGCCGCGACAACGCAGGTGAGCGCCTCCATGAGGTCGCGGCCAACAACGGCATCATCGTGGATGATCTCACGCCTACCGACGCCGCACCGACTGGTCGAGCGATGATCATCGTCGATGACCGAGCTGAGAATTCGATTGTGGTCATCCCAGGCGCAAACGAGCACTGCCCCACCCCCGAAGTAGTTGACGCCACCGTGGTGCTCGTTCAACTTGAAGTGCCGTTGCCCATTGTGGCTGCCACCTTTACTGCCGCGCGCTCAGCAGGAGCGCTGACAGTGCTCAACCCGGCCCCTGCGACGGCGCTCAGCCCTGCGCTCCTCGCACTCTGCGATGTCGTCATTCCCAATGAGCACGAAGTCGAATTGCTCGGTGGCGTCGACGCGCTGCACGCTGCGGGCGTCACCACGGTCATCGTCACTCAAGGTGCTGCTGGAATTCGGATTTCCGACGCACACGGCACTCGGTCAGTGCCCGCATTTCCGGTGACTCCTGTTGACACCACCGGTGCTGGCGACGCTTTCTGCGGCGCCTTCGCCGCAGGAGTGGCCGCCGGACTCGACATCGATGCCGCCTGCGCACGAGCGGTGGTCGCCGGCGCGCTCGCCACGACCCAACACGGAGCGGTTCCGTCGCTGCCGACGTCATCTGACATCGACGCAGCGCTCAGCGCCGAGTCATGACCTCCGCACACCATCCTTCGAGCGTGAGACGCTCCACGCTCTCAAGGCCGAGCGATCGATAGCGATCAACGACATGTCGCGACTGGTCAACAAGCAGTCCAGAGAGGATCACGGTTCCACCGTTGCGTACCTGAGCGACGAGCGCCGCTGAGAGATCAAGGAGCACCGGGGCAAGAATGTTCGCGCAGATGATGTCGACCGGTTCGCGCAGTTGAGGAACCGAGGCTGATTGGCTCGCCACGATCCGGTCGCTGACACCGTTGCGTCCTGCGTTATGCAGCGTCGCAGTGACCGCTTCGGCATCGATGTCCACTGCATACACCAGAGCTGCGCCGAGCCGGGCCGCCACAATGCCCAACACCCCACTGCCACAGCCCATGTCGAGCACCGTGTCCCCATCCCCCACCGCATCGAGGACGGCTTGCGCTGACAATCGGGTCGTTGGGTGATCGCCCATTCCGAACGCTGCACCCGGATCAATGGTGATCACCATCGCAGCGCTCGGCGTGAACGCACGCCACTCGGGAACGATCACCAGCCGGTCGTCGACCTCGATGGGTTCGACAAAGTTTCGCCATGTATCGGCCACTGCACCATCGACGACGTCAATTCGCACCGGCCAACGATCGGCCAGGTCGCGAGCCACTGCCTCAAGGACCGCGACATCTTGTCCCAGCACGCACACCAAATCGATCCCATCGGCGACCTCACGCTCCTCGATAGCCCGGGCGCCCGCCATCCGGAGCGCATCAGACGCAAGCTCGACGTCAGCAACATCAACTGAAACAACGAGGGTACGGGTCGCTGCATCACTGGCAGCGTCGGTCACGGCTGATCGATACGACGAAGTTCCGTTGCGAAGCGACGGCCACGTTCAACATACGAGGCGGCCGCAAGCTGAATCATCGCCGTGTCCGCTCTGCCTTCTTTGATGACCGCTGGCGAACCGACGGCGAGAGCCCCCGATGGAATGTCGACGTCGTAGAGCACGACAGAGTTCGCTGCCACGATGGCTCCTGGTCGGACCACCGAACGATGGAGCACCATCGCCGCATTACCAACCAGTGAACCGTCCATAATCGTGCAACCCTCAAGGTGGACGATGTGGCCGATCACGCAATCGTCACCAACAACCGTGTGGTCCATTGGCGTCGTATGCAACACCGCATTGTCTTGGATGCTGGTGCGAGCACCAATTCGGATCTCGCCATCGTCACCTCGAAGCACTGCGCCCGGCCAGATCGATGACTCGGCACCGATTTCAACAGACCCGATGATGATCGCATCAGGATGCACATAGGCCGTGGGATGAATGCGAGGAACCTGATCGCCGAGGGCGTAAATGGGCATGAGATCACCGTACCCGGCATCGGTCCCGCGGGTCTGCCTCGGTGACAATCCTCCCGCCTCGCCGATACCGTTGCGCCCCATGTCCCGACGGATTGAGATCGAGTTGACCAGCGCCCTTGACGATGGCACGTGGACCTGGCGTGCAGCCGGAGCGAAGAACCCGCGAGGCGTTGTTGATGCTGCCATTCTCCCGACCGATGCCGCAGTCGGCCGGGTGTTCAAAGTTGAGGTCGAGCAGGCGATTGATGGCATCACGGTGCTATCCGTCGTGGGCGGCCGCCAGCGTGTTGAGTCCACTGATCGACTCGAGTTGATCGCCCCGAAAGATTTCCAGCCGGTGATCGAAACCCGAACGGGACGACGAGAGCGCCGTGATGGCGATCGCCGTGAGGGACGGCGCCCGCGCACTGACCGCCGCCGTGATGACGCCGACGGCGACAAGGCAACCGGCGGGCGTTCGGGCGAACGCCGCCCACGTTCTGATGGCGACGATCGCTCGCGCTCGCGCGGACCGCGGTTCACACCACCGCCCGAGCTGCCCCAGCGTCCCAAACCCAAGCGTCTGCGAGCGGGCAAAGCGCATCGCAACGAGGTGTTGGCCGGCATTCCAACCGAACAGCGCCCAATCGCTGAACTTGCGCTGCAAGGTATGTCAGCGGTTCGTACCCGTCTGCGGTCTGAGAACGACAAAGCGAGCGCTGAGGGGCGGGCAGTGATGCCCGAGGCTTCGGTCATCAAGATGGCCGAGGAACTACTCCCCCGTCTGCGCGTCGCCGAGTGGCTTGATCGCGCCGATGCCGCCATCGCCCAATCCAACGAACTCGACCTCCGGGACCTTCGTTCGGTTGTTGCCGCAGGCGACGATCCGATCGTGGCACGCGATGAGAGCACGCGATCGCTGGCGAACACACTGAAGGACGTCTTGAAGACCCGTCAAGAACAGGAGTTGCAGTTGTGGTTCGGCGACGTGGATGCTGCGCTGGCAATCGGCCGCGTCATCCGTGCGCTCCGTCTCTCCTCACAGCCCCCAAAGGCTGGTGTGCCGTTCCCCGCAGATATCTCACAGCGACTCATCGACTCGACGAACGCCACACTGACGCCGGTGGAGACTCAAGAACGCTGGATTGCTGTGCTTGAAGCAGCAGCGTTCTCACCGATCCGGTCACAGATCGCTCCGATGGGGATGCCCAACCAAGTTGGTGACGAATTGCGTGCGACGATCACGCGACTCGCCCCGGCATTGCCGCAGATCGCCACGCTGTTCGGCATTGAGGTTCCTGCTGGCGCTCCCATGCCGAGACCACTGCGCACAGCGCCTCATCGCCAACGTCCTGAGCGCAAGAAGTCCGACCGTGCCGGTGCTCCGGTCAAGGACCGTTCCAGCGATGCTCCACCTGTTGATGCGGCAACACCAGTTGCAGAGCCAGCGTCAGCGGAACCCGTAGCCGACACCACCGAAATTTCGAGCGAGACTGAATCAAGCGACGTCGTCGACACAGGTGGCGCGGAGACTTCCGAGCCACCTGTGGCTGAGGACTGATTCGTCGCAGTCGTCGGATCGACCATACGATCCGGTTATGTCTGACATCGTCACCTACGAAGCCGAAGGCCGTGTTGCGGTCATCACCCTGAATCGTCCAGATGCACGCAATGCCGTCAACGGTGAGGTGGCCCAAGGCCTCGAGGCAGCAGTCGATCGTCTCGAGGCTGACGACGAGGTCTGGGTCGGCATTCTCACCGCCAACACCGAGGGTCAGGAACGTCCCGTATTCTGCGCAGGCGCCGACCTGAAGGCGATCAATTCAGGCAAGGCTGCTGAACTCGCCACGGCGCGCGGAGGATTCGCTGGTTTCGTGTACCGCGAGCGGCGCAAGCCCATCATCGTTGCCGTCGACGGTCTTGCCACGGCCGGAGGATGCGAGATCGTGCTGGCAGCCGATCTCGTCGTCGCCACTGAGCGTTCGGCGTTTGGACTTGCTGAGGTGAAGCGCAACCTCATCGCTGGTGCCGGTGGCCTCTTCCGTCTCCCACGAGCGATCGGGCAGGCCGCCGCAATGGAGGCGATCCTCACCGGCGAGCCAATCCCTGCTGCTCGTGCGTACGAACTCGGCCTGGTCTCAAGGATCACGCCTGCGGGTGGAGCAATGGAGCAAGCACGGCAATTGGCTGCTCAAATAACCGCAGCTGCGCCGCTCGCGGTCTGGGCAAGCCGAAAGGTCGTCCTCGCCGCAGCGTGGGCTGACGACGAGACGTTGAAGGCGATGACCGACGCCGAATTCGGCAGTGTGTTGCGGTCCGAAGATACGTCAGAGGGCCTGACGGCCTTTATTGAGAAGCGTCCGCCGAACTGGCGGGGCCGCTGAGGTCAAGCGCCACGGTGATCGCCTTGGCGGTCACGCCTGCCCGCTCATAAAGATTCTTCGTTTCGCGGTCACCTGGTAGCGCCGTTCCTTCAATTCGGCGTGCACCGGCGGCGCGAGCCGCCGCGATTGCCCACTCGAGCAACGCGTCACCAAAGCCGAGTTCACGAGCCCATGATGCAACGAATACCGATTCGATGGTCCACACGTCGCCCGGTATCACCACGATGAATCCGACGCAGATGCCGTCAAAGTCGGCCACCACGGTTCGGACATCGTCCGACGTCCACCGTCCAACCCGAGAGTCGACGAGTTCGAGTAGACGGTCACCGCCTCGAGTACCAACAAGGCCCGCTCGTGCGATTGCCTCGAGTCGCCCAAGCGCTTCGTAGTCCGACGGTAACGCTGGTCGGACCAGTGGGTCGATCACTTCGCGAAAATTGGACAGTCGTCGTCGCCGACGAGGCATGCCGGCGCTCCGGCACGAACGAGCAAGAAGCATGACGAACACAACTGCTCATCGGCACGCTTTGGTTGAACGCCCTCCACGGCTTCCGCACGATCGTCGGTGGTCGGTGGAATCTCTTCCTCGTCATCCTCATCGACCTCAACCGTGACCATCCGGTCCTTCAGAATGGTGTCAAGGTCGGCCTCAACGTCATCTGGCGACAACATGTCGTCGTCATCATCGTCGTCATCATCATCTTTTGAACGCCGACGCGGCTTGTCGTCGCCATCCTCGTCGTCATCTTCGTCGTCGTCGCCAGCGGTTTCGCCATCACCGTCATCGAATTCCTCATCATCAGATTCGAAGTCATCGTCGTCTTCGAGATCCTCATCATCGAGTTCGGGATCCTCGACGTCGGCGTTGTCGTCGTCGATCTCCTCACCATCGATGTCGTCGGTCATGTCATCGGCCATGGCTCACGTCCTGGATCGGTGTATGGATGGGGGTTTGGCGGATGGTAGGCGACCAACTGGTCGACGTCCCATCCAAAACGTGCGACCTCCGTCACATTGACGCCGGTCGGAGGCGGCACCTTATCCGGATGGAAGCCGCCGCGCCTCGGCTCGGCGCTCAGAATCTAAGCGTTCCAATTCCGGTGCTTCGGTGGTGAGATGAACCATGGCGTCTGCCACGGCTCGGTGCCCCGCTTGCTCAGCGATCAGGCGGTGCATCTCCAGCACCACCCTCCGGTACGACGGATGACCTTGGGGGGAAGACCGCAGCTCGATCAGATGGATTGCCTCACGAGCATTGAACTGCATCGAGTATCGGATGCGGTGTGCCATAGCCACGGCGTAGGCCGCCTGCTCAGCGAAATCGGGACGCAAGGTATCAAAGAGGTCGGCCGAACGTTCCATGGATTCATCGAACAACGACCCCACCCCCGCCTCATCGACGAGCTCTGGACGCACATAACCGTGATGCGGCGTGAGACGCTGCCAGTCGATGGTCAGTAATCGATGGCGCTGCAAGTCTCGAAACGCGCCGTAGTCGCTGAGAACGTCGAATCGGTAGTCGATCCGCTCAAATCCGCGACCTGGCTTATGCCTGCGATTACCGCGCTCCCCTATTGCTGCTGCGAGAATCGCTGAGCGTTGTGCCGGCGTCATTTGATCGACGATGGCCATCAACTGGCGCTCCGACATCGAAGCGTGCGGATAACAGATCGCCGCTACGAGTCGATGTTCGCCGTCAGGATCCCAGTCCACGAGCTCGACTTCGGGAGCGGCGTCGACGGGCGTCGAGCCCATCAGACTGTCGACGAGTTCTTCAGTCTGGGCGTGGATATCGGCGAGGTATGCCGACCATGCACCACCACGTTCGGGCACATCAACACGTCGGAGAAAGCTCGGGATGACTTTGCGAAGTTCGACCAACATCTCTTCCGCGTACGTCCGGGCCTCGGGTAGCGGATGGGCTCGCATGCGCAGCAGCAATGCTTCAAAGGCTTGGCCGCTGCCATAGATACCGACATTTGAGGTGGCAGCGGCGGGCAGCATGCCCCGGACGGCGTCGAGCGCCTTGGCGCGAGTTGCCTGCCGGTGCACAAAGTCGCTCACACCTTCGACGCGGGGCACGACACGCCGAACGTGTTCGGTCACCCGCTCGAGCGCCTCGGAATAGGCGTCGAACATCCGGTCCATGTCGCCGACGTACCGCGTTCCGTGACGACTGGCGAGCACCGCTGGGTCACGGTGGTACCGGTAACGGCCGCCCATGCGCGCGTCGTATGCGATGTAGCGGGTGCTCTGCTCGAGGTACGACATCAGCCGACCACGCTCCAGCACCTTGGTCAAGACGTTTGAGGCCTGCTCACACGCGAGGTGCACCCCGCCGAGCTGGGCAACCGAGTCATCGCCGTATTCAACAAATACCCGCTCGTAAAGTTCCTCGGCTCTGGTGAGTCCAGTTGTGGCGTCGACCGATTCGTCACCGTCGATGTCGAGTTCCCCCACAAACTCATCAAGGAACAGCCGACGGAGACTCTTCGGGCTTCTGCTGTAACGCGCGAAGAGAGCGCCTTTCACGACCTCGGGAAGATTGACCAGCGCAAACACCGGTCGATCGAGATTCGTGAAGTATCGACGAAGCACATCAGCTTCGGCCGGTGTGAACTCTTCGGCCACGTACGTCACGACGACGCATCGTAGGTGGGTTTGAGCACCGGTTGAGGGATACCGCTCCGAGCCGTTGAGCGGTCAGGCCAGTACCGTGCCACCGTCGACGTACACGCTCACGCGAAACGCTCGGTCGATCGCAATCCGCCGTCCATCGACTTCGATATGCACGTTGTCGACGTTCTCGATCACGAACGATGTCCCTCGTGCCACGACCAACGAGGGATGTGGAAGATGGTCGCCCAGACGTGCTCGTCGCATCGCCGCCACGCGTTGCCGAGGGGTCATGGCCGCATCGACGTCGAGTCGATCCAGCATTCCATCGTTGGGGTGTGCTCTCGGCAGAGCTTGCCGACCTCGTATGAATTCGGCATTGGCGATCATCGTCACGGGACCTCGCCACCAACCACCTGCTCGAGACCGTCGAAGCACCACGTGTGCCACACCTGTCGCCAATACCGACCCATCGTCAATGGCCTCCAGTTCGATCAGATCGATGGGTAAGCGACGAGTGGCAATGTCACCCGTTGGAGCGCCGATCGCTTGGTGGAGATCACCACCGCGCACGAGCGGCTCGACACCGCGAGCGACCGCTTCGGCAACGGCATGATCCGACATGGCGCGGACAGCGACACCATCGACGCTGTGGCCGACGGCCGAACCCCATTCTCTATTGGGCTGAATCGGCATCATTGGCCCCCTCACCGACACCGACCGACTGGGAGATAATGCCTCGGCTCGCAAGGCTCACTGCTTCGGATGCAGCGCGCCGAGTAGCGGCCAACGGTGCAACGTCGGCGAGTTGCTGGCAGAGATCAATCACCTGGCGGAGGTTGCGTACGACGTCTCCCCCAGCCATCTCCTCAGATCCCACCACCTCAGCGAGATCGGCACCTGCACACCATGCAAATGCAGCCGCCGCGAAACCTGCATCGGGTGACCGATGGGTTGCCAGGCCGTAGCGGCGCTCCAACGCTGCGAGGTCGACACTCAATGCGTCAAGCGCGGCGACCCGTTCACGGACCGCCACCGATGGCATCACGACGGGAGGCGGATCGTCGGGCCCACGGTATTCGTACACCACTGATGCAGCAATCGCGGCAACCTCGGCCGGCTCGACGCCATCGAAAATGCCTCGACGTAACGCCTCAACGAGCAACAAGTCCGACTCATGGAAGAGTCCAGCCAGGATCTGACCGTCGGCAGTCAGCGCCCATTCGCCCGCGGCAATCAGACCACGCTCGGTCAGCAGTGCCACCACCGCATCAAAATCGTTGCCGAGCGAACTGCGACGATCATCGATCCGCGCAGCAAGCTCAGCCACTTCTGCGGCACGGCGATCGGCGTCAGCGGCCGCCCGCAAACGTTGCCGAAGGTCGGGGTCCTCCAACACGGGATGTGCGAGCTCATGGGCTGCGGTGCGTTGACGGGCACGACGCGAGCCTGCAGGTGCAACCTTTGCTGATTTGATGCGTCGTCCGACCTCGGTTCGGAAGTCTTTGCGATGAGGGCTGAACTGCCCGGGAAGGACGACCGACCCTGCGACCACGGGTGGCGACGGGAAATCTCTGGACGACAGGGTGCTCAGCCGACCGGCAGCAGTAATCACGCTGAGACGGAGGCCAGACGATCGGTGCGCAGTAGCCACTACTGCCACCGGTCCACGATACGGGCCCACCACCGCATGGATCACATCACCAGGACGCAGGCCAGCAATGGCGGCCTCGACATCGTTGACCGCTGGCATGCCATCATCCAGGTTGCGCCGATAGTCATCGATGTCGCCGTATGGGCTCTGTGCTTGCGACGTCGCCTCTGCGAGCCGTTCCTTGCGCCGCGCCAGCATGGTTTGCAGACGGACGACCTCGCCGTCACGTTGATACTGGGCAAACGACATTGTCATGAGTTCGCGTGCTCGCTCCCGCTCATGGCGCGCCACCAAATTCGCCACCATGTTGTAGGTCGGGCGAAACACTGAACGAAGATCGAACTGTCGGCTGGCGGCTAATGCCGCAACCTGTTCAAAACGAACGAATGGGCTCCAGAGCACCACCTCGTGGCCAACGGTGTCGATTCCCCGTCGCCCGGCCCTCCCCGTCAGTTGAGTGAATTCGGCTGGCGTCAACGTCACATGATGATCACCGTTGTATTTGGTGATGCGCTCTATCACCACGGTTCTGGCCGGCATGTTGACACCCACCGCCAGGGTCTCGGTCGCAAACACCACCTTGAGCAGGCCTTGGGCAAAGCACCGCTCCACGACCTCTTTGAACGGAGGAACGAGCCCAGCATGGTGCGGCGCAACCCCTGCCATGAGTTGCTGCTCAAAATCAGTGCTCCCCAACGCGGCCAAATCATCGGCTGACATCCCACCAAGGCGGTCGCTGAGAATTCCCCTGATCGCGTCGCGCTCTTCATCGCCGATCAGCGATATGCCAGCTGCCACACACGTCGCAGCGGCCTCCGAACACTGATTTCTGCTGAAGATGAAGAAGATCGCCGGCAGCATCTGCCGGTCAGCGAGCAATTCGATCGTCTCAACACGACCCGGCGTCGCCAAGCGACGCGCTCCCGACGGTCCAGCACCGCGACGCGCATGTCCTCGTCCCCGCCAACGCGCCGCCATGCCTGCTTCGTCGAGTTTCACCGCATCACGATTCGCAACACCGTCGACAAACGTGGGCAGAAGTCGCAAACGATCATCGGTTCGGTCGGCAACGAGGTGATGGTCGTGAAGTTCGACGGGACGTGTGGTCTCCACCACAACCGATGTTGTTCCCCTGACGGTCGTCATCCAGTCGGCCAACTGGTCTGCATTGCCCACGGTCGCTGACAGGCACACGAGTCGAATGCGCTCTGGAAGGTGAATAATCACCTCTTCCCATACAGGACCTCGATAGGCGTCCTGAAGGAAATGCACTTCATCGAGCACCACGACATCGAGGTCGTTCAATGCCGAGGAACCGGCGTAAATCATGTTGCGCAGCACCTCGGTCGTCATCACGACCACCGGAGCGTCGCCATCGATCGCCACATCACCCGTCAGCAGGCCAACACGACCAACGCCATAGCGGGCGGTTAGATCGCGGAACTTCTGATTTGACAGCGCTTTCAACGGGGCGGTGTAGAACGCCCGCCGACGACGCGCAATCGCCATCTCGACGGCGTACTCAGCAACGAGGGTCTTCCCGCTACCAGTTGGCGCTGAAACCACGACGTGTTCCCCGCGGTCAACCGCGTCGAATGCCTCAAGTTGAAAGCGATCAGCAACCACGCCCATCCGGTCAAGGAAGACCGTGCGGACGTCGTCGCTGACGGACTCACCCATTGGGACTGTCCGACGGGCGCCGCAGCGTCAACAACTTGCCGACACCGATTGAAGCGAAGTACAGCGCCACCATCGGAACCGAGAGCGATGCCAACGATACGGGATCGCCCGATGGGGTGATGGCCGCTGCCAAGAACACGATGCCGACCACCGCAAAACGCCAGACCGCCAGCAACTGACGGGGGCGCAAGACCCCTACGAGTTGAAGGAATACGAGCAACACCGGCACCATGAAGCCAATACCGAAGGCGATCACCATCAGCGTCACCAAACGGATATACGAACTCACTCGGAATACTTGATCGACCCCATCTCCGGCCCAATCGATGAGAAATTCGATGGCTTTGGACAGTGTTGAAAATGCGATGACGCCACCGATGGCAAAGAGCACCATCGACGAGGCCACAAATCCCACGGCGTAGCGACGCTCATTGCGCTTCAATGCTGGAACCACGAACCGCCAGATCTGCCACAACAGCACCGGTAATGCCAGCACGATGCCGCCGTAGGTGGCGATGCGCATTCGCGTTGAGAACCCCTCGACCGGATCAAGGGTGAACAGGTTGACCTCGTCGAGCACGGCGTCATATGACAACCCGCAAAACCCTGCCTCTCGACGACGACAGAGATCAAGGTACGGCGCCGTCAACCACGCCAGAACCCTGTCGTAGAACACGAGCACAATCACCGCGCCGATCACAACAGCCATCATCGACTTCACGATGCGAACTCGCAGTTCACGCAGATGATCGGTCAACGTCATCGTCCCGTCCGTTGGACGACGACGTCTGCGAGGAATCCTCATGCGGTTGTTCCGCCATCGCTTGATTCCGATGGTGCATCAGTCGCCGGACCCCGAGCGGCATCGCCGTCTCGCGTCGGATCCGTCGGGCCTGCATCGGTCTGGGTAAACGCAGATGTGGCGTCGTTGACCGTGCGCCGTAATTCGATGATCGGCTCATCGACAGCCTGTCGAAACTCGTCAACGAAGCCGTCGCCCATCTGCCGAAGCTGAGCGATGATCCTCCCCAGGCGGCGTGCCGCATCTGGCAACTTTTCTGGCCCGAGAACGACGAGCGCGACCAACCCGATGATGATGAGTTCGCCGCCCTGCAGATTGAACACCGCTTGAAGTCTACGAGCCGTGCCACGATGGCACAGTGGAGCAACAGCGGCTGCCGTCACTCATCGATCCGCCAATCCTGTTCGCCCATCGTGGCGCGAGGGCATACGCGCCAGAGAACACCCTCGATGCGTTCGAATTAGCGGTCAAACTCGGCGCCACCGGCCTCGAAAGCGATGTATGGGTCACGGCCGACGGCATTGCCGTACTCGACCACGATGGTGTCGTTGGACGGTCTCGCCTGCGGACACGATCGATAGCTGAGGTCAACCGGAGCGACTTACCTGACCACATTCCAACGCTCCATGACATGTTGGAACGGTGCGTGGTGCATACCGGCTTACACGTGTCCCTTGATGTGAAGTCGATCGACGCATTTGGGCCAACCCATGAGACCATCACTGCTCTCGATCCACACCTTGGGGAAAGGGTCTGGCTATGCCATCACGATGTTGGCGTACTCGAGCAGGTTCGGACGCAGATGCCCGATGTACGGCTCGTCGACTCCACACGCCTCGATCGCATCGCGGAGGGTCCGGAGCGACGAGCGGCACGACTGGTGGCAAGCGGTATTGATGCCATCAACATGCGCCGCGATGACTGGAACGGCGGACTGGTGACGCTCTTTCACCGTTTTGGAGTTCCGGCATTCTCATGGGACACGCAACACGATCACCAACTGCGCCCAGCGCTACGCATGGGAATCGATGCGGTCTACAGCGACTTTGTCGACCGTATGGTCGACGCTGCCCGCGCCGAAGGAATGGCCTGACGACGAGTTAGAGCCACTGCCAGTCATTGCGCGGCCAAAAGACCACAAAGGCCCGTCCGACGATGTCATCTGTCGGGATTGGGCCAAGTGCGCGACTGTCCTGAGAGCCTGCCCGATTGTCACCCATGACAAACACAGTGTCCGCTGGGACTTCCAGCGGCCCGAAGTCGCCGCCGCAATTGCCTGGCGTCACCACCGTGGGATCGAGATACGGCTCGATCAGTAGCTGACCATCGATGCGCACCTCACAACTGCGCATCTCGATTTCCTCGCCAGCAAGTCCAATGACTCGCTTAATGAGGTCGCGCTCGGTCGTGCCTCGGATCTCATGCAGCACAACAACATCGCCGCGATTGGGCTCGTGCAATCGATAGGACAACTTGTTGACGAACACCCGGTCACCGGTCGTCAGCGTCGAGTACATCGACGAACCTTCGACCACGAAGTGTGCCAAAAGGAAGGCACGAACCAACAACGCGACCGTGAGTGCCACCGCAACGACAAGGGCCCAGTCGAAGAGTGCCCGTGCTCCCCTGCCGAGGGCCGCCATTCCCGACGAAGTGCTGTCGTGACGCTCATGGTGTCGATCGACATCATCGATGTCGTCGGCCGCCCCCGTCGCTGCGATGTCGTCATCCATGCGCCGCACACCGTACCGTCGAGCAACACCTGCACTACGTCACAGT
>JAPOJQ010000103.1 GCA_029978335.1 Actinomycetota bacterium
GGCGTTCGTCGCAAGAAAGACTCAACACTGGTTCGCGCCGCCGAGGCCGTGCGCGATGGACGCGCTTCGGCGATGGTGTCGGCGGGCAATACCGGCGCAACGATGGCATCAGCGCTCTTGCGTATGGGCCGGATCCGTGGTGTTGGCCGTCCGGCGATCGCCACCATCATCCCGGTGCCTGGCGGTCGGCCGACCGTGTTGCTTGATGCCGGTGCGAACTCTGAGGTGCAGGCCGAATGGCTGGTCCAGTTCGCGCAGATGGGTTCGATCTTTTTCGAACAACGATTTGACGTCACCGAACCCAAAGTTGGCCTGCTGTCGATCGGCGAGGAGCCCGGTAAGGGTGACTCGCTCCGCAAAGAGGCGTTCACCTTGCTCGAAGGAGCGTCAGGCATCAACTTCATCGGCAACGTTGAGGGGCGTGACGTCATGGCCGACACATGCGACGTCATCGTCACCGACGGGTTCACGGGCAACGTGGTGTTGAAAACACTCGAGGGTTCGTTGCGTACGGTCATCCGTGCGCTTGGCGCCGCGTTTGCCGCCGACCCAGCGAATGCCGAGCACGCAGAAGCACTGTTGCCGCATCTGATGCCGATCTACACCTCGCTTGATCCAGAGACCTACGGCGGGGCGATGTTGCTTGGCACCGACGGTGTCTGCATCATCTCGCATGGATCTTCGTCACCCACGGCGATGGCGAATGCGATTTCGGTCGCGCGCGACATGGTCGAAGCCGACGTCGTGGGCCGCATCGGCGCTGCCATTTCTGCTGGTGATTGAGGTGATGCGCTGACCCGGCGACGTGTCATCGTTACACTTGCGTCGTGGCCGATCAGCAACTCACCCGTGATGAGATCCTCGACACCGTCCGTGATCGTCTGGCGGACATCCTCGAAATGGATACGTCAGGTATCGCTGAGGGCCATTCGTTCGTCGACGACTTGGAAGCTGATTCGCTCGCACTCATCGAACTCGTTGAGGCGCTCGAAGAGGCGTTTGGCAGCCGTATCGCCAACTTCCGCGTTGAGGATGAGGATCTTGAAGACCTCAAGACCGTCCGTGACGCTGTCGACTACGTAGCCGAGCGCGCTGGTCTCTGAGGTCGGTCCCGATGGAGGGGCCTGGCCGGTCACTTGAGGATCAGATCGGACATACGTTCCAAGATCCCTCGCTTCTGCACCGGGCATTGTGTCACCGGTCGTGGATCGGCGAGAGCGATGAGACCGAGTCGAACGAGCGTCTCGAGTTTCTCGGTGATGCGGTGTTGGGCTGGGTGATTGCCGACCTCTCGTTCAGGCGCTTTCCCGATTCGGGAGAGGGGACCCTCACCGACCTTCGAAAAAGTGTGGTGAATGCCACGGCGCTCGCCGAGATTGCTCGCACGGTGAATCTCGGTGCACACCTCCACCTTGGTCGTGGAGAGGACCTCGCTGGTGGACGAGACAAGGATTCGATTCTCTCTGACGCGTTTGAAGCAGTGCTCGGTGCGGTGTATCTCGATGCCGGTGCCGCCGTGGCCTTCGACATCGTCGAGCGACTCGTCGGGCCTCACCTTGATGCGACGCCTGATCACCTGTCGTCGCTTGACCGAAAGACGGCGTTGCAGGAACGCCTGGCCGCTCTTGGCCGGTCGGCCCCCGTGTATCTGACGTCGTCTAGCGGGCCCGATCACGACAAGTGGTTCGAAGTAACCGCTCTGTCAGGCGATCTCGTGCTCGGAACGGGCTCAGGCCGTTCGAAAAAGTCTGCCGAGCAGATGGCTGCCGGTGCGGCACTCGATGCGCTCGATGCTGACGTCGGAGGCTGACCGATGCCGGAACTCCCTGAGGTGGAGACCGTTCGACGCGGCTTAGCCGGTCGCATTGTGGGCCGCTCGGTCATGAATGTCGACATGGGCAGGGAACGCGTGGCACGCCGAACATCGACGTCGGCGGTGGCGAGGGGTTTGACCGGAACGACGATCATTGAGGTCGATCGACGAGGGAAATATCTGCTGATCAGGCTGACGGGGCAGCGCACTGCGATGGTGCACCTTCGGATGAGCGGACAGTTGTTGGTTGCTCCGTCGGCGCTACCTCGCCCGAACCATTGCCACGTGGCGGCGCTCCTTGACGACGGGAACGAACTTCGGTTTGTCGATCCTCGAACCTTTGGCGAAGTGGTCGTGTACGCAACAGCCGATGAGGCCGTTGTCGTGCCCGAACTGGCCCGCCTTGGACGGGATCCGCTCGTCGACGGTGTCTCTCGTGCAGCGCTTGCAGAGATATGCCGAGGTCGACGTCGCCGATTGAAGTCGTTGCTGCTCGATCAGACCGCCATCGCAGGCATCGGGAACATCTATGCCGACGAGATCTGCCACCGTGCCCGACTTCGTCCCGATCGCCAGGCGGCATCGTTGGATGGTCGGCACCTTCAGCGACTCGCTGAGGCCATGGTGTCGGTGTTGAACGCAGCCGTGAGCGCTGGGGGATCAACGCTGGGCGATGCCCAGTACGTGGGGGTCGATGGCCAAGCGGGTTCGTTCCAAGATGAGCATCGAGTGCACGCCCGGGCTGGGTTGCGGTGTGGCACGTGTGGACGCGGGATCGTGCGACGGATGGTGATTGATCAACGGAGCACCTACTGGTGCGGTATCTGTCAGCGGTGATTCATCACCTCGCGGACCAGCCTGGCGAGTAGATTGCTCGGCGTCGTGTTTCTCAAGAGTCTCACCCTCAAGGGCTTCAAGTCGTTCGCAGACCCAACGACGATGGCTCTCGAACCTGGCGTCACCGTCGTGGTCGGTCCGAACGGTTCGGGCAAGTCCAATGTCGTTGACGCCATCGCCTGGGTCCTTGGCGCTCAGGCACCAAAGGCCGTCCGCAGCCAGAAGATGGACGACGTCATCTTTGCGGGCACCGCGAAGCGACCGGCGCTCGGCCGCGCTGAGGTCAGCATCACGCTTGACAACTCGGCGGGCTTGCTGCCCGTTGAGTTCACTGAGGTGACCGTCACTCGCATTCTGTTCCGCAACGGCGACAGCGAATACTCGATCAACGGTGTGCCGTGCCGACTTCTCGACGTTCAAGAGTTGCTGTCAGATGCGGGTGTTGGGCGCCAACAGCACGTGATCGTGAGCCAGGGTCAGATCGACGCAGTGCTCAATGCGCGCCCGGAGGATCGCCGGGCGATTATCGAAGAGGCTGCCGGTGTCTTGAAGTACCGGAAACGTCGCGAGAAGGCGCAGCGACGCCTCGATGCAACCGAAGCAAACCTGCTCCGGTTGCAGGACCTTTTGCGCGAGGTTCGTCGTCAATTGCGCCCACTCGAACGTCAGGCACAGGCCGCCCAGCGGCATGGCGAGCTTCAGGCAGAGCTCGACACCTTGCGACTGTTTGTTGCTGGTCGCGAGATCGCGGCCCAGCGCGCCCGGCTGACGACCATCGAAACGTCCCGCATCGCCGACAGCGAAGCGCAGTCTGCCGCTCGGGCTCGATTGGCCGAACTCGACACTGCGGTATTGGCGGTTGAAGCCCAACTCAGTGCTCGAGGTGCAAGCGATGTCCGTGATCGACTTGCCCAAGTCGAGCGGCTCATCGAGCGAGCTGAGGGGTTGCTCGGGATCTTGGCTGAACGCCGCCGGTCACTCGATCGCGATCGCTCAAGAGCGATGGACGCGGGTGTGGTCGCCACGCTTGAAGCCGATGTGGCGGGGTTTTGTGTAGAGCTCGCCGGCGTGGTCACCTCAATGGCTGCTTTGCGCCCGGAGGTAGACGAACTCGAACGAGATGAGGCCGATTTCGCCCAACGACGTGAGTCTGAGGTCGATGATTCGGCGGAAGCGTCATCAAAGGCAGCGAGTGCGGCTGCTGAGGTTCGTGGCGAATCGCGTTCCGTTCGCA
>JAPOJQ010000015.1 GCA_029978335.1 Actinomycetota bacterium
CTCGAAGTGCTACACCGCGCGAACGTGCGAGCCCACTTCGGCGATAGTTCCGCGTCGGGACGTTCCTCTTCGGTCACCTTGTCGGGCTGGTCGCCTCGGATGTCGGTGTCGTCATCGTTGGATCCCGCTGGTTTCAGTGCGTGGCGGCGGGCTTCGGCGATGCGAAAGGCATGCATGCGAAGACGGGGATCGTCGGGAATGAAGACGTAGGCGCGCTGATCTCCCCGGCCCGTTTGCCAGCGAACGAAGCGGCCAACGGCTTGCCGGAAGAAGAGTTCGGTTGCGACGGTCGTCGCGTACACGCCGACCCGCAGGCGGGGGATGTCAACACCTTCTGACACCATCCTCACCGAGACGAGCCATGGCCGATCACCGGCTGCGAAGGCGGCGATTTTTGACGATGATGTTGGATCGTCACTGACGACGACGTCGGCGTGCACTCCGAGCCGATCACGCAGGAGACGCGCAATACCACGAGCGTGATCGACATCGATCGCGATGATCAGACCTCCCGCGTCCGGGTCGGTGGCACGGATTGAGCGCAGGCGTTGATCGGCTTGTTTGATCACCTGTGCCAACCAGTCGCCATCCAGACTGAGCGCAGTGCGCAATCGGGCCGACATCTGATCGCGAGCCAATTCATCGGCGAATCCGGCCCGCAGTACGTCTCCCGACGGTGTGGACCATTCCATTTGGCCGTCGAATCTGGGGAAGTAGACGGGGCGAACCACGCCGCCGTCGCGCAAGGCGTCGTCGTAGCCGTAGGTGACATCGGCACGAGCGAGGTCGCCTTCGGTGGTTGCTTCGTAGGTCACGAACGGAATTGGTGTGGCATCGCTTCGAAATGGAGTGCCCGAGAGCGCCAAGCGACGTGATGCGGTATCGAAGGCGGCGAGCACGGCCGAGCCCCACGCCCGGTCGTCGCCGGCGTGGTGGATCTCATCGAGGATGACCAGCCCATCGGCGACAATGCCGCGTAATCGTTCGGCTGCTGATCGGCCAGCGACCTGTTGATAGGTCGTGACGAGGCCGTGTACATCACGAGCGAGCCCTTGGTCGGGAGCCCAGTCGGTATCGAGCGCAAGTCCCATCCGGTGTGCAGCTGCCGACCACTGGGACTTGAGATGACTCGTTGGTGCGACGACGACGAGGCGGCCAGGATGACGTGCAAGGTGTGCCAGCGCACACGTCAGTGCGAACGTCGTCTTTCCCGCTCCCGGGGTGGCAACCGCAAGAAAGTCGACGCCGCCTTCTTCGTTGAAGCGATCGAACGCAGTGCGCTGCCATGGGCGCAGGCGAAACACCGTCACGATTCGACGTCAGTGGTCGTCGAGCGCTCGAAGGCCGGCCCACGCCAGCGCGCTGACCGTTTCGGCGATCTCGTCAGGATCAAAATCGGTGCCTTTGTCGATGAGGCGTCGACTCGCTCCTTCGGCAAGGCCGACTAAGGCGTGGGACACGAGGCGTCGCTTCTCGGTGTCGAGATCGACTGCGATCAAAGGAGCGATGGCACTTGCGGCATCTGCGGTGATTCGACGGACTTGCTCAGTGAACTCAGCATCGTGGCGTGCGGCGCCGCCGAAAAGCAGACGAAAGCCGTCGTGATCGGTTGCCACCCACCGGAAATAGGCCTGAAAGCCAAGTCGGGTCTGTGATTTGCCGTCGGCGGCGTTGGCGGTTGCTTTGGCAATTTCGGTTCGCATCCGAGTTCCGACGTCGTCCAGGAGGGCGGCAAATAGCTCACTCTTGGAGTCGAAATGTTGGTACAGCACAGGTTTGGTGACCCCAGCCGCTTCGGCAATCTCGTTCATCGAAGCGCCGTGATAGCCGGACCGGCCGAAGATCTCGAGGGCCACCTCGAGTATCTGTTCCCGTCGAGCGGTTGCGGAAAGACGGGCTGAAGTCATGGGCTTCTTATGCTACGGGGCATGTGGCGCAGGTCAGCGACCCTGTTCGACATCGTCGCGTTCGGCGGCCCGAACGGCGTAGCCCAGCACGATCGAGGGGGCGAGCAGCACCGATGACACCACAAGGCACACGATCACGGTGGTGGCGAGTGGACCGGAGAAGCCGACCGCAAACGCGATGACAAATACGGCAACGCCGAGGGCGAGTATGAGGTAGCCGAGTCGATTGGCGAGCAGGGTCCAGCGCGCAATGACCGCTCGTCGAGCCCTGACCGGATCGTCGGCCTCGCGCTGATGGTGGTGCTCTGCCATAGGGTTCGGAGCATGGTACGCGTTGAACGGCCAAGTCCACAGATCGTCCTCGTGACAATTGATCGACCGGATCGCCGTAATGCCGTCGACCTCGCAACGCTCGAGCAACTGACGGCAGCATTTCGCAGCGTGTCGCTTCCTGAGGTTCGGGCAGTGGTGCTGACCGGCAGTCCTCCTGCGTTCTGTGCGGGAGCGGACCTCTCGGGGGCGGAATCGGATGACTTTCATGCGGCCCTCGGGACGACATTGCGGACGATCGCTGCGTGCCCCGTGCCGGTCATCGCAGCAATCGATGGACCGGCGCTCGGCGCGGGAAGCCAGTTGGTAGCGGTGTGTGACCTTCGGGTCGCTTCGGAGCGGAGCACGTTTGGCATTCCCGCCGCTCGCCTCGGCCTTGCCGTCGATCAATGGACGGTCGATCGACTCGTTCGCGAATTTGGCTGGGGCATCGCACGAGCGATGTTGGTCGGAGCTGAAGTCATCACCACCGACCGCATGGTGGCGTCAGGTTCGGTGCACCGCATCGGGGGCCTCGAAGCAGCGTTGCAGTGGGCTGACATCTTGTCGGGACAAGCGCCGCTCACCGTGGTCGCGCATAAGGCTGCGCTCGATGAGGCGGAGCGAACCATCGCAGCGGACCCGCGTTCGGAAGAACTTCGACGCACGGCGTGGGCCTCGTCGGATGCCGAAGAGGGCCGGCGAGCATTCTTAGAAAAGCGACCCCCCGCATTTGAGGCTCGGTGAGCGTCACAGATTTGGTGGCAGCAGACCGTTGACGTTCTCGTAAAGGAAGTACAGAACCACGAGTCCGGGGAGAAGGCCGATCGGCGCAGCCGGGAACCAACTTCGACGTCGATGACTCCACCATCGGATGACGACGAGTAGGCCGAGCATTGGGAGCGCCCACAACACCGTCTGGCTGATGGCGCGTGGATCATGGAACCAGCCTGCGGCGAAGGCGTCGGTGGTGCCGGTCGAGGTGCCGCTCGTGTCGATGGCATCGTTCGTCACGGCAACGGTGGTGGTCGTGGTGGACGTCGCCGCGTCGACGGTGGTCGTCGTCGCTTCGCTCGGAAGGGTTGATGTTGTCGATGCGACGGTGGAACCGATGTAACTGCCCCGAGCCGTTGGTACATCGGATGCTGCAAGGTCGAGGTCGGCGTGGATGATGATGCGCTGGGCGGCTGACCACTTCGGATGGCAGGAAGTCAACGTGAGTTCGGCAATCGTCGGGTCGGTCGTGGCCACCACGTGGTAATCCGAGGGTTCGACGATGAGCGTCTCACGTACTCGGTACACGTATCGACCAGATGCCGTGGTGGCGACGATCTCATCGCCGGGCATCAGCTGATCGACGTCGTGAAATGGCTGACCGTAGGTGGTTCGGTGGCCGGCAATGGCTGCGTTGCCGAGTTGGCCCGGCAGTGGCGTATCAGGAAAGTGCCCCGGTCCGAGTTGCAACTCGTCGACCCCCACCCCAGCGACCACATACTGATCGACGTCGATGGTCGGAATCTCAAGACGGGCAACCGGATCGCCCAGGTTGACCTCGAGTGCAGGAGCGGGGGGCACCGTTGACGTGGTCGTGGTGACGTCGAAGGGAACCACGGTGGTGGTGGAACCCGGCAATGTCGTCGTGGCGGCGACGGTGGTGCTTGTCGCTGGCGTGGCAGCAATCTGCGCAGCGAATGTCGCAGCAAGATCTCGCTGAGCCCGAGCGGTCGCAATGCCGGTGCCCCAGAGTTGATAGGCCACGAATCCGAGCATCAAGAGGCCGGAGGTAATCAATCCTCGGCCGAGCAGCCCGACTGCCCAACGCCAGTCGTGGGGTTCAGGCGGGCGGTTCCATTGGGCCTTGCGGTACCGACGCCAGGTGCGCCAGTGACGTCGGTAGAACGCTGCCCAGCGACTCGTTGGGCCTCGTCGGTGAGCCCGGCGAACGACCTCGCTCAGCCGGTATCCCTCATCGGGTGTCGGCTCGTCGGGCGCATTCACTCGGTCACGATATCGGTGGTGAATCGCAGCGGCCGCTACTCACAACGGGCGAGTGACGCGTAGCGTGTGGGCGACATGCATCCGTCACCCCACGACGCAACCGGCACGGTTATCGACCTCCACGATCTCGTGGTGGTGCTCGGTCGGTATCCGGCTTTAGCCGGGGCTGACCTTCGGGTAGACGCTGGCGAGATCGTGTTGTTGGCAGGGCCGAATGGTGCCGGCAAGACCACCTTGTTGCGTGCATGTGCTGGGCTGGCGCGCCCGGTGCGTGGTGGCGGAACGGTCCTTGGCTTCGACCTCAACCGTGAACGCGATGCCATTCGGTCAGGTGTCGGCCTCGTCGGTCACCGAAACGGGCTGTACGCCGACCTCACCGTCGAGGAGAACCTGCAGTTCTGGGGCGCAACGGCTGGTGCGTCTCGATCTGATGTTGCAGCGGCCGCAACGGCGATGGCGGTAGACGGCCGCCTGCTCACCGTGCCGGTCGGGCGTCTGTCTGCAGGACAACGTCGTCGGGTGGCCCTTGCCGTGTTGGTCGTGCGTCGGGCAGCGCTCTGGTTGCTCGATGAACCGCACGCAGGGCTTGATGCCACAGGCCGCGACGAACTCGATCAGTTGCTGCGTCGAGCGGCACAGGCCGGCGCAACCGTGGTGTTTTCGAGTCATGAACTCGACCGTGCCCAGTTGCTTGCCACGCGCACGGTATCGGTGGTCGCAGGCCGGACGGAGGCAACCAATGGCTGAGGTGAGCCGGCTCGCAATTGCCCGAGCGATGTTCGTCAAGGACGTGCGGGTGGAGATCCGATCCCGCGTCGTCGCGCATCAGATCCTGCCCTTCGCAGCGCTCGTGATGGTGCTGTTTGCGTTCGCGCTAGACGCCACCAATGTGTTGACGCGGGTGGCACCGGGATTGATCTGGTTGGCGGTGCTGTTCTCGATGATCATCATCGTGCAGCGAACTTTTGCCGTTGAAGCCACCGATGGCGCGCTTGAGGCGCTGCAGGCCGCCGGCGTTGATCCGGTTCCGGTCTATTGGGGTAAGTGGGCTGCCTTGGTCACACAACTGCTCGTGCTTGAGCTCTTGCTCATCGTGACGGCCATCGTGCTATACGGCATTGAGGTGCGAGCTGGCGGCATTGTGCTCCTCGTCACGACTGCGATCTCCGCGACGTGCGGTCTTGCTGCGGTCGGTACCATTTACGGAGGCCTCGCTGCTGGTGTGTCGGGACGTGAGACGTTGCTCCCACTGCTCGTCCTGCCAGTGGCGTCGCCCGTGCTCATCGGGGCAACCCGGGCGGTTGAAGCGGCGCTCGGCACCGGCGGCACGGCGATTGCTGAGGGCTGGCCGTGGCTCGGCCTGCTGTCGGTCTTCGCCGTGGCATTCGGTGTTGGAGGGTCGTTCGCCTTCGGGCCCCTAATTGAGGACTGAGCCGATCGGAGCATCATGACCACCATCTCCCCCCAACGAGCCGAGATCAGTTCGCTACCGCGCGGCACCGGGACACGTGCGACCCGCATCATCGGTATTGCGACGATCGTGATGATCGCATGGCTCGCGCTCTTCGGACTCGTGCTCTCGCCGGCAGACCGCGACCAAGGTGATTCAGTGCGCATCATGTACGTGCATGTGCCGTCGGTGTGGTTGGCGTACCTCGCCTTCATCGTCACAGCGGTGTGTTCCGCGATTCATCTGTTCGGCAAGCGTCATTCGCTCGGTGTCGATCGGATTGCCGGCGCATCAGCCGAAATTGGCGTGGTGTTCATGGCGGTCACCTTGGCGACGGGAATGCTGTGGGGCCGGATCACGTGGGGCGTGTATTGGCAATGGGACGCTCGCTTGACCACCACGGCGTTGTTGTTTGTGAGCTACATCGGATATCTCGCAGTGCGTGGACTTGACGGAACACAGCAACAACGAGCCCGTCGCAGCGCGGTGATCGGGCTGCTCGTCGTGCTCGAAATCCCTCTCG
Organism: Actinomycetota bacterium; assembly: GCA_029978335.1. Classification (GTDB taxonomy): domain Bacteria; phylum Actinomycetota; class Acidimicrobiia; order Acidimicrobiales; family Ilumatobacteraceae; genus Casp-actino5. The sequence goes on from JAPOJQ010000015.1 coordinate 6,188, forward strand.
TGCACTGGAGCGTGCGGTTGTGGCGGAGCCTCCATCAAGAGGCGACGGTGCTTGGCACCGATCTCGATGTCTCTCTTGATGGTTTGATGCTGTTCTCGTTGTTTGTCGGCGTGATTGCCTTCACCCTGTTGTTCCTTTGGCTGGTGCTGCATCGATCAAGGACGCTGACGATGATCGACTTGGTCGGCGACCGCGAGCTCGACCGTGCAGTGATTGCTCGTCGCGCTGAGGGCGGGATTGACCATGCGTGACGCCGGCTTCATCTTCGGCTCGTACCTGATCACGTTGGGTGCGATTGGTGCGTTTGCGTGGCGCACGATTCGTGTTGGTCGCCGCCTCGCCGACGAGGTCGCAGAGGAGGACAAGCCGTGGCGTTGAGCGATGGCCCCGATCTCACACCTAGTCCACCGAGCGTCGGTGGGCGCCGTCCGCGACGGCGGATCATGCCGATGGTGGTGTTGGCGCTCGTCCTCGTGTCGGGAGGCGTAATCATCACGCAGGCGCTATCGACGGCAGTGGACTACTACTGCAACGTCGACGAGGTCGGTGTCCGAAGCGGGTGTGACGAGGGCCGTCGGCTTCGTTTGCAGGGAACCGTTGCCGAAGGGTCGGTCGTCACCGGGACGGCAGCAACAATGTTCGACATCGAGTTCAACGGTGAATCGGTTCCCGTTGAGTACGAAGGCGAGCCCGGTGGCATCTTCCGAGAGTGTCTTCCCGTCGTGGTTCACGGGGTGTTCGACCAGTCGACCGGGTTGTTCCTCGGCGACCGTGTCGAGGTGAAGCACTCTGAGGAGTACGTCGCCGTGAACGATGAACGCCTCACCGAAGCCGAGGCGATGGCGTGCCAGCCCTCAGCGTGAACGCAGCGCTCGGCAACGCCGGGCTGCTCGTGATGCTGATCGCTGCAACGGTCGGCGCGATGTCGACGGCGCTGGCGATCGTCGGCGGTAACCGCCGTGCGGTCCGACAGGCACCCACCTTTGCCTGGCTGATCGCCGGGGGAGCGGTCGTCGCAGTCGTGATGATGCAGCGAGCGCTTTTCGCCCGCGATTACTCGATTGATTTTGTCCAACAGGTCGGCTCATCGACGACTCCTTGGCTCTACAACATCGCCGCCATGTGGAGCGCTCTCGAGGGTTCAATTCTGCTCTGGGTGGTGGTGCTCGCCGGGTTTACCGCTGCCGTTGCCCGTCGCTTCCGCGACCGCAGCGACGACGATCTCGTCGGGTGGGCGCTCGTCGTGATGTATGTGGTGTGTGCGTTCTTTGCCCTGGTGAGCTTTGGGCCGGCATCGCCATTCGCGCCGGGGCCAGCCATTCCTGTCGGATTCGACGGGCCAGGCCCTAATCCGCTCCTACAAAATCACATCCTCGTGTTGTTCCACCCCCCGATCTTGTACCTGGGTTACGTCGGGTTCACCGTGCCCTTCGCGTTTGCAATGGCGGCATTGATCACTGGACGAGTCGGTGAAGGATGGCTGCTTGAAACCCGCCGTTGGGCGCTGTTCTCCTGGGGCTTTCTCACTATCGGCATCTTGCTCGGTGGCTGGTGGAGTTACGAGGTGCTCGGCTGGAGCGGAGTGTGGGCGTGGGATCCGGTGGAGAATGCGAGCTTCTTGCCGTGGCTGACCGGCACGGCGTACATCCACTCGGTGCTGGTGCAACAGCGCAGGGGGATGCTGCGCGTGTGGAATCTCAGCTTGCTCGTCGCCACGTTCTCCCTGACGATTCTCGGCACGTTCATCACTCGGTCGGGGATCGTCAACAGCGTGCACGCCTTCGCGGCCGGTGAGGTCGATGGGTATCTCCTCGGCTTCTTTGCGGTCGTGGTCGTGGTGGCCCTGGGGCTCATCGGATGGCGCGGCGATCGGCTTCGCGCCCCCGGTCAGATGGACTCGCCCGTGTCGCGGGAAGGCGCGTTTCTCGCCAACAACGTGATCTTTTCAGTGTTCGCGTTCATCGTGTTGCTGGGCACGGTGTTCCCGTTGCTAGTTGAGGTGTTTCAAGATCGCCAGACGGTCGTCGGGGCGCCCTACTTCGATCGTTTGTCGATGCCGATCGGACTCGTGCTGCTGTTCTTGATGGCGGTCGCTCCGGTGTTGCCATGGCGTAAAGCGTCGACTGAACTGCTGCGCGATCGCTTGTTTTGGCCAGCGTGGTGCGGTGCTGGTGCGTTGGCGATCACCGTGGTGTTCGGCGCCGATGGTTGGGCGCCGCTCGTTGCGTTCGGCCTCGGCGGATTTGCCGGAGGTGCCGCAGGACGTCAGATCGTGCTGGCGACCCGACGTCAGGGTTGGCGAGGTCTCGTCGGGCGGGCGAACGGTGGCATGTTCGTCCACCTCGGAGTGATTCTCATTGCGATGGCGATTGCTGCTTCCAATTCCTATACGCACTCGGCGACGTTGGTCCTGGCCCAGGGCGAAGAAGTGGCATGGGCAGGTCACACCTTCGAGTTCGTTGAGATCGTCGATGAACTCGACGATCGGGTCGATGTCGCGAGGGCCAATATTTTGGTTGACCGATCCAAGGTGTACGGACCTGCGGTGACGACCTATATCCGCCAAGGTATGACGGTGCCGACGCCCAGTGTGCGAACAGGGTTCGTCAAGGACGTCTATCTCACGATTGATGGCAATAGTCCCCCTGCGGCTGGTGCCGACACGGTGACCTTGCGCGTATTCGTCAAGCCGTTGATCCTCTGGTTGTGGATCGGCGGAGCGATCATGGCAATCGGCACGGTGCTCTCAGCCGTGCCGTCGAAGCGTCATCGTCGGGCGACCGACGCGACATCTGCTCCGTTGCGTGAGGCCGTCGATGTCGGATAATCGTCGACGCATCGCCCCATGGATCGCAGGTGCGGTCGCGCTGGTGCTGTTCGGTCTGATTGGTGTGTTGATCGCGGCTGCTCCTGACCAGGACACAGGAGCGGCGACGACGCTGCTCGACCGACCGGCGCCGATGGCCACGGGCACGTTGAACGATGGCTCACCGTTTGAGTTGTCCCGTCGGCGAGGTTCTTGGGTGGTGCTCAACTTCTTCACGTCCACCTGCATTCCCTGCCGGAATGAGCATCCCGAACTCGTCGCCTTCGTCGATGAGCAGCGGCGTCTCGGGGTAGACGGCGCCGAGTTCTACACCATCGTGCAACACGATGAACCCGACGACGTCGATGCCTTCTTCGCAGAGAACGGTGGCGATTGGACGGTGGTGTACGACCCGTCATTTGAGTTTCAGAACGGTTTTGGCGTGGCTCAAGTTCCCGAGACCTGGATCATCGATCCGAACGGCATCGTCCGGGGCCGGGTGATCGCTGAGGTCACGGCCGAGTTTCTCTCAACGACCATTCAGCGACTTCGGGAGGGATCGTGACGTCGGCGTCGCCGATGCATCATCGACTGAAGCGCTGGCCCGGTTGGATCGCGCTCATCTTCGTTGCGGTCGGATTCTTGGCGGTCGGCTCGACTCGCGACACCGGACCATTGGATCCAGGTGACCGCGTTGACGCGATATCCCGTCGGATCGCCTGTCCGGTGTGCGACGGCGAAAGCGTCTACGAGTCGCGCAATCCCGCATCCGAAGCGATTCGAAGTGCGGTCCGTGAGGCCGTTGCATCAGGGACCGTCGACGATGATGGAATCATCGCTGACATCGCCGACGCCTACGGGGCTCAGGTGCTGCTGGTGCCACGTGCTACCGGCTTCGATGCGTTGGTGTGGGCGCTTCCAGTGACTGCTGGCGTGATCGGTGTCGTCGCGCTCTGGTTTGCGTTCCGTCGATGGCGGGAGGAATCGGCGCTCGTCGGCCCGGCCGAGGAGGACGACTACCGCATCGTTGCTGCAGCGCGTGAACAGTTGGCGAGCGATGACGACTGAATTCGACTCCCTGTCTGATGAGCGCGACTTCTTACTGCGTTCGCTCGATGATCTTGAAGCGGAATACGCCGCTGGCGATGTCGACGAAGCGGATTACGTCGAGCTTCGCGACGGGTACACCGCTCGTGCTGCAGCGGTGATTCGAGCGATCAACGCCGATGGTTCAACCGCCCGGCGCCGCGTTTCGCTTGGCGGTCGTCGACGAATTGGCGTGATCGTTGCCACGTTGGCGCTAGCAGCAGGGCTGTCGTGGGCGGTGGCTGCATCGTCGGGGCAACGGTTGGCAGGGCAGCAGATCACCGGACTCGATCCGCGCGATGACGTGTCGATTCTGCTCGCCGAGGCTCGGTCGGGGTCGATGGCCGACCCTGCGGGATCGGCTGAGTTGTACGCAGCGGTACTCGAGGTTGATCCAACCAATGTTGAAGCATTGACCTATCGCGGTTGGACACTGGCGTTGTCGGCTCGACAAGAGTCCGATGCAGAACTCGCCGGTGCTCGGCTCGCTGAGGCAGTTGATTCACTCGTCGCTGCCGTTCGCGCTGACCCGACGTACGCAGATCCACTGTGTTTTCTCGGGATCATCCAATATCGATTTGTGGGCGAGGCCGAATCGGCAACGCCGCTCGTCGCCGCATGCCTTGACGCGAATCCGCCACAGATCGTGCTGAGCCTGATGCAGGGCATCGCGAGCGAACTCGGGCTCGAATGATTTAGCCGCGCTGTGGTGGGGGCCACACCTTGCCCTTGGCGATCACACCGGATTTCGCTCGTTTGAGCACCCAGGTCGATGCTTTGCGCCAATCTGGCGATGACTGGATTTCCATTCCACGGCGGGCGAGTGCAGCGATCGTGGCAGGAATGATGTCGCCGTGGCTGCACAGCACTGCGCCGCTCGGCACTTCAGAGAGCAACTCGAGCACAGGTTCGAAGGGTTCGTCTTCACAGAGGCGTTGATCGATGGTGACCTCGCGGCCCATGTGCGACGCAAGCGGTTCCAACGTCTGCACACACCTGACGTAGGGGCTCGACACGAGCAGTGAAGGTTTGCGCCGGCTGAGTCGCTCAGCGATCGCATCAGCCTGTTCTCGCCCGGCCTTTGACAGCGGGCGGAGCATGTCGTCGTCGTTCCAGCGGCGACGCTCGCCTGCTTTGGCGTGGCGCACGAGGTAGATCGTGGAACTCATCAAGCACTTCTTGTCGACAGCAGGCGGCGTTGGCGTTCGGCGAGCGCACGCGCCATGGCGATCATGGCAATCGCTGCGCCGAGGTTGAGCAGCGACGAGCCCCAGATGGTGAGCCGTTGGTCGATTGCCTGTCGGGCGACTGCTTCAGCTCCGGTGCCAAGCCCGCCCAACCCGTCGATGCCTTGGGCAACGACGAACAGCACCGGTGCGATGCCGAACAGGGCGAACCACCAGGTCACCACCGGCGCAACTGGTGCGCGACGCCAATCGGTTGTGTCCGGATCGCTTGCCCGCCAGATCTCCCGAAACATCAAGAATGGGATCACGTAGAGAATGAGCGGCGGCACAAACCACCCGCCGATGGCCCATGCTGGCCGCCACTTTCCAACCCGACCGATGGCGTGGTTATTGGTGACGAGGCGGTGCATCCACACGATCACGCTGATGCCGGCGATCAGCTGTGCAAGTGACTGCACGAGCTGAACGGTAAGGCCTGCGCCATACGCCCCGACAAAGGTGTCCTCGTCGATCGTGCCGGCAAGGAATTGGCGGGCCTCATCGAGAGCGGTCTCGTTGATGATCGAGAACAGAACACCAAGCACTGCAACCGATGCCACGGCGATCGTCACCAACGTGGTGAGGCCAGCAATCGGGCGAACCGGACCGGTTGTCGCAATGAGGTCAGGCGGGGGTGGGGGCGGTGGCAGTGAACCACCGTCGTGCTCGCTCACCGTGATGAAACTATCCGGTTGGCGAACCGTGTTTCACGCCCAGCCAAGTTCGTCGAGCCGATCGTCGTCGATACCTGCGGCATGGGCGATTTCATGGAGCACGGTGACGGTGACTTCATTCGCCAATGTCTGCTCATCGCCAACGATGTCGCAGTGTGCAAGGCGATAGATCGTGATGATGTCGGGGCCTGAAGTGCCGTCGCGCTCGCCGTGTGGCACGCCGTCGTACAGGCCGAGGAGCGACGACTCATCATCGTGACGGTCATCGATCTGGATCACCACGTTGTCGAGCACATGCAGCAACTCGTCAGGTAACCGATCGAGGGCGTCGGCAACGAAGCGTTCAAATCGATAGCGGGGGACGGGTTCCACCGTGGTCAGTCGATGAGGCGAAGCTCGGGGCTGAACACCTTCTTCGGTCGCATGTCGACGGCGATGCGTTCAGCGATTGCCATGAAGGCTTTGGCAGCCTCGGACTCGTGGTCGACTGCGGTGATCGGCCGACCGTCGTCACCACCTTCACGCAACGCGGGAATGAGCGGCAGCTGGCCGAGCAGCGGCACATCGAGATCGTCAGCAAGTTCCTGGCCGCCACCAGCGCCGAAGAGTTCGTAGCGCTTGCCGTCATCACCGGTGAACCACGACATGTTCTCGATCACGCCCCGCACCGGCAGGTTGACCTTGTCCGCCATCGCCGCTGAGAGACGAGCCACCTTCTGGGCTGCGGGCTGGGGAGTGGTCACGACGTACACCTCACCGCGCGGGAGGTACTGGCTGAGACTGAGCGCAATGTCGCCGGTGCCCGGTGGCATATCGATGAGCACGAAATCGGGCTCATCCCAATACACGTCGGTCAAGAACTGCTCGAGCGCCTTGTGCAGCATCGGCCCGCGCCAGATCACGGCTTCGCCTTCGGGCACGAAATAGCCGATTGAGATGCAACGCACACCCCACTGCTCGGGCGGCACGATCATCTCATCGATGATCGTTGGCTTGCGGTCAGTGCCAAGCATGCGCGGAATCGAGAAGCCGTAGATGTCAGCATCGACGATGCCGACCGAGTAGCCCTGGCGGGCCAGCGCGACGGCGAGGTTGGTCGTCACGCTCGACTTGCCGACGCCGCCTTTGCCAGAGGAGATAAGGAGTGGCCGGGTGCGTGATCCTGGCTGGGAGAAGGGGATCTCGCGCCCTTCGGCGTGGCCGTGGGCGTGTTGATGGCCAGCGGTTGCGCTGGGGCTGCCGTGCAATACCTCCCGTAGTGCCGCTCGTTCGTCGTCGGTCATCACGGTGAATTCGAGGGTGACATCGCGCACGCCGTCGAGATGACGAACGGCGCCGGTGACGCGTTGTTGGATCTCATTTCGCAGCGGGCATCCGGCGACAGTGAGTGCGACCAGAATGTCGGCGGTGCCGTCGGGGCGCATCTCGGCCCTGCGAAGCATGCCGAGGTCGACGATGGAGCGGTGCAATTCGGGATCCTCCACCGGGCGGAGGGCTTCGACGAGGTCAGCATCGGTGGTGGCCATGGGCCCATTGTGGCTAGTTCGTCGGGAGTTTGCACTACGCCGGTAGGAGAAATCAGGTCTACACTTCGACCATGTCCAACGCCTCGTCGACGCCGGCTGCGTTTAACGCCACCGTGTCGGCGATTACCGATGCGTTTGGCGATCCCACTCGTCGGCGCGTCTGGCTCTTCGTGCGCGACGCTGATGAAGGCGACGGCGTGACCACCTCGGAGGTGGCGGCCGAGGTCGGTGTGCATCCGAATGTCGCCCGTCATCACCTCGAGAAGTTGGCCGCAGGGGGCTACCTCGAGGTGAAGACCGCACGTTCTGGTTCAGGCGGTGCCGGACGGCCATCGAAGCGTTACTCGGCGGTGGCGGCTGCCGTCGAGGAATTTCCCGTTCGAAGCGACGATCTGGTGCTGTCGCTACTCGGCCGAGCATTAACTCGTCTACCGCGCGCGGAAGCTGAGGCGTTGGCCGAAGAGGTGGGGGCTGAATACGGACGGGCAATGGCGACTGGCTTTACGGGTACCACGCTGGAGCACGGCCATCGCTCGTTGCGCACGGCGATCCGCGCCGTGGCCGACGCCCTCACCGCTCACGGCTTCGCTGCCCATGCCGACAGCCGCAACGACCGGTTGCGAATCATCAACGATCATTGCCCCTTTGGCGATGTGGCAACGGAACATCCTGTGATCTGTGCAGTTGACCGCGGCATGGTGCGTGGCATGTTGGCCGAGTTGTACGGCGATGACGTCGGCGAGGTCGTGACCGAATCGTCGGTAGCTCGAGGCGATTCCGTCTGCTCCACCTCATTCTGATCTCGCTGTTCGTTGCGCGACGGCATTGAGCCGCCACAATGGTCACACCATGTCGAACGATCGCACCTCTCTGCCGCCATCTGCGGTCGACCCCCTCGCCCGCTTGGCGGCCGTGGCCGGACCGGCCTTCGCGTCGGCGATCGGTCGTAGCGACGCCGACGCGGTGGTGCGTCCTTCGGATCGGGCTGATGCCCAGGTGAATGGTGCGTTGGCGCTTGCCCGCGAGGTGGGCCGTCAACCTCGTGAACTTGCTGAACACGTGGTGTCATCGGGGGCGCTCGACGCTGTTGCTGCATCGACCGAGGTGGCAGGTCCCGGTTTTGTCAATGTGACGTTCTCGACATCGTTGCTCAACGACCTGTTGACTGCAATGGCAAGTGACCCACATCTCGGCACACCGCAGGCAGTAACACCGCGGACCGTGGTCATCGACTACTCAGCGCCCAACGTCGCAAAGGAAATGCACGTTGGCCATCTTCGTTCAACGGTGATCGGTGATGCGCTGGTGCGGATGTACTCGGCTGTTGGGCATCGAGTGGTCAAAGAGAATCACATCGGCGACTGGGGACGGCCCTTCGGCATGCTGATCGAGCATCTTCTCGATCTCGGCGAGGATGTGGCTGCTGCCGGGCTCGGCCAAGGCGATCTCGATGGGTTCTACAAGGCAGCGAACGCGAAATTCAACGAGTCGCCAGAGTTCCAGGAGCGTTCGCGTGAACGCGTGGTGCTGTTGCAAGCCGGTGATGCGCAGACGACCGCGCTGTGGGACCGACTGGTCGCCATGTCGACCGACTACTTCAACGCTGTCTACGCCAAGCTCGGGGTCTTGCTCACCGACGATGACCTCGCGGGTGAGAGCCAGTATCAACCGTTGATGCCTGCGACATTGGAACGGCTCGCTGCATCGGGGCTGATGACCGAGAGCGATGGAGCAAGTGTGGTGTTCCCATCCGGATTCACGAACCGCGATGGCGACCCATTGCCGTTGATCGTTCGTGCCCGCACCGGCGGCTTCAACTATGCGACGAGCGATCTGAGTTGTGTCATCGACCGAGTCGAACGGCTCGGCGCTGATCTCATGCTGTATGTCGTTGGAGCACCTCAGCAACAACACCTCGAGATGGTGTTCGCCGTCGCAGCGATGGCGGGTTGGATGCCGGACGGCGTCGCAGCAGTGCATGTGGCGTTCGGCAACGTGCTTGGCGAGGACCGCAAGATGCTCCGCAGCCGCAGCGGCGACTCGGTGAAGCTCGTCGACTTGCTCGATGAAGCAGTGGAGCGGGCGACGGCGGCGGTGGCGGAGAAGAACCCGGATCTCGACGACGCTGAACGAGCCCGGGTCGCTCACATGATTGGCATTGGTGCGGTGAAGTACGCCGACCTCTCCACCGATCGAATTCGCGACTACGTGTTCGATTGGGACCGCATGCTCGCCTTCGATGGCAATACGGCGCCCTATCTTCAGTATGCGCACGCTCGCATACGCTCGATCTTCCGACGTGCCGCTGACGACGGTATCGAGATGACCTCGCCGCGGATCGTGGAACCGGCCGAGCGAGCGTTGGCGCTTGCGTTGTTGAGCCACGGCTCGGTCGTCGCTGACTCGATTGCAGGCAATGCGCCGCATCGCCTGTGCACGCACTTGTTCGAACTCGCCCAGCGTTTCACCTCGTTCTATGAACAGTGCCCGGTGCTGAAGGCGGATCCGGAGGTGCGCGGTGAGCGCCTCGCGCTCTGTGATCTCGTGGCGCGCACCCTGGCTCACGGGCTTGGTCTGCTCGGCATCGACGCACCGGAGCGGATGTGAGCGTTCTCGAACATCGGCTGCTCCCCGACACCGCTGATGTTGACAGCGATGGGATGCTGCGGATCGGTGGTTGCCGTGTCGATGATCTCGCTGATCGATTCGGCACTCCGCTGTTCATCTATGACGAACAGCATCTTCGGTCGCGCTGTCGTGAAGCGGTCGCGGCATTTGGCCCCGAGCGAGTGGTCTACGCGACCAAGGCGTTCCTGTGCCGGGCGATGGCCGATTTGGCATACAGCGAAGGGATGCTGCTCGATGTCGCCTCTGGCGGAGAGCTGTACACGGCCCTCGCCGCTGGAGTGCCCGCTTCCGCGTGCGTGATGCACGGCAACAACAAGAGCGCACGCGAACTGACGATGGCCATCGAAGCCGGCGTTCGCCACATCGTGGTCGACTCCTTCGATGAGATGGATCGCATTGAAGCGATCGTGGCGGCTGGCGCGCCAGCGCCCGAGGTGCTGATTCGCGTGACACCAGGCGTGCACGCCCATACCCATGAGTTCATTGCCACCGGCCAAGATGATTCGAAATTTGGGTTCAACCTCGCCAACGGTGATGCAATGGCTGCGGTTCGTCGAGCAGCATCGTCACCCGCGATGCGACTCGTTGGCACGCATTGCCACATCGGGTCGAACGTCTTTGATGCCAGCGGCTTTGCCAAAGCCGCCGAGGTGATGGCTCGATTCGCTGCCCCGCTCGACCTTCCCGAACTCGTGCTCGGAGGAGGTCTCGGCGTGGCGTATGTCGCAGGGGAGGAGGCCCCGACCATCGCCACGTGGGGTTCGGTGCTGCTTGATGCTTGTTCGGCGCTTGGCGTGACGTCACGGGTGAGTGTCGAACCCGGCCGTTCGATCGTTGCCGCTGCAGCGGTGACGGCGTACACGATCGGGACGATTAAGGACATCCCAGGAATTCGCCGTTATGTCGCAGTGGACGGCGGTATGAGCGACAATCCGCGACCGGTGCTCTACGGCTCGGGCTATGAGGCAACGCTGGCCCGGGAACCATTTGCCGATCGGACCCTTGAGTCCCGCATCGTGGGTAAGCACTGCGAAAGCGGCGATGTGCTGTTGTCGACAGCGGTGCTGCCCAATGACGCCGCGGTCGGCGATCTTCTCGTGACGCCGGTGACCGGTGCCTATGGACACTCAATGGGGTCGAACTACAACAAGGTGCTTCGCCCAGCGGTCGTCTTTGCCGCCAGTGGCAGCGCGCGTGAAGTGATTCGCCGTGAGACCTACGACGATCTACTCGCCACCGACGTGTTCACCCCAGCGCGCTGACGTCGCTGGACCGCAGCGAGGTCAGCGGCCACGTTCGGCGAGGTAGCGAGCAGACGCAACCCGTGACTCGGGATCGTGGAGCGCCACGACCAAGGTGTCGGCATCGTTGGCGTTGCGTCGAGTGCCGGCCATTTCCTCCATGACGGCATCTACCTGGGTGAGCGTTGCTTGAATCGCGAACATCGGCTTGGTGGCGAGTGATCGTGCGAGTTCGAGCGCGGCGTCACCGACGGTGCCCTCATCCACGACACGGTTCAAGAAGCGCAGCGAGTGTGCCTCATCGGCGCCAAATGGGCGGCAGGTGAGGATGAGTTCTTTCGCAATTGCCGGTCCAACCTCGCGTGCCAGACGGGGCACACCGCCCCAGGCGAGCGGGATCCCGAGATCGACTTCAGGGATGGAGAACACGGCTTCACTGCTTGCGATTCGTAGATCACAGGCTGCAGTCAGCACCACACCGCCACCCACGCAGTGACCATGTACCGCAGCGATCGTCAGCGGTCGCATATCGGTTACCGTCTCGGCCATAACACGACCGAGGTCTGCGCCCGCCCGGGGATTACTGCCGCCGTAGACACCGGCGAAGTCCGCGAGGTCGAACCCGGCGGTGAACGCCCGACCCTCGCCACGGATGATGACGACTTTGATCTCATGTTGCCGGTCAATCCATCGACAAAGATCGACGAGTTCGCTCATCAGGGCGATCGACAACGCATTCAGTCGTTGTGGTCGATCGAGCACGATCGTGCCGATCGCCGTGCCGCTGTCATGTTCCCAACGGAGGTTCTCGAGGTGTGGGATGGGATCGGATCCGCTCATCACTCCATCGAAGCATCCCAGTGTGGGAGGCGACGTGTTGAAGATGTCATCGGCGATGGGCGATGCGGTCGGGGATAACCTCCGACGGCGTGTCGAACGAGTCAAGTCAGGTGCCCACTCGAGTCCGTATCGGGTTGCTGGGATGCGGCAACGTCGGCGGCGCGCTCGTACCCCTGCTCGAGTCGCGCCGCGATGCCATCGCGGCGCGAACTGGCGTTGAACTCGTCATTGAACGCGTGGCCGTACGCAATATCTCCCGCGACCGTGGGGTCAGCCTCGCTGATGGGGTGCTGACCCACGACGCGATGGCGGTCGTCACCGATCCCGATGTCGACCTTGTCGTCGAGGTCATCGGGGGCATCGAGCCAGCTCGTGAACTCATCATGGCGGCGCTCAACGCAGGTAAGCCGGTGGTCACCGGCAATAAAGAACTGTTGGCGAATCATGGTGCTGAGTTGTTCGCCTTGGCTGATGCCAATGGCGTCGACCTGCTCTTTGAAGCGGCGGTTGCCGGTGGCATCCCGCTGATCCGGCCACTGCGCGAAAGCCTGCGCGGCGAACCTGTCACCCGGGTGATGGGCATTTTGAACGGTACGACGAACTACATCCTGTCCAAGATGTCGTCCGAAGGGGCCGACTACGGCGATGCCCTGGCCGAAGCGCAGCGTCTCGGTTATGCCGAGCGTGACCCTACGGCCGATGTCGAAGGGTTCGATGCTGGAGCGAAGGCAGCGATCATCGCCTCGATCGCGTTCGGCGTGAAGGTCGTTGCGGGCGATGTGTACCACGAGGGCATCAGCGGTATCACCGCTGGTGATATCGCCATTGCTCGTCGCCTCGGGTACGTCGTGAAACTGCTGGGGATCGCAGAGCGAGACGCTGCAACCGGCGAGGTTGCTGTCCGCGTGCATCCAGCGATGGTGCCGAGCGAGCATCCCTTGGCAGCGGTTCGCGACTCCTACAACGCGGTGTTTGTTGAAGGCGATGCCGTTGGCTCGCTCATGTTCTACGGACGCGGCGCCGGTGGTGCACCAACGGCAAGCGCGGTGCTTGGCGACCTCATTGACGCAGCCGTCAATTTGACGGCTGGCACGCACGGTGCGATCGGATCATTCGGTCGCGCTCGTATGCGTCCGATCGATGCGACGAGTGCCGAGTACCTCTTGGCGCTTGACGTCGTCGATCAACCAGGGGTGTTGCATCAAGTCACCGGAGCGTTTGCTCGGCACGGTGTCAGTATTCGAGCCGCCGAGCAAGAGGGCGCCGGGCCCGAAGCCCGGCTGGTCTTCATCACCCACGAGGCAGTTGAGTCGTCGATACAAGCAACCGTTCGTGAACTTCGCGAACTCGACGTCGTGCGACGAGTTGGTGGTCTGCTGCGCGTGATTGGGTCCTGATGCAGTACCGCTCGACCCGAGGCATCGCTCCCGAACTCGGTTTCTCCGACACGCTGTTGTCAGGCCTCGCGCCGGACGGCGGTTTGTATGTGCCGGTGAGTTGGCCAGAGTTACCCGTCGATGACCGCACGCTCGACTATGCGGCAACCGCCGCTGCGGTGATGGCACCATACGTCGGCGGCGATATCGCGGACGATGATCTCGGGCGCATGTGCCGCGAGGCCTACGCAACATTCCGACATCCAGCGACTGCGCCGTTGGTGCAAATCGACGACCATCGATGGGTGCTCGAGTTGTTCCACGGGCCGACGTTGGCGTTTAAAGACATTGCGCTGCAACTCGTCGGTCGGTTATTCGATCATGTGCTCGCCGAACGAGGTGAGCGGATCACCATCGTGGGCGCAACGAGCGGCGATACCGGGTCGGCGGCAATCGACGGTGTTCGTCACTGCGAGAACGTCGACATCGTGATCCTGTATCCGCGTGGTCGCACGAGCGATGTGCAGCGTCGGCAGATGACGACAGTCGATGCGCCGAATGTGCATACGGTGGCGATCGACGGCACCTTCGACGACTGCCAGGACCTGGTCAAAGCGATGTTCGCCGATTCGTTCCTTCGGTCAGAGCTGCGGTTGTCGGCGGTGAACTCGATCAACTGGGCTCGTGTGATGGCGCAGGTGGTCTATTACGTGACGGCATCTCGTGCCCTGCAGGGCCCGGTGTCATTCAGCGTGCCGACGGGGAACTTCGGCAATGTGCTGGCCGGTTGGATCGCCCGCCGAACCGGCGCACCGATTCGTGACTTCATCGTCTCGTCAAACGCCAACGACATCCTGACGCGATTCATCGAACATGGCGACATGTCGATTAACGGCGTGGTGCCGACGCTCAGCCCGAGCATGGACATTCAGGTCTCCTCGAACTTTGAGCGTCTGCTGTTTGAGATGGATGGGCGTGACGGTGCGATGACCGGCGAACGCCTCACCAACTTCCGGACGAGCGGTCGACTTGAGGTCGATGCAACGGCCTTTGATCAATGGATTCGAGGGTCGTTTCGGGCTGCTCGCGTCGATGACGATGCAACCTTGGCCGAGATTGCCAGGGTTCACGCTGCGACCGGCATGTTGATCGATCCGCACACCGCAACGGCGACGGCCGCTGCTGCGCTGGCGCAACCCGGCGTCGACGTCATCAGTTTGGCGACGGCCCATCCGGCGAAGTTCCCTGATGCCGTCGAGAGGGCGACTGGAATACGGCCCGAACTGCCACCAGAGTTGGCCGATCTCCACGAGCGCCCAGAGCGCACGGTTGACCTCTCTGCTGATCTTGCGGCCGTAAGGTCGTTTGTGCGATCGGTCTCACGCGTCGCCCGATGATTGCGGAGCGCGACCGACGCTGATAGTTTGCGGGGGTCGGGTCATCTCCCGACGACACGGCACCCCTGGGTGTCTTTCCCGGACGAGTCCGACCGATTGATGGTCGACTTCCAGGCCCGGACAACCGTTTCACCCTTCAATCATGGTGGATCGCGGTGGTCCCTGTCCCGTGTGCACATCGTCCCGCCGGCGAGGCGGAGAGAAGGTGATTGTGGCTGCGCAAGCGCTTGAACAATCGGTCCTCGAGACCAAAGACAAAGACCAATTGATGGCCATTGCAAAGGCCCTTGGTCTCAAGGTGACCGCCCGTTCGAAGAAGGCCGACATCATCGGCCAAATTCTTGAGACGACCGGTGGCGGCGACGCACCAGCGTCCGCCCCCGCTCCCGCTGCGGCTCCAGCAGCGGCTCCTGCACCCGCCCCCGCAGTGCAGGAAGCATCGAGCGATGATGATGAACCTCCGGCGGAATGGGAACTCGAGTTCTCAGCTGAGCCAGCAGAAGACGTGGCGCCAGCAAGCGAGCGCGCAGGCGAAGCCGCTCGTCGCCCTGCTCGAGACGGGCAGCGTCAGGGCCAGCAACGCGACGGTCAACCCCGTGATGGTCAGCAGCGTGAAGGCCAGCAACGTGAGGGCCAGCAACGCGACGGTCAACCCCGTGATGGAGAGCAACGTGACGACGATGGTGATGGCAGAAACCGCCGTCGACGCCGTCGCCGCAAGAACGGACGCGGGTTCGACGGACCCCAGGGCGATGATCGCGAGTCGTTCGAGGGCGAGGAATCGACGGGGCCGGTGAGCAACGAGCCGGTATCGGTCGAGGGCTACCTCGACATGCGTGATGAGGGCTACGGCTTCGTTCGGGTGAACAACTATCTCGCGTCGAAGCAGGACGCCTACGTCCCCGTCAAGCTGTCGCGTCAATTCGGTCTCCGCAAGGGCGACCACATCGTCGGCATGATGCGTCCGGCCGGACGCAACGAGAAGAACCCAGCGCTCCTCGAGATCAGCCGCATCAATGGCCGCGATCCCGAGCAGGCTCGTCGCCGCAATCGCTTTGAGGACATGACGGCGCTATTCCCCGACGAGAAACTTCGGATGGAGGATGTCGATGATCCAACCAACATGACGGCGAGGATCATCGACCTGATTTGCCCGATCGGTAAGGGCCAGCGCGGTCTCATCGTGTCGCCACCGAAGGCAGGCAAGACGACGGTGATGAAGACGATCGCCACCTCAATCGAGAAGAACAACCCCGAGGTCAAGCTGATCGTCCTGCTCATCGACGAGCGACCGGAAGAAGTGACTGACATGCGTCGCCACGTGCGTGGTGAGGTCATTGCATCAACCTTCGACCGGCCAAGCGATCAGCACACGCAGGTTGCTGAAATGGCAATCGAAAAGGCGAAGCGGATGGTCGAATATGGCGAAGACGTCGTGGTCATCCTCGACGGCATCACCCGCCTCAGCCGTGCGTACAACCTCGCGGCGCCGGCCAGCGGTCGCATCCTGTCCGGCGGTATCGACGCCGGAGCCCTGTACCCACCGAAGCGTTTCTTCGGCGCCGCCCGCAACATCGAAGAGGGTGGATCGCTCACGATCCTTGCAACGGCACTCGTCGAGACGAACTCGCGCATGGACGAGGCCGTCTTCGAAGAGTTCAAGGGAACTGGCAACATGGAACTCCGTCTCGACCGTCGGATGGCCGAGCGCCGGATCTATCCAGCGATCGATGTCGATGCGTCGAGCACTCGTCATGAGGAACTGCTGTTTGACCGCAAGCAGCTGCAGATGGTCTGGAAGCTCCGCCGGGTGCTATCTGGCCTGGCCGCCGATGGAAACGCAGCGCCTGGCCTCGAATTGCTCGTCGATCGCCTCAGGACATTCCGCACGAACGACGAGTTCTTGTCCGAAGTCGCCAAGCAACCGGGCATGTGACCGGCGCGAACGCCGTCGCCCGCCGCTAGCCTCCACCAGCCGAGCCAGGAGTATCTGATGAAGTCCGACATCCATCCCAATTACGACGTCGTCACGGTCCGTTGTTCATGCGGCAACGCCTTTGAGACTCGCTCAACCCGCTCGGGCGAGCAGATTCTCGAATTGTGCAACGAGTGCCATCCGTTCTTCACGGGCAAGCAGAAGCTTGTTGACTCGGGTGGCCGCGTCGAGCGCTTCAACAAGCGCTACGGCGAGCGCTCCAAGAAGTGACGTCGTCGATCGGTGTCTTCCACCGATGACGCAGCATCGCGGCGATCTCATCTGATCGCCGCCGCGCTGTCATCCCTCGTTCCCGAACGGGATCGTGCATCTTCAACGTCGTCATCGTTTCCCGGCGGCGCGGTCGTTCATACCTCGGCCGCTAGCCACGTGTGGCTCGATGAACAACCAACTCGTGCGATTGCGGTGGCCATGCTGCTCGCATCGCGCGCCGGGTCACCGTCAGTCCGAGTCCTGGTCCGATCTGATCTTGATGCCGAGATCGGCATCACCGCACGGAGGGCCCGCCTGTGGCGTGTGCCGGCGACCGTCGAACGACTTGTCGGCAGTGTCGCTGCACCAGTGACGCCCGCTGCTCACCGCGCCGAAGCGACGTTGCCCGAATCACACGAGCAGTTTGCGGCGGTCATTGCTGAGTCGGGCGCACAGGTGGTGAGTGAACACGGCGTGTTGACCGGTGAAGTCGACGGGCTCGAAGTGTGCCGTGTGGTCGACGATGGCGACGGCCCTCGACTCGAAGTCGGCGTCGGATCCCATGACCGGGAGGCGTTCCAAATGTTGCACGGCGAAACCCCGGCAGCCGATTCGCTGACGCGCATCGTCGCCTCGGTCGCTGCGCTCCGGGCCCCTGATGCGGACCCTCATCCGCTGAATCGACTCGCGCCAGAGCGGCAACTCCGTCAGCGCATCATCGCGGCACCATCGCTCGTCGGTGCCGCGACCGCTTTTGGCATTCCAGGGGTTCTTCCCGCTCCTGGACCCGGTCATCTGGCACCCGCCCATCTCGTAGTTCAGCGCAATGACGAGCATGTGCTCGTTGCCTGTACCACTGGCACCGATCTCGGTGCGATGGCCGACGCCCTCGACACCTTTGACTGGCATCGTGATCGTTACGAACTCACCTCGCTCGTCGTGGCCGTCCCTGTGCGCAACCAACTTCGAGCAATTGACGAGTTGGCCAGCTTGGCAGGGGTGCCAGCAACTGTTGTCGGTGTTCCGGATCGGATGTAATCGATGCGCGACGCTGATCCACACGGTCTTTTCGGACGACTCGCTCACCTCGCTGACGAGCACCGGGAACTCGAAGCACGGTTAGCCGATCCGGCGACCCTCGCGAACTCGGCTGAGTTGCAGCGCGTCAGCCGTCGATATCGAGAACTCACTGCAGTCGTCGAGGTCGTTGACGCTCATGCACGACTCGTTGCCGACGCTGCAGCCGCTGAAGAACTCCTCGAAGTCGCTGACGCGCAAGAGCGCACGGGCTTGATCGCAGAAATCGAACGCATCGACGAGTTGATCGAGGCGTTAGCGGAGCGTGCTCAAGTGCTGTTGATACCCGCTGACCCAGATGCCGGCCGAGCGGTGATCATGGAGATCAGGGGTGCAGAGGGTGGGGAGGAGGCGAACCTCTTTGCTCGAGATCTTCTCGATATGTACCGCGCTTATGCGCAACGGCGCGGGTGGACCATCGAGGTGCTCACCACCGACGTGAGCGATTTGGGCGGTATCAATCACGTGACGTTTGTGGTTCGTGGGGAAGATGCTTGGGAGCGGTTGAAATTCGAAGGTGGCCCGCATCGCGTGCAGCGCGTGCCGGTCACCGAAAGCCAGGGCCGCATACATACCTCCTCGGCAACGGTTGCCGTCCTGCCCGAGGTTGATGAGGTCGAGGTGTCGATCGACGACCGCGACCTCGACGTCGATGTCTATCGATCGTCGGGGGCGGGCGGTCAGCACGTCAACACCACCGATTCAGCAGTGCGCATCACACACCGCCCGTCAGGCATCGTCGTCACCATGCAGGACGAGCGGAGCCAGATCCAGAACCGTGCACGGGCCATGCAGGTGTTGCGAGCGCGGCTACATGCGCTGGCGATCGCTGACCGGGACGCATCTCGGTCTGAACAACGGCGCTCGCAACTCGGCGGTGGTGGCCGGAGCGAGAAAATCCGTACCTACAACTTCAAAGAGAGTCGGGTTACCGACCATCGCATCGGGCTCACCGTGCATCGCTTACCCGATGTGCTCGCAGGCGATCTCGATCACGTCATCGAACCGCTGCTCCTCGATGAACGCGAGCGACTGCTCGCCTCAGATCGATGACAACGATCGGGGACCTCTTGCGTCAGACCACCGAAGTGGTCGGTCATCGTGTCCACGCTCGTTGGCTTGTCGAGACGGCAACCGGTGTGGACACGATCGATGCGCATCTCGAAGAGTTAGTGACCGAGCGAATGGTGGCGCACCTCGATCGCATGGTGGCGAGGGTGCGACTCGGCGAACCGCTGCAGTACGTCCTCGGGCGATGGGGTTTCCGACACCTCGATCTTGCGGTGGACCCTCGGGTGCTGATTCCTCGGCCCGAAACCGAAGAGGTCGCCGGCGTTGCCATCGAGATTGCTCGGCGTCATCAGCCACGACGTGTGCTCGATCTCGGCACCGGATCCGGCGCGATTGGATTGTCGGCTGCGTTTGAACTTCCGCTCGAAGGCACTGAGGTGTGGATCACCGATATCGACGATGATGCGCTTGCGGTGGCGAGGGCCAATCTTGCGGGGATCGGTCGGGCGGCCCGCAATGTCAGGGTGGCGCAGGGGTCGTGGTTCGAAGCGATCGCACGTGGCGAGCGCTTCGATGTGATCGTTGCGAACCCGCCCTACATCGCTGACGGCGATCCAGCGGTTGAGTCACGTGTCGTTGACCACGAGCCACACCTCGCACTGTTCAGTGGTGCCGATGGCCTCGATGCAATCCGCATACTCATCGACGGAGCGGTCGAGCATCTCTCCGACGGCGGGTCGCTTGTGCTTGAGATCGGCTACGACCAAGGCCCAACGGTGAGCAACCTCATGATGGCCGCCGGATTTTCCCTTGCGGAAATCAGACGCGACGCGGCAGGTCAGGATCGCATCGCTGTGGGTTCACTGGCTGCGGGCTTGCGTCGCTGAACGGGCGATTCCCGCCCGCATTTCCACGATGTCGCTGGCGATGGTGATCATGCGGAAGCCCTGCGAACGGCGAAGCGCAGCAACCGATGCTGAGCCGTGGATGCCTGGCACCACTCCATGGCGCCGACAGGCATCAACGATGTGGTGCAGAGCGTCGTCGAAGATCGGTGTCCCGTCGTTGCCCGTGGGGCCGAGACCAAGGCTGATCGCGAGATCGGCCGGACCCACATAGATCGCATCGATACCCGGCGTGGCGAGAATGTCGTCAAGGTTGCGCAATGCTTCAGCCGTTTCAATCATTGGAATTGCGGCGATCGATTGGTCGGCCCAGGTGCGGTAATCATCGGCATTGCGTGCCGCCAGCGTCGGTCCCCAACTGCGCTGGCCGTTCGGGGCATACCGGCATGCAGCGATGACTGCTTGGGCTTGCGCAGCGGTATTGACCATCGGCACGATCACGCCGTGGCACCCTGCATCGAGAATGCGACCGATGATGCCATGGTCGTTCCACGGGGCCCGCGCGATCGGGATACCGCCGGCGAGTTGGATTGCCTGCACCATGGCCACGAGGTCCGAGTAGTCAGCTGCGCCGTGTTGGAGGTCAACGCACACGTAGTCGAGATCACAACTGGCGACCGCCTCGGCGCTCACCACGGACGGAACCGACAGCCAAGCACCGAGAGTCTCGGCTCCCGTCGACCACATCTGTCGCAGCGTGTTTCGTTCGATCATTGGTCCTCCTGATGGTCGACGAGACGGTAGTGCACCCTGCGCTGGTCTAGGCACTCCCCAGTATCGGCCGGTAGCGTCGAAGTGTTCTGAGGAACTCAACTATGACCGACGATCGTCTCGCCACCTACCGCTCCAGTATCGACAACATTGACGCTGCGTTGGTGCACATGCTGGCCGAGCGCTTCAAGATCACTCAAGCCGTTGGCGAGTACAAGGCGGCGTCTGGGCTTCCTGCGGCTGATGAACATCGTGAGCAACAACAGGTTGAGCGTTTGCGTCGCCTTGCCACTGAGGCTGGACTCGATCCGGCATTCACCGAGAAATTCCTCCGGTTCATCGTTGCTGAAGTCATTCGACATCACCAGCGCATCGCTGGCGAGCCCGATGCACGCTGACCGCGTGCAATTGGCCGTCATCGGTGGCGGACCGGCCGGTGCTGCGGCAGCGATGCGGGCTGCTCGGGCGGGCGTTGACGTGGTCGTGTTCGAGGCAGGTGAGCACGGACGCGACAAGGTGTGCGGCGACGGTCTGACGCCGCGGGCGGTTGCCGCTCTCAATGATCTCGACGTGAGCATCGACGACGCACACCGAATTTCGGGCCTGCGCATGATTGCTGGACGAACGCAGCGAGAGCTTCCTTGGCCAGGTTCGGGGCGATTTCCCGCCTATGGAGCCGTGTGGCCTCGACGGCGCCTCGATGCGGCACTGATCGATGCGGCGGCTGCCTCAGGCGCCGATGTGCAGTTCTCCACGACCGCGGCACCGGTCATCGAAGACGGTGTGGTTGTTGGGGTCGACGCCACGACGAACGGCGTGACACGGCGGGTCCGTAGCGACATGGTGATCGTGGCGGCCGGCGCTCCTGGGGCGGTGGCTCGTGCGGTTGGCGCTGCACGCAATCCCGATGAGCCATTCGGGCTCGCCATCCGAACCTATGCGGAGTCACCACGGCACGCCGATGCGCTCTTGGAAGCGTGTTTGACGTTGCGAGATGAACACGGCACACCCGTGCCCGGCTACGGATGGATGTTCCCATGCGGTGATGGAACGGTGAACATCGGTGTGGGTGCATTGTCGACGATGAAGGGCTTCAAGAAACTGAACCTCAATTCGCTGATCGCCGCCTATCGGGGCATCGTCGGTGATGCATGGGAACTCGGTCCCGACCTGGAGCGCCCACGTGCATGGCGGCTCCCGATGAGCGTGGTGCGACGGCACGGTCCCGGCTGGGTCGCCGTCGGGGATGCTGCCGGTCTGGTGAACCCAATGAACGGTGAGGGCATCGACTACGGGCTTGAGTCAGGAATGTTGGCAGCGGATGAATTCGTTCGTTCGCCGTCGGAGGCGCCCGATCGTTATGACCGTGAAGTCGCTGAACGCTTTGATGCGTTTTTGCGGACAGGGCGCCGATTTGCCTTCCTCATTGGCCATCCATTGTTGTTGCGTTCAGGGCTTCGACTGGCGGTGGGGACCGAAGCGATCGCTCAGATCACCCTGCAGGTCATGGGCAACCTCGTCGACCCTGACACACCGGGGACCTCTGGTCGAGTGCTCCGCGCCGCCGATCGTGCGCTCGCTGTGGCCGATCCCGTGTTGCGACGCACCCGCGCTCGCGCCTGATCGGTATCGTGCCGGCCGTGTCTGTACCGCACTCCGGCCTTGGCATCGACATCGGGGGTACCGGAATGAAGGCCGCCATCGTCGATCTTGCATCGGGCAGCCTCCTGTCGGAACGTCACCGAATCCCGACGCCAAAGCCCGCCACACCGTCAGCGGTTGCCGAGATCGCAGCAGCACTGGTTACCCACTTTGACTGGACCGGACCGGTCGGCATAGCCCTTCCATCGGTTGTTCGCCATGGCATCGTGCAGTCGGCGGCGAACATCGATCCCTCATGGATCGATACCGACGCAGCCTCGCTCTTTGAGGATGCCTTGCGCCAGCCGGTGGCTGTGCTGAACGATGCGGATGCTGCAGGGCTCGCAGAGATCGCTCATGGATCGGGTCGCGACACTCACGGTGTCGTACTGATGCTGACCTTCGGCACCGGGATTGGTTCAGCCCTCTTCGTCGACGGTCGTCTCGTACCGAACACCGAGTTGGGCCATCTCGAGTTTCGCGGCGATTCCATTGAGCGGTGGGCAGCCGCCAGCGCTCGCGAACGTGACGACTTGAGTTGGTCGCAGTGGGCGGCGCGCGTTGACACCTTGTTGTCGACAATTGATGGGTTGTTCTCGCCCGATGTCGTCATCGTCGGCGGTGGCGCGAGCAAGAAGCCGGACCGGTGGGTGCCGCTGCTCCAGCAGCGTTTCGAGATTCGCGTGGCACGCTTCGCCAATTCAGCGGGCATTATCGGTGCCGCAATGGCTTGCGCCGCGCTGTCGGCTTAGGACTTCGGGGCGGTATCGCCGCGTCGATATTCGGCGAGTCCTTTGATGCCAACGATGACCAGTGTGACGGCTGTCAGCGGTACAACAAAGCTGAGCATTGCGATGCTGAACGTCGAATGCAGTCCGTGTTCGGCGGCGTCAAGGCCAAGCCACACAAGGTAGGCAACGTAGTAGGCGACAAAGACGCCGCCCTCCCAACGCTTCAGTTCAAACCCGTTGACGAACATCGGCAAACAGGCCACGGCAACCGCAATCATGAAGGGGATGTCGAAGCCGAGTGCGCCGCCAGAGACATTGACGGGCGACACGATGGACGAGATACCGAGGACGGCGAGGATATTGAACAAGTTCGAGCCGATGGCATTGCCAACAGCCAGATCTCGTTGCCCACGGGCAGCCGCAACCACCGATGTCGCCAGTTCAGGCAAGGACGTGCCAATAGCAACCACGGTCAGACCGATGACGAGTTCGCTGACGCCGAACGTCTCGGCGATCGTCGTTGCGGCGGCGACGAGCATCTGTGCGCCGACGACGAGCAATACCAGACCTGCCATCACCGCGAGTACGTCACGCCACAGCGGCGTCGTTCCAGAGAGTTCTTCGTCGAGTCCCGCCGTGTACTGCGCCGCAAGTTCGACCGAGTCACTGATGCCGTCGGCGTCCTCGTCGACATCGAGGTGAGCGGTGCCTCGGGCGCCGGCAATGGTCCACGCGATGTACGCGATGAGCGCAACGACGAACACGATGCCGTCGATGCGACCAATCGAACCGTCGATGCCGAACATCAGCACGATGACCGACAACCCGATCATGATGGGGACGTCGATGCGCACGATCCGGAAGGCCACATAGAGCCCACCACCGGCTACCGCCGAGAGCCCGAGCACGAGCAGGACGTTGGCAATGTTGGATCCGACGACATTGCCGAGGGCGATATCGCTGCTGCCATTGATCGCCGCGCCAACGCTCACCGCAAGTTCGGGGGCACTCGTACCAAAGGCGACGACCGTCAACCCGATCACCACGGACGACAGACCCGTTCGAGCGGCGATTCGGGCCGAGCCACGAACCAAGCTGTCGGCTCCACCGACGAGAGCGACGACCCCGACGATGAAGGCGATCACGGTGATGACCGACATTCCCCCATCATCGCAGCGCTCACGAAGGTTCGCACCCCGAGAGGCACGATGTCTGCGACGATGTGGGCGTGACACGTGTCCGTAACAGCCGTGTGGTGGTGATCGGCGAGGCGTTGGTCGATCTCGTGATGCCTGAAGCAGCGCCGATTGAGGCAGTGCTTGGGGGAGCCCCTTACAACACCGCTCGGGCCCTGGCCCGCCTCGGCATACCGGTGGACTTTTGCGGCACCGTCAGCGTCGACCGTTTTGGTGAGCGCATCATGCAGCAACTCACCGCAGACGGGGTGGGCACTGCACTTGTCGAGCGCTGTGAACAGCCGACCACGCTTGCCGCGGCTGAGCTCTCATCCAAGGGATCGGCTGACTACCGGTTCTACATCGGCGGCACCTCCGCGCCGAGGCTCGAGCGAGATCGACTTGACGCCGTGCCGGCGTGGATCTTCACCGGTGGGCTTGGGTTGGTGCTCGAGCCATTGGCACACCGTGTGGACGACATCGTTTCTGCGCGGGGTCCCAACACTCGTGTGATGGTCGATGCCAACGTTCGACCACACGTCATCAGCGACATGACTGGATACCGCCGCCGGGTCGAGCGGCTGGCCAGCTGCTGCGATGTCGTCAAGGTGAGCGATGAAGACCTCGCCCACCTCTATCCCGATGTCGAAGCAGAATCCGGCGTGCAGCGGCTCCTCGAATGTGGGGCTTCCCTCGTGCTCGTGACTGCGGGCGGCGATGCGGTGGTGGCCCGAACTGCCAATGAACGCATCGCGGTGTCGATCCCACCAGCGGTGATCGTTGACACCATTGGAGCGGGCGACACCTTCGACGCCGGGGTGCTGGCGTACTGGTGTGAGGTGCCGACTGAGATGGTCGATCCCACCGACGCTGCACAGATCGCTGCGGCGGTGGATCTCGGTGCCCGTGCGGCAAGGGTGGTGGTCGGACGACGCGGAGCGGACCCGCCTCGGCGTTCAGAGTTGCCGCCGTCTGACCCGCCAAGTGACCGCTAGGTTGATCTCGTGGGCGCTCCTGACTCGACTATCGGACTCGACGAGATGGTTGCTGACCTCAAGATGCTCGTCGAGGTTGAATCACCATCGAATGACCGTGACGCGCTGTGTCGCTCAGGAGCGGCTCTGTCGGCGTTGATCGAGCGTCGGTTGGGAACCGCACCGACGCTCGTCGATGGTCCTGCTGGACCGCACGTGCACTGGTCAGGCGGCGGTGAACCAAAGGTGTTGATCCTCGGTCACCACGACACGGTGTTCCCGATGGGCACGCTCGAACAGCGACCGTTCACTGTCGACGGTGGCCGGGCGACTGGGCCCGGGGTATTCGACATGAAGGCGGGCATCGTGCAGGCCATTCATGCTGTTGCTGTGCTCGACGATCCGTCAGGCGTTGAAATCCTCATGACCTGTGATGAAGAGGTCGGTGCAGCAACCTCGAAAACGTTGCTGTGCGATCGAGCAGTGGCATGCGGAGCGGTGTTGGTGCTTGAGCCGAGTGCCGATGGTGGTGTGTTGAAAACGGGCCGCAAGGGCGTTGGCACGTTCGAGGTCGTTATCAACGGTCGGGCAGCTCATGCCGGGCTCGAACCACATCGTGGTATCAACTCGGTGATTGAGGCAGCACACCAACTGCTTGCGATAGCGACGATCGCCGACGTTGAGGCAGGTACCACCGTGACGCCGACGGTGATCGCAGGCGGTACGGCAGAGAACGTGGTGCCTGCACAGACTCGAATTCGCGTCGACGTGCGGGTTTCCACAATGGATGAGGCCGCCCGTGTTGAGCATGAGATGGCTTCGTTGTCGCCTGTGCTCTCCGGCGCGACGCTCGAGATCCTCGGACGCGTCAGTCGACCGCCGTTACAAGAGAGCGCGTCAGCGTCGCTGTTCCCGTTGGCGAAGGCATACGACCCCTCGATCACTGGGATCACCGTTGGCGGCGCGAGCGATGGCAATTTCACCGCTGCGCTCGGAGTGCCAACTCTTGATGGCCTCGGCGCTGTGGGCGGGGGAGCTCACGCGGAGAGCGAACATGTGCTCGTTGACACGATGCCTGATCGCGCACGATTGCTTGCGGCAATTATTGCCGCTCGGTGCGGCTGAGACCGCTTACGACACGCCCGGATCGAGTTCGAGTGGGCCACCCCTGCCGAGGGTGCCGACACGTCGGTAGACGTCAAGCTTCGAACGCGAATCGGTGATATCGAGATTACGCATCGTCAATTGGCCGATGCGGTCGAGCGGTCCAAAGGCAGCATCTTCAACCCGTTCCATCGACAACCGCTCGGGCTCGTAGGTCAGGTCGGGGCCAGCGGTGTCGAGAATCGAGTAATCGTCACCGCGACGCAGACGGAGGGTCACTTCGCCGGTGATGGCAGAGCCAACCCAGCGAAGCAATGGCTCACGCAGCATGAGGCTCTGCGGATCGAACCAGCGTCCCTCGTACAACAGTCGTCCAAGCCGCCGACCCATCGTGTGGTAGTTCTCGATGGTGTTCTCGTTGTGGATCGCCGTTACGAGACGTTCGTACGCAATGTTGAGCAGCGCAAGAGCGGGAGCCTCATAGATACCGCGCGACTTGGCCTCAATAATGCGGTTCTCGATTTGGTCACTCATGCCCAAGCCGTGCCTGCCACCGATGGCGTTCGCCTCGAGCACCAGTTCCACCTGATCGGCAAAGGTCGAACCGTTGATCTCGACCGGCCAGCCTTCTTCGAACTTGATGGTGACGTCTTCGGACGCGATCTCAACTGCTGGGTCCCAGTGGGCGACGCCCATAATTGGCCGGACGATTTCCATGCCGGTCGAGAGTTCTTCGAGCGCCTTGGCCTCGTGGGTGGCGCCCCAGATGTTGGCGTCGGTTGAGTAGGCCTTCTCAACCGAATCGCGATACGGCAACTTGCGGGTGGTTAAGAACTCGCTCATGCCGGTGCGCCCACCGAGCTGATCGACAAAAGCCGGGTCAAGCCATGGTTTGTAGATGCGCAGACGGGGGTTGACGAGGAGGCCGTACCGGTAGAAGCGCTCGATGTCATTGCCCTTGTAGGTCGAGCCGTCACCCCAAATGTCGACGCCATCGGCTTGCATGGCGCGTACCAGCAGTGTGCCCGTTACCGCCCGCCCAAGTGGTGTGGTGTTGAAGTAGGTCCGGCCTGCCGTGCGAATGTGGAAGGCGCCACATTGGAGCGCCATAAGGCCCTCGCGCACGAGTTCTGGCCTGCAGTCGACGAGTCGGGCCGCTTCTGCTCCGTACTGCAGGGCGCGGTCGGGCACTCCTGAGAGGTCCGGTTCGTCGTATTGGCCAAGGTCGGCGGTGTAGGCGTAGGGCACCGCCCCGCCCTCGCGCATCCACGCCACCGCCGCTGAGGTGTCGAGGCCACCAGAAAAGGCAATCCCGACGCGTTCGCCGGTCGGCAGAGACATCAGCACATTCGACATGGCAGGTGAACCTATCGCTCGGTGGCTGAACCCGGGTGTTGGCGCCACGTCCCCGTCCAACTCGCAGCCGATGCCAAGAGTCCGGCCACTCCGAGCGCCACTTCGATAATGCCGAGTCGAGTCACCCTGCCAAGGTCACCGATCCCAATGCCGATCACCACGATCGCTGCGCATGCACCCACGCTCCAGACCGACCGTGCGCCCAGGATGACTGCAGCGATGACGAGGACGCCTGGAATGAACGGCACCAGATTGATGGGCAGCGACCTGCCACCGACGGGAGCGCCGAGCCACCATGTGCTGAGGCCGATCTGTCGACTCGCGACCCACACTGCGGCGAATCCGGCAACGATCCCAGCCCACACCGCGCAGACCACGACTGCCCATCGCGCCGTGAGCTGGCCCGCACGCTCGGTTCGCGTCGGGTCACGCTCTGCGGACAGGTCATCCATCGCCAACGAGTGTACGGGTGACAATCCCACCGGGTCGGTCGGATACGTGAGGGGTAGCCTGACGCGGTGACTTCCGACGGAGCACCGCCAGTCGCCGGATTTGAACGCCTCTCAGTCTTCTACCCGATGTGGAACGAGCAGGAGTACGTCGAGCGGGCCATCGCGTATGGGCGGCGCGCGTGCGAGCGGCTGATCGCGTCGGGCGATATTGCTGAATACGAGTTGATCATCATCGACGACGCATCGACCGATGCAACCCCACGCATCGCCGATCGCCTTGCTGCTGAGGACGCACACGTTCGTGTCGTGCACCATCCCAAAAATCGCAAACTCGGCGGGTCCATGCGGTCTGGCTTCGCTGCCGCCACCGGTGATCTCGTGTTGTACACCGATGCCGACCTGCCGTTCGACATGAACGAGTTACCGCGAATCGTGCGGCTACTGCGCGAGTACGACGCTGACATCGTCAGCGCTTATCGCTTTGACCGCACCGGTGAAGGAGCCGTTCGGGCGATCTACACCACGGTCTACAACGCACTCATCAAGGCGGTGTTCGGGGTGCGTGTGCGTGATATCAACTTTGCCTGCAAACTCGTTCGTCGTCGAGTGCTCGATCACATCGAGTTGCAGTCAGAAGGTTCGTTCA
>JAPOJQ010000006.1 GCA_029978335.1 Actinomycetota bacterium
GATCCACAGTTCCTCGGCCTGGCTAATGGGGCATCGGATGTCGTCTTCGGAGTGCACGATGAGCACCGGAATGTCGATATCGCGTGCAAAGCGGATCGGTGACATCCGGAGGTACTCATCGGGATCTTCGACAGGATCCGGACCGTGCTCAACGCGGAACATCGTGCCGATGTCACTCGACCATTCCTCGGTGAGCAGGTTGTTCACTGCCCGCTCGCTGCACACGGTCCGCAGGCGACCACCATGACGGGCAGCGAGCAGGGTTGCCATGTAGCCGCCGTAACTGCCTCCTTGCATGCCGACGCGCGAGCGGTCGCATGCAGGGAACCGATCGAGGGCTGCATCGAGTACGGCAATGACGTCTGCAAGGTCGGCCACACCCCATCCGGTACCGGGGCGACGTGGATGCTTTGGGCCAAGGATCGCTTGCCCCCACGCCTCCTCGCGACCCGAACCGCCCCGGGGGTTCGACATGATGACGATGTAGCCGGCTGCGGCTTGCACCTGGGCTTCGTCAAACCAGGTTTCCCCATATTGAGTGTGCGGCCCGCCGTGGACGTTGAGGATGACCGGTCGCTGCTGGGTGGCATCTGATGGGTCGACGCCCGGAGGGCACATGATCCAAGCGTCGATGTGTGGATCGGTGCCCGGTGTCGGATCGGGGGTGGGGACCGTGAAGTGTTGCCACGTCGTTGGCGAGGTGCGTGCGACGAAAGCCGACGAGATCGAGGTGAGCCGGGTCCCAGTGGCGCTCGCGTCGCTGAGGTCGAGACGAAGCACCTCGGCCGGGCGATCGACGGTAGAGACGACACCAACCGTCGTGTCGCCACGATGATCCCAATCGCGCACCCAACGCGCCCCAGAGGTCAGCAAAATCGGATCGCTGCCGTCGACAGCATTCACACGATGAATGTGGCAGGAACCTCGATCCTCCGCACTGAACATCACGGTCTGTTCGTCGGTCCACACCGGCCGGACCGTTCCGGATGTTGCCTCAACGGTGCGATCGAGCGAACCGTTGATCCAACGGCGTGCGCCAGATGCACGATCAAGCACACCAACCTTGGCGTTCTGGGGATATGTCATTGGGTCATCGCGTCCGACAAACGCGATCAGTGAGCCGTCAGGGCTTACCGATGGTGACCCGAGATCCGCGGTGCCATCGGTAAGGCGGGTCATCGTGCCATCGAGTCCGAGTTGATAGAGGTCGGTGACGAGATCGATATCCCACCGAGCGTGATGGCGTGCAGCGCAGATCAGTCCCGATGCGTCGGGGAGCCAGGCGAAATCGGTGTGGTCGTGGTCGTCGTAATCGGACTCAGGGCCGTGCGGTGTGAGGTCTCGCACCGGTCCGGTGCCATCGCTTGCGATCACGAAGAGGTGGAAGGGTCGGTCGTAGATCCAGCCCTCGCCGTTGAGGCGGGTGTAGAAGTGGTCGATTTTGCGAGCGGCTCTCGACCGATCATCGTCTGCCGCGTACCGCGGATCGGGAACTCTGGCGGCAAAGGCGATCATCGTGCCGTCAGGTGACCACGCCGGCGCTGCGATGGCATCGGTCCTGGTGATCAGGCGACGTACTTCGCCGGGAGCATCCACGCCGATGACGTGCAGGGTTGCGCCCGGACGAGGGTCACTCGAGTCAGCACGGCGACGTGACACGAAGGCGAGGTGCCGCCCGTCGGGTGACCATGCAGCTTGCCCCTCGCCGGGGTCGCCCGATGTCAGGGGATACGGGGCCGTCGAACCATCGGTGGCGGCGAGCCAGATGCGACGCCGATAGTCGTTGGACTCAAGATCAAGCGTGCTGACGGTGAACGCCACCTTGGATCCGTCTGGTGAGAGCGTCACGCCGCCAATGTCGTTCTGGCCCTCGAGCAGGCGCTCGACAAGTGAACGGCGAGGGGAATCTTGAGGTGGACTTGACGCACCGGACATGCGCCGGACGTTACTTGCCTTGCGCTCCCGGTGACGGTGCCCGCCAGCCGAAACGAAGCGCCGCCACACGGATCGCGAAGACGAGGACTGCGCCAGTTGTTGCGCCGATTTCCTCTGGCAAGTTTGTTGCCGACCAGATCACCATGATCGAGGCACCAATGGCGGCAGGAATGGCGTAGAGGCGCGAGTCGGGACGAAAGATCTGTGGTGGTTCACCACCGAGCACATCTCGGATGACGCCGCCACCGGTAGCCGTCAGCACACCGAGCAATGCGGCGGGGATCGTGCCCAGACCCGCATCGACTGCAATCTGGGCTCCGGTTACGGAGAACAAACCGAGTCCGGCGGCATCAAAGACGAGAAATGTTCGACGCCAGCGATGCAACGTGGTTCTCAACGCCACGGTTGCGAGCGATGCCGAGGTTGCCGTGATGACCGGAACGGGTGAACTGAAGGCGTCGGGAAGTCCTTGGTTGATGATGAGGTCGCGCAGTACACCGCCACCGAGGGCGGTCACACTGCCGAGGGCCAACAGCCCAACCAGATCAAAGCCACGCTGCATCGCAAGGAGGGCGCCCGATGCAGCGAACACCGACACGCCGATCAGATCGAGGACCAGCAAGAGGTCAATCGCGTCGGTCGTCACGGCCCAGTGAGTTGCAGCGTTGTTGTGGCGGTGCCGGCGCGCTCGTGGGTGGCGGTCAAGGTCACGGGTGTCAGCGGGTCTGCCCGCACGGTCCACCGGCTCAGCACACGGTCGGGAGTCCCGTCGTTTCTGAGCGCCCCAACCGTGCTCCGTCGACCTTCGAGTTGGTCGTGGCGTCGTCGAGATGGTCCATCAATGATGGTGATGCCATCGCCAGCGATATCGGTGATCACTGGCTGGACGAGTCGATGACGACGCGCATGGGCGGAAATGTCGGTCGGCAGCCAGCCGGTGTTGGCCACGCCAAGCGTCACCTCCCAGAGTTGACCCTCCTCGTCGAGTTGCTGCGCCGATGCCTGCACGATCGCGAGACACGGTGAGGTCAGCGCGTGGTGCACCGCGAATCGGGCGTGTCCTTCGACTTCGGCTGCAAGCAGGGCGTGTGGCGGGTTGTGCCAGACCGCGAACATGTCGGGCCCTCCGATCTCGATGGCGCCGAGCACCGGATGCTCAAAGGATCGCCAGGGTGCGTAGCCCTCAGGGATATGCGTATCGCACCAACGCGCGACCGCGAGTTCTTGGTCTGGTGTGGGGCCGTCCCACCAAATTGTCGTGGGCGCTCGTTCACCGGTTGCGTGATGGATCACATCCCAGAATTCCGTCGTCCATGAAAAGACGCCAAGGTGGTCGTAGGCCCAGTCGTCGGCAGCTCCGCTCATGAGGTCGGTTCGGTCTGGGGTGAAGTCTTCATACACCGAGTGGGTCGGGTAACCAGTGAGTTCAGCGCCGCGTCGCCCGAGGTCTCGCCAGATGGCGACATCGCTTGCCGGGAGGTCGCTGTCAGGGCGTGTGCTGCTTGGTCGAAGCAACACGCCGCCGAAGGTGTGGAAGGCGTTGTAGCCACACACGTTCGGGCGAGCACGGACCGCTCGGACGAGCGCATCAATTTCGGGTTCGGACAGTGGGTGGTCGCCGCTGCCGGTGACCGAGGTCGACCATCCGGCGGGGAAATTTCGATTCAGGTCAAGCCCTGACGGATCGCGCGGTGTCGGAATGGTGAAGCCGTCAAAGTCGACAATGTCGCCTTCGGTCAGCAGTCGATAGCGAGCGGTGCCCGGCGAGCACACCCCGTCGGCCGGGACCGGGATCATGACCCTCGCGTCGTCGGGATGTTCGATCCACGCCCCATGCGTGTCGGCAATGCGCATCGTGCGTATGCGCCCGTCACCGTCGATGTCAGCCGGGTGAAGACCAGGCCATCGGTGCCCGTCGGCCCACGGCCACGGACGTGTGCTCGAACGATGATGGCGAGGTGATGGCGAAAGCGCAGCCTCAACGCCGTCAGGGTTGACCCGTGGTGCGACATACACGGTTCTCGTCGAGAGCAGTTCGGTAACAGCGGGATCGCTGCCGTACTCGGTGATCAGGTGATAGATGAGGTGTAGCGCGGCTACTCCGCCGGTCACTTCAACCGAGTGGATATTCGCGTCGATCCAGTGCGCCGGCTTGTTGGCTGCTGGTCCAGTTGCGGTGTCGGTGATCGTCACGACGATGAGGTCGCGACCTTCGTGGGAGGTGCCATACGACGCAACGCTGACGAGGTCGGGGCGGGGGGCTCGTGCGTTGCCGAGCCAGGAAACCATCTCGTCGAATCGAAGGAATCGGTCCGTCGGGTCGTGCAGCGAAGCGCTTGGCATGGACGCCGACGCTAGTCCGGTGGAGCAGACTGGGCGCATGGCGAGTTCACGGGCCGCAGCGACAGTCGGTCGAGGCCGCGTCGAATTGTTGGTCGCGCTCGTCGGTGTCTGGGCAACTCGCTCATATTGGATGCCGGGTGGTGTGGTGACGAGTTACGACGGCGCCACGTATTCGATGCCCAATACCGAAGTGACCCGCAGTGCGCTGAGTGCTGGTCGGGTGCCGCTGATCAACGACTTGATCTTTGGCGGAGCGCCGCATCTTGGCAACCACGCCATCGGCGTGTTCTACCCGCCACGACTGATCGCGCTGTTCGTCGACACCGCCACCGCGCACGGACTCATCGTTGCGGCGCACGTCATCTGGCTCGGTGTGGGCATGGTGGTGCTCGCCCGACGTGTTGGCCTCAGCCCACTTGCGACCGCGGTCGCAGGGATTGTCGCCATGTTGGTTGGCTCCACGCTGACCAAGACCATCCAGTTTGAACAGATTCAGCCGTTGGCGTGGCTTCCCTGGCTGCTCGTGGCCATTGATGCTGTCGGGCGCCGAGGCCAGTCGCGCCGGCGGGTTGGAGTGCTCGCAGTGGTGACGGCGATGACACTGTTGAGTGGTCACCCCCAGTTGATTGTCGAGGTTGCGGTCGTCGCCGGCATCGTTGCCGCATCGCTGCTCGTCGCTCGTCGGATGTCGATCGTGCGACTCGTCGCTGGAGCACTCATTGGTGGGTTGGTTACCGCAGTGCAACTCGCAGCAACCGTCGCCGCTACCGCTTTTGGGTCACTGGATCAGGGTCGAAGCTTTACCGAGCTCGCCAATGGTGCGTTCATCCTTCAGGGTCGTGCTGCAGCGCGAGCGGTCTTTGGAACGGTGCTTGATCGGAACCCAGCAGGTTTCTCGGGGTCGTTTGAGGCAATCTTGTGGCTCGGGATCATTGGGACATGCCTTGCCGTGATCGGCGCCATTGCCGGTTGCTCATCGGTTGAACAACGCCGGTGGTGCATCCCTTTCACCGTGGTGGCGTGCCTTGGCATGGTGTGGTCGCTTGGACCGCGTACGCCACTGTTTCGTATCGCCTACGAGGTGATCCCGGGTTTTGATCTCGGCAGGGTGTCGGCTCGGTGGCTATCAATTGTGGGCATTGTCGCTTCGTTGCTCGTGGCACGTGGCGTTGATGCGGTGAGCGAGCGGTGGCGGCCACGTCGAGTTGGCGTCTTGGGACTATTCGGTGTTGCTGGTGTCGCGGTGCTGGCATTCGGACCGTTTGTTGATGAGTTGAGCGTCGCTGTGGTGTGGTTGGTCACCTTCGTCGCATTGGTCACCGCTCTGAGTGCGGCACCTCGACATGCGCGACGCCGTGTTGTGGTGCTGCTCTTGGTGGGGGAGTTGGCGTTGTTGTCGTTTCGGTCATTGCCCGGTGACTTGGTGCTCAGTGAAGCCGTTGGTTCATCGGTCTCGCCGGCGATTGCTGAATTGCAGCAACGGGCGGCCAGTGGCGGCCTCGTCATGGCGTTGACCCCAGATGGTGGGCCACACGACCAACTGGTGACGATGTTGCGACCCAACTCCAACGTGTGGTTCGGGCTCCGTTCGATCGATGGGTACGACGGCGGTGTGCAGGTGACACAGGCATGGGCGACAGCGTTACGTCGCTTCACGCCTGAACCGGCGCTCGATATGCCGATGCGAAGTGCGCTCAGTGCGCCGGTGTCGCCCTCGGCGCTGGCCCGACTCGGTGTTCGCTGGATGGTTGTGGCCCGAGACCGTGATCCGGGTGAGTGGGTGCCTGATTGGGACGGTCCAATCGCGGCCGACGACCTGATGACAGTGTGGGAGAACCCGGCCTGGATCGGTGAGGCAGTCGCCTGGTTTGACTCGACAGCGCCGTCAGGTGCGGCGGCTGACGAGCTCAGGGTGATGGCGGCGTCGTTGGGTAACTCGCTGCTCGTTGACGCCAAGCCAGTTGGATGTTCGAGCGATTGTCAACCGGTGGGGCTCAACCTCGTGCGGCACTCGCCAGAGCGACTTGAGATCAGCGTCGATATCGACGCCCCAGCAGTCGTGACGGTGCCGATGCAGGCGCTTCCAGGCTGGCGAGTCGGCATCGACGGGATCGATGGCGATGTGGTTGAGGTCGATGGGCTGTTCCTCGGCGTCGTGGTAGAGCCGGGCACACATGTCGTCGAGTTTCGCTATCAGCCGTGGTGGTGGTGGCCGTCGGTTGCCGCTTCGATCACGGGTGCCGTTGCGATCGGTGTGTTGTTCCTTGGCCGACGCCGGCGCACTACATGGTGAAGCGCAAGTTGCGGGCGGCCCGTTCGCCAAGGTCGGTGTCACCGACCCATGTGATCGCACCTGCATCAATTGGTGCTTGAGGGTCGATGCGTCCGCAGGCGAGCAAGGCAAAGGTTGTCGAGTCAGTGGTCAGGGTCACGTCGACTGGCAATGCGTCGTCGCGCAGCGCCGCTCGGCCTTCAACCCGCACGGTGAAGGAAGCAACTACCGGACCGCTGAGATCAAAGCGGATGCTGGCCCCGTCGCTCGCCCCGATTCGTTTGCCCACGATGTAGGGCAGTGACATACGGATCTCGTCGATGGACCGCTCGGCACTCGGACCGGCTTCGTGACCAGGGCGACGCAATGGCCGACGGATGTCGTGCTCATGCACCCAGTGATCAAACACTCGGATATCCATGAAGCGTCCGTAGGTGCCAGGACCGACCGGTGTCATCACGGCGGTATCGAATCCGGCGTCATCGAGCGCTGCCAGTTCGCTGCGCCGTTGAGCGGTCACATCCCGGAATCGGTCGAGGAGCTGAGCGGGGGAGAGCGTCGACATCGCTTCGGTCGCGGCACCGACGACCTCGAACGGCAAGCGCTCAGCAAATTCGGATGGGTCTGCCCCGAGCAGCATCTCTTCGACCGCGATGAGGTGTATCACCACACCGGCAACCGTCCAATCGGGGCACAGGCTCTGTGTTGCCCACTCGTCGGGTGACAGGTCGGCCAGCAGCGAGTCGAGTGATGCCCAACACTGATCGAGGTTGGCAACGCTGGAATGGGTCATGACGGCTCCTGTGAACGTGTTGACGGAAATGAGATCACGCGACCGCGGTCGATCGACACCCAGTCACGAGCCTCGAGGTAGGGCCGGAACACTTCTGCGATCCGCTGCCCATCGCGTTCGGTTTTCGGGTGCTGGAGCTCATAGAGCTCGGGAAACCGTGCCCAGACGGTGACGGCATTCCACAGGTCGACTGCGTCGGCACCGCTCGGTGGGTTGAGCAACACCGGACCAAAGAGGCAGTGATCGTTGATGAACAGGGTGGGCACGCCGTAGCCGCCCGCAGCGATCACTGCCTCATGATCGGCCTTGACGTCGTCGTGCGTGGTGGGGTCGGCCAAGGCCTCATCGACGAGGGAGGGGTCGAGCCCGATCTCGGCGAGCAGGTAGCGAGCAACATCTGGTTCATGCGGCTTGTGGCCTTCGACGTGAAGTGCGCGGCCGGCACGCTCGTACCACGCGTCGAGGTCAGACATTGAGGAGCGTCGCAGCAATGCCCCAATGCGCATCATCGACCACCCATAGGACCAGTCGCGTTCCCACGGGTGCTTTTTCACCTCGACCCGATTCACCTCTTCAAGACTGAAGAATCGCCAGTCGATCGCCACACCGATCTCGTCGCGTACGGCACGGATCCATCGTGATGTCTGGTAGGCCCATGGGCACATCACATCGAAATGGAACCTGACGCTCGGCGCCGCAGCAGTGGCTTCCATCGCCACACCGTACGGCCTCGGAGTCGCTGCCGAGCGAGGCGGACGAAAGTTCGCCGATCAGTCGCTTGGAAGCCATTGGGTAGTCGATCTGCGTTCACCACCGGGCCCCACCCTTTCGGCGACTTGCACATCAAGAAAGGTAGGTCCCTGGTGGCCCAAACTGCACGTTCCATGACCGGAGCCCTTCTCGCCGTAGCCGGCGTGTCGTTGCTCGCCCAGAGTGCCGCATTCGCCGATGCGCCGACGCCCTCGGGCTCGGTCACGCTCGAGCCCCTCGGCACCTTCGATGGTGGCGGGCTCGCGCACGCTGAAATCGTTACATTCGATCCTTCGACCGATCGAATGATCATTTCAAACGATGCTGAGGTGGCTGTTGACATCGTGTCGATCGCTGATCCAACGGCACCGACACTGGTTGCCTCCGTCGACATGACCACTTATGGCGATGGCGTCAACGGCGTGAGTTCTTACGAGGGTCTGATTGCTGTTGCGGTTGAGAATTCGGCAACGTTCGATGAGGTGACCGGCGCCCCGACGACGCACCCCGGAAACGTTGTGTTCCTCGATGGTGATGGCACTTATGTACAGACGGTGGAAGTAGGGGTTTTGCCCGATGCCGTTGCGTTCAGCCCCGATGGATCAGTCCTTGTCGTTTCTGGCGAGGCCGAGCCGGTCTGTGCCATGGATGTCGGCGGTGGGGAAAACGAAGACCCAGCGTTGGCCGTCGACCCAGCGGGCACCATCGGCGTTATCGACATCACCAACGGTGTGCCTGCCGCTACCGCAACCAACCTTGGCTTTGATGACTTTGACACCGACGAGCTCAAAGCGGCTGGTGTTCGCATCTTCTTCCCTGGCTCGACGGCAGCGCAAGATCTTGAGCCCGAGTATGCAGTGATCAGCGATGACTCATCGACAGCGTTTGTCACGCTGCAGGAAGCCAACGCTATTGCAGTGGTCGACCTCACCACCCCTGAGATCAGCGCCGTCGTCCCACTTGGCACCAAGGACTTTTCCGAGTTGTTGATGGATGCCAGTAACCGTGACGATGCAGTCGACCTTCAGAACTGGGACGTTCAGGGCATCTACATGCCGGATGCGATTGACTACTTCACCGTCGGCGGTGCGAGTTACCTCGTTACCGCCAATGAAGGCGATTCGCGCGACTACGACTGCTACAGCGAAGAAGCACGAATGAAGGATCTGATCGACCCTGATGAGGTTGGGTACGCATCGGCGCTATCGGCTGACCTCGCTGAGGCAGCGAGCGATAATGCGCTGCTCGGACGCTTGAACTCGACGACGGCGATGCCGACAACCGATCCGGTCGACACGCTCTACATGTGGGGCGCGCGCTCGTTCACGATTTGGAGCACCGCCGGCGAGGTCGTGTGGGACTCGGGATCGCAGTTTGAGGAGTACACGGCCGCGAACTACGCCGACTATTTCAACACGCAGGCCGACACGGAGTATGACCCGAATGGCGATGGCACCGTGACTGCGGTCGAGATGGTGGAATCCATGGCCGAAGAGGTCGACGAGCGTTCCGACGACAAGGGCTCAGAGCCTGAGTCGGTGGTGGTTGGCCGTATTGGCGATCGCTACTACGCCTTCGTCGGGCTTGAGCGTCAGGGCGGGCACATGGTCTATGACGTGACGGACCCCACGGCGCCACAGTTCGAGGATTACGTCAACGTGTCGCTTGACGAACTGGCAGCGAGTGGTGACTTCACTGGCCCCGGTACCAGCGACGTATCTCCTGAGGGCATCTGGTTCGTTAGTGCTGATGACAGCCCGAATGGCCAGCCATTGTTGCTCGTCTCGAATGAATTGTCGGGCACGACGACGGTGTTCGCTGTTACGGGTAGCGAGATTGATGCGGCGTTGGCCGCAGCGTCGGTCACGCTGCCGGCAACGGGCGGCACCTCGCCAATGGTGTTGGTCGGTCTTGCGCTGGTGGTTCTTGGCTTGGCGCTTCCGGCATCGACCCGTCGTCGGGCGTGACGTCGTCGGGGTGAGGCCTCTCGAGGCCTCACCCCACACGCCCGGGTCCACCCGGCCCTGCGTGTACATTTTGTCAACATGCGACCACTTGCTCGTCGGCTCGATGATCTCGGAACAGAGACGGCATTCGCGGTATCGAAGGCAGCGTCAGAATGGGCTGCTCGCGGCAACACCGTCTACCCCTTTCATCTCGGAGACATTGACCTGCCCACCCCTGGCAACATCGTTTCGGCGATGTCAGCAGCAATCGATGCCGGCCACACGGGCTACTGCCCTGCACCAGGGATCCCATCGTTGCGTGAGGCCTTAGCCCGCGACATCGGTGATCGGCGAGGGCTGTCACTGAGCGCCGATCAGATCGCAGTGCAGCCGGGCGGAAAGCCCGTGATCACCAAGTTCATCCAGACCTTGATGGAATCTGGCGCTGGGGTGCTTTACCCAAGCCCTGGATATCCGATCTACGAGAGCCAGGTCGAATACTTTGGCGGGCGGCCGTTGCCGTACGGATATCGGCGCACGAGCAACGGATTTGACATCGACCTTGAACGCATCGCGGAGTTGGCGCCAACGGCGTCGCTGCTGATCTACAACAACCTGCAAAATCCGCTCGGTTGTGAGAGCTCTCGCGAGGAGATGGAGGCAATCGCCGCCATCGCCATCGAACACGATCTGTGGGTGTTGTCCGATGAGGCGTATTTCGAGATGCGCTATTCGGGCACCTCGACCTCGATCGCCTCGTTGCCAGACATGGAGGAACGGACGGTCATTCTGTACACGTTCTCCAAGAAGTTTGCGATGACCGGCTGGCGCCTCGGATGCGCTGCGGGGCCTCGGCAGGTGATCGACATGATCGCCAAACTCAACACCAACGATGAGAGTTGTACGACCCACTTTGTGCAACACGCAGGTGTTGCTGCGCTCAACGACCCAACCGGAGCGGCGTCACTCCTTGCGGAGTTGCAACGCCGCCGGGACGCAACTGCGTCGGCGCTCGCCGACGTCCCTGGCGTGGCCTTTGCGGTGCCGGAAGCCACGTTCTACCTCTTCCCCGATGTGAGCGGGGCAATGGACATGACCGGTCACCGCTCGGTTGGTGAATTCGCGACTGCTGCGCTACACGCAACAGGAATGTCGTTCTGCACGAGGCATCACTTCGGTCGGCCGCTTCCCGACGAGGACGACCGCTCGATTCGCCTTGCCTATTCGGGTATCGGAGTTGACGCCATCACCGAAGGCCTTGGTCGTTTCGCCGAGTGGGTCGCACGAGGTGGGAAGTGACCAACATCGTGGTGACGGGCCGGATTCCGCATCCTGGAATTGAGCGACTTGGAACGGTTGGTTCGGTCTGGGCGTGGGATGACGATGAGCCAATTCCTACCGATGTGCGTAACGCTCACCTCGCTCATGCCGATGTGGCGGTGACGCTGCTCACTGACCGCGTGGACGATGCGTTCCTTGACGCTGCCCCGCAACTCCGAATGGTTGCCAATGTTGCCGTTGGCTACAACAACATCGACGTCGCTGCATGCCAGCGACGCAACGTCATCGTGACCAATACCCCAGGGGTGCTGACCGACGCGACCGCCGACCTCGCCATGGCGCTCGTGTTGATGAGCACGCGTCGCCTTGGTGAAGGTGAGCGACTGATTCGCTCTGGAGCAGCGTGGCAGTGGGGCATGTTCATGATGCTCGGACGGGGCTTGCAGGGCCGGCAACTCGGCATCGTTGGCATGGGTGGCATCGGGGTGGCGTTGGCCCGCCGTGCTCGGTCGTTCGGGATGACGATCGCATACCACAATCGCTCAGCGGTCAACGCTGATGTGGCAAACGAACTTGGCGCAACGCGACATGAGTTGAGACAACTTCTCGCTACGAGCGATGTGGTGTCGCTGAACTGTCCGTACTCGCCAGAGACGCATCACCTCATTGATGCTGACGCACTCCAATCGATGCGCAGCGATGCGTTCCTCATCAATACGGCCCGCGGTCCGATTGTCGACGAGGCGGCACTCGTTGCTGCGTTGCGCAACGGCGCCATTGCTGGTGCAGGCCTCGACGTCTTTGAGCACGAGCCCACGGTGCATCCCGATCTGTTGCAACTTGACAATGTCGTGTTGGTGCCGCACCTCGGTTCGGCAACGGTTGAGACTCGGACCGCCATGGCGATGCTCGCTGCTGACAACGTGGTGGCAGTCGTCAACGGTGGAGCACCGCTCACCCCGGTTGGTTGATTCCCGCTACCGTCTCGGTCTATGCCGATTGACGGGGAATACCGACCGAGCACCATCGAATGGGTAGCGAATCAAGTCGCCGAGTACGAGGCGTCTGGCGGTACGCGTGCCAACACGCTTCGTGAGACGGGAATTCCTGTCATCATCGTGACCATGCGCGGCGCTCAAAGCGGAGCGGTTCGAAAGATCGCTTTAATGCGCGTCGAGCACGAGGGTGCGTACGCCCTCGTTGCCTCACGAGGCGGTGCCTCGTATAACCCAGCGTGGTACGCGAACCTGCTTGCCGATCCACACGTGATGATTCAAGATGGCCCCGAGCCGCGTTCGTACACGGTCCGCGAGGTCACCGGAGCAGAGCGAGAGTTGTGGTGGGACCGCTCGGTGGCAGTGTTCCCGACGTACGCCGAATATGAAGTGTCAGCTGGTGCCAGCGGACGCATCATCCCGGTGTTCGTCGCTGAACCGACCGTCTGATCAAGAGATCAGTTCGAGCGCAGCGTTGAGAGTGGCGCTCGGTCGCATCGCCGCCGAGGCCATCGCCACATCGGGTTGGTAGTAGCCGCCGACATCGATGGCGGCGCCCTGCACTGCTGCCAACTCATTGACGATCGTCTGCTCATTACCGGTCAACGCCGCTGCAAGCGGAGCGAAACGTCCTGCGAGTTCGGGATCCTCGGTCTGGGCGGCGAGCTCCTGTGCCCAGTACAAGGCGAGATAGAAGTGGCTACCACGGTTGTCGAGGCCACCCACTCGGCGCGCTGGACTCCGGTCGTTCTCGAGCACCGAGCCGGTGGCCGCATCAAGGGTTTCGGCCAAGATGCCCGCACGACGATCGCCCGTTACCGAGGCGAGATGTTCAAACGACACGGCGAGGGCGAGGAACTCGCCGAGCGAATCCCAGCGAAGGTAGTTCTCAGACTGGAACTGCTGGACGTGCTTGGGCGCCGATCCGCCGGCGCCGGTCTCAAACAGGCCACCACCATTCATCAAGGGCACAATCGACAGCATCTTG
Organism: Actinomycetota bacterium; assembly: GCA_029978335.1. GTDB lineage: Bacteria > Actinomycetota > Acidimicrobiia > Acidimicrobiales > Ilumatobacteraceae > Casp-actino5. Next base: position 13,304 of record JAPOJQ010000006.1, read on the forward strand.
GCGCTCGTGCCGAGTTCGAGGATCGGGAACAAGTCGGTCAGATAGTCACGCAAGACGTTGCCGGTGACCGAGATGGTGTCAAGGCCTTGGCGGATCCGTTGGATTGAGTATGTGGTCGCGTCGACGGGGGACATGACCTCGATGGTGAGGCCCGAGGTATCGTGGTCGCCGAGGTAGGTGCGAACCTTTGCGATGAGCTCGCGGTCGTGGGCACGGTCGGCATCCAGCCAGAAGACTGCCGGTGCTCCGGTGGCGCGGGCCCGTGATACGGCGAGTTTCACCCAGTCTCGGATCGGCGCATCCTTCACGGTGCACATACGCCAGATGTCACCCGCGCTCACCGCATGGCTCATCACCGTCTCGCCGGCGGCGTTGACGACACGGACGGTGCCGCTGCTGGCAATTTCAAAGGTCTTGTCGTGAGAGCCGTATTCCTCAGCCTTTTGCGCCATGAGTCCCACGTTGGGCACCGAGCCCATCGTCGACGGGTCATAGGCGCCGTTGGCGCGGCAGTCATCGATGACTGCTTGGTAGACGCCGGCATAGCTCGAATCGGGGATGACGGCCTTCGTGTCTTGTTGCTCGCCGGCGGCATTCCACATCTGGCCAGAGGTGCGGATCATCGCTGGCATTGACGCGTCGACGATCACATCGCTTGGCACGTGAAGGTTGGTGATGCCCCGATCGGAGTCGACCATTGCCAAAGCTGGACCCTGGGCCAATTCGCTGGTGATCGCTGCCTCGATCTCGGCACGACGGTCTGTGGGCAGCGACGCGACGGCAGCGAGGATCGAGCCAAGGCCGTTGTCAGGATCGGCGCCTGCTGAGGAGAGATCAGCGCCGAAGCGAGTGAACACGCCGGGAAGGAAGGCCCGCACCGCATGGCCAAAGATGATCGGGTCGGAGACCTTCATCATCGTGGCCTTCATGTGGAGCGAGAACAGAATTCCCGATGCCTTCGCATCAGCGATCTGCTGATCAAGGAATGAGCGCAACGCTGCAACATCCATGAACGTGCTGTCGACGACCTCGCCTGCCAAAACAGGAACCGACTGCTTGAGGACGGTGATGGTGCCGTCGGTTGCGACGTGCTCAATCCGCAACGAGTCGTCGGCCGACATCGTGACCGACTGCTCGTTGGAGCGGAAGTCGTGCGCTCCCATCGTGGCGACATGGGTGGTCGATGACGGCGACCACGCGCCCATCGAGTGGGGGTGCGAGCGGGCGTACTCCTTGACGGCGCGTGGGGCGCGGCGATCGGAGTTGCCTTCACGCAGCACCGGGTTGACCGCGGATCCCTTCACCCGGTCATAACGGGCGCGAATATCGCGTTCTTCGTCGGTGGAGGGATCATCGGGATGATCGGGGATGTCGTACCCCTTGGCTTGAAGCTCAGCGATTGCTGCTTTCAACTGGGGGAGCGAGGCCGAAATGTTCGGCAGTTTGATGATGTTCGCCTCGGGGTGAAGCGTCATCTCGCCGAGGATCGAGAGAAAGTCAGGAATGCGCTGTTCGGGCCGAAGGCGCTCTGGGAACGACGAGATGATGCGACCCGCCAACGAGATATCCGGTGACGTGACCTCGATGCCTGCTGCAGCAGCAAAAGCACGAATGATCGGCAGCAACGAGAACGTTGCTAAGGCCGGGGCCTCGTCGGTGTAGGTGTACTCAATGGTGGGGGTGGGCTTGGTCATCTTCCCTCTCATCTCCTTATGCCGAGTCGTGGCGCGCAATTCCGTCGGGCACGGAGGCTATCGGCGCCGTTGGTGGCGGGGTTGGGGTGGGCACTCGCTGTGCGCTGACCACCGCAGCGAGCGCGGCCACCACCGCCGCGATGGCGATGACTTGCACCCGATCAAGTGCCTCGTCGAGGAAGATCCATGCGGTGATCGACGACACCACGGGAATCAGCAGCGTGGCAACCGATCCGAGCCAGAGCGGGATGCGGGTCAAGGCCCAATTCATCGTCGAATGGCCGAGCACCCCACCCATCACCACGAGCACCCCGAGGACGAGCCAGTGTCCCGGGCCGGGGAGCGACATGTCCTGCCCGAATGCGAGTCCGACCGGAAGCGATACTGCAGCGGTCCAGAAACCGGTGCCGAGGGTGTACTCGGTCGAGGTCAACGTTCCTGCAGATCGTTTCGACATCACGAGGTAGCCGGTCCATGCAAACAAGGCTCCGAGCGCGGCGAGATCACCCGAACCGCTCCACTGCGGGGTGCCCGTTGACCGTGTCACCACGATGACCACGCCCGAAATAGCGGCGAGCGCAGCGGCGATCTCCCTGAGGCGGATCTTCTCGCCAAAGAATCGATAGGCGATGCCAGCGATGATCACCGGTTGCATCGCGCCGATGGTCGTGGCATTGACCACACTTGTCGTCTTCACCGCCGTGAAGAACAACACGACGTCAAGCCCGAGAAAGATGCCACCGGCCATCGAGTGCTTCAGGATGCGCAGCGTGGGCAATCCGTGCCGGATGGAGTACACGACGGCGATCGCCAAGGTGTAGAGCGCGAATCGATAGAACGAAATGGCGACTGGGTCAAGGTCAACCGCTTTGACCACCACGCCACTCGTACCCCACGCTGCAACAGCGATCGCTGCTGCACCAAGGCCGAACGGGTGAAGTTGCTCGGGGCGGTTGTCGCTTGACGGCACAGACCGAGACTACGAAGAGTGGGCGCTATTCACGCTGTCCAGATCAGCGCAAGGCGGCGAAGGCAGACCGAATTGCTCCGAGAAGGTCGTCGTAGTCATCGAGTGCGGGTAGGTCAGGGAACTCGGCTTGCACCCGCTCGGGAGAGCGGAACAGAAAGCCGGCGTGCGCCGCTCGCAACATTGTCGTGTCGTTGTAGGAGTCGCCAGCAGCGACAACGGTGAACTCGAGCGATTGCAGTGCTTCGACTGCCCGACGCTTCTGATCCGGAAGTCGCAGTCGGTAGTCGACAATGCGGTCATCGGCAATCACGAGTCGATGACACCAAATCGTCGGCCATCCAAGTTGTGCCATCAGTGGTGCAGCGAACTGTTCAAAGGTGTCGCTCAGAATGACGACCTGCACCTCCGAACGCAAGGTGTCGAGAAATTCTCGGGCACCGGCAAGTGGTGATAGCCCTGCGATGACGTCGGCAACGGTCGACATGGTGAGCCCGTGATGGTCGAGAATGTCGAGACGTTGTCGCATGAGGACGTCATAGTCGGGTTCGTCGCGAGTGGTGCGCCGCAAGGCCTCGATACCGGTTCGTTCCGCGACTGCGATCCAAATCTCAGGAACGAGCACGCCCTCGAGGTCGAGGGTGACGATCTGCTGGCGATGGTCGCTCATGAGCCCAAGCTAGGCCCCGACGCGGCCATAGCGCCTGAGGTTCCTATCGGCGTGATGGTTCGGACTCGGCGGAGGATGCGCGTGAGGCGAACCGTGACCTGGGCGCCAATCGGGGCACCAGCGCGGGCATCGACCAGCAACGGATGAATCGTTGCGTGCTCTCCGTCATCGACGGCCAACTCGATAAGGGGGGCACCGTCGTGGCCGCCGCCGACGATGAACTGTCGAGCACGCCCGGTGAGCGTGTCGTCGTGCGGCAGGCGAACGTCGATGACGGTACCGCTGACCTCACGGGTCGCGACAACGTCGATCAGTCCTACAACGACTGCGATGATAGATATCGCAAGAGGAACGAGCGCCAGTGATGCGACAGTGGAGAGATGCTGATCGAGTGGGCCGAGAGCATCAGGAACGGATTGTTCGAGGTCGGTCATCCAGCCGGTATCTCGAATCGCAGCAACAACCGACCGGATCGCCGTGGTCGCAATGACGCCTCCGATACCTCCGGCGATGACGAACCCGGGTCGTGCAGCTTCGCCGGGCAGCCACAGCCGGTGAATACGTACGACTCTTGCGGTGCCTGATGCCATCGACCAGATTCGGCGTTCGCGGGAGGTGGAGGTCAGCGGCACTTCGCGCGTGACCGCGCTGGGCAGGCCGAGAGCGACCGCTGCCGCAAGGTCGGACCGAGAGCCGAGGCCGTCTCCCGTTGTCGTCGACGCGGCGTGGTGTTCGAGGCGGCGGCTGGCGACGATCGCCATCGAGGTGCCGGCAGGGGTAAGTACGTCGGCTGGTTCGAGCAGTGAGAACACGCAGCGAGACGTCAACACGCCGCCCGCACATCCGACGGCGATCCACCAGATGTCGATACCGGCGACGTCACGGGCAACGATCGCGGTCACGGTGGTGACGGCGGCGATGAACGCAATCAGGGCGCCAATCGCTGCCGGGATCTGCAACGAGATCGGTGATACCCGTTGGCTCGTGTAGCCCGCAGCCCGAGCCTGCGCGGCGATCGCTGAACGGAACCGTGCCCACCACCATCGACTCGGCGGTGCAGCAGCGAGCGTGCCGGTCGAGACCTCTGCGACTGCCTGGTGATCTCGGCTCGGACGCCATGCCCTTGATCGAAGATGCTCGGCAACAATCTGCTGATGCGGCAACATCGGTGCCCACGCGTCGGGATCACTGATCGCCAACACGACGTCATTTCCCTGCCGTTCGATGATGCTGACGGTGCCGAGATCGATGAGCTCGGCGACGGTCGCTGCGGCGCTCACATCGAGCACGCGGCACGGCGCTCCGTCAGCGCCTGAGACCACATACGCCAACACCGCAGCGCTTGGCTCGCGTGCAGGGGCAGCAGCCGTGTACGCCTCCGAACTTCCTCGGGTTGGAAACCTGCCCGACTCGATCGACCACCGAATGAGGTGGCCGGCGACAACGAGTAAGGCGGCGACGGTGACCACTGCCCCAGGGACCATGTCAGCCTTGCTCACCGTCCTGGCGCACCCACACCGTTCGCTGTGGGAACGGAATCTCGATACCGAGTCCGTCGAAGACTGACTTCACGTGCTCGCGGATCGCCCGCTGGATCGCCCACTGGTCGCCCGGATCAACCTTGACGGTGACCCTCAAGGTGATGCCGTCGGCTCCGAGCGATTCGACACCGAGCACCGTTGGCTGGTCGAGCACTGATTCGAGAAAATCCGTTCGTTCGCACACCTCGCGGGCGGCGCGCTCAAGCGCGGCCCGGGCCGCCGCAATGTCGGTGTCATAGGCAACGTCAACATCGACGACGGCGACCGACCACAACTGCGACAAGTTGCCGACGCGACGAACTTCACCATTGGGAACATGCCACACGGTGCCGTTCAGCGAGCGCAACACCGTCGCTCGCAAGGTGATCCGCTCGACCGTACCCACCGCCTCACCGAGATCGACCACATCGCCCAGCCCGTATTGATCCTCCATCAGCATGAACAGACCGGCGATGCAGTCTTTGACCATGCTCTGGGCGCCGAAGCCAACTGCAACACCTGCGATACCGGCTCCCGCGATCAGGGGACCGAGATCGATGCCGATCGTGCCGAGCGCAGTGGTGAAGCCGATGCTCCACACGGCGACACCAGCGGTTGAACCGAGCACATTTGAGATCGATTGGGCCCTCGCCTGTCGACGCTCTTCAAGAATCGGATCACCGTCAGCAACATCACCGAGCAACGAACTCCCAGGAATGCCTAACTTCTCAAGACGATCGAGTGCACCTGAGCGGTCGGACGCAACAACATGAGCGACGACCCGACGCACTGAACGCTTAACCAGTTTGTTTGCCATCCACGTCACGATGAGCACGCCAAAGAGCCGCAGGGGCTTATCGAGGAACCACTCGGCGAATTCTGCGGCGGTGGTGTTTCCCGTGAGGTCGAGCACCCATTGACACAGTGCTCCGCCGTTCTCGCACGTGTCGGAGGTGTCGGTCGCTTGACGAGGGAGGAGATCGAGGCCGGACCACACCGCCCTGACGACGTCCACCGCGTTGGAGGCTGGCGTAGTCATGCCGTCGACCCTAACGGCCCCACTAGCCTCCGCTGGTGCACGCCGACCTTGGTGCGACACGTTGAGGAGTAGTCATGGCTGACAACATGCGCAGTGGTTCAACCCGTCGAGCCGACCAGGTGGTGGGGGTTGTTGGTGTTGGGTATGTGGGGTTGACGACGGGTGCGTGTTTGGCGTCGTTGGGTCATCGTGTGGTGTGTGGTGATGTTGATGTTGCGAAGGTGGAGCGTTTGCGTCGTGGTGAGATCCCGATTGTTGAGGCGGGGTTGTCTGAGGTGGTGGCTGAGGGGTTGGCGTCGGGTCGGTTGGAGTTTGTGGTGGGGGCGGCTGCGGTTGCTTCGGTTGCTGATGTGGTGTTTTTGTGTGTGCCGACCCCGCAGGGTGATGATGGTTCGGCTGATTTGAGTTTTATTCGGGCGGCGTCGGCGGAGATTGGTCCGGTGTTGCGGTCGGGCAGTGTGGTGGTGAATAAGTCGACAGTGCCGGTGGGTTCGACGCGTGTGGTGGAGAGTGTGATTCAGCGCAGCGATGTGTCGGTGGTATCGAATCCGGAGTTTTTGCGTGAGGGCACGGCGGTTCGGGATTTTTTGGAGCCGGATCGTGTGGTGGTGGGGTCGGCTGATCGTGCGGCTGCGCATCGGGTGGCTGATTTGTATCGGTCGTTGGACACGCATGTGTTGGTGACGGATGCGGCGTCGGCTGAAACGATCAAGTACGCGGCGAACGGGTTTTTGGCGATGAAGATTTCGTTTGTGAATGCGGTGGCGGCGATGTGTGAAGCGGTGGGTGCTGATGTTGCTGATGTGGTGGAAGGGATTGGTTCGGATCATCGGATCGGTCGTGAGTTTTTGCGTCCGGGTCCGGGGTGGGGTGGGAGTTGTTTCCCGAAGGATTCGCATGCGTTGGTGCATGTGGCGGCGTCGCATGGTTATGACTTCTCGTTGATGCGCGGTGTGATTGATGTGAATACCGAGCAGCGTGAGCGGATGGTGCGCAAGGTGCAGGTGGCTGCGGGCCGTGATGATCTGTCGGGTGTGACGGTGGGTGTGTTGGGGTTGACGTTCAAGGCGGGCACCGATGATTTGCGTGATTCGCCGTCGCTCGGTGTGATTGGCCGGTTGCGTGCGTTGGGGGCCACGGTGCGGGCGTTCGATCCGACGACGACGGGGGAGTTGTCGGCGGTGCAGGACCCGTATTTGTCGGGGATTGAGGTGTGTCAGTCCGCTGAGGATGCGGTGCGTGGGGTTGATGTGTTGGTGGTGGCGACGGAGTGGCCCGAGTTCTGCGGGTTGGAACCGTCACGGATCGCCGAGTTGATGGCCGGTAAGAGCGTGGTTGATATGCGGAACCTCTTCGATCCATCATCGATTCGTTCGTCGGGGTTGACCTATGACGGTGTCGGACGGCCGAGATGACCGCCGGACCGGTCGAACGTGGCCACTGGGTGCTGATCGCGGGTGGCGCCGGATTCATCGGATCGCATCTGTGTGACCGGTTGCTCGATGCTGGGCATCGGGTGATCTGTGTTGATGACTTGTCGACCGGGCGTCGAGCGAACATCGCGCATCTGGAACGTCGAGACGACTTCTGTTTTCTTGAACGTGACGTGTGCGCTGGCGGTCTCGTTGACGCGGTTGCTGCTGCGATCGATGGCGGCCGGGTATCGGCGGTGTTGCACCTGGCCAGCCCGGCGTCACCACCGGTGTATCTCGCACGTCCACTCGAAACCCTTGCGGTCGGGTCGACCGGCACCGCCAACCTGATCGCTGTCGCCGAGGCGCACGCTGCCCGGTTCTTGTTGGCGTCGACGAGCGAGGTGTACGGCGACCCGCTCGAACATCCCCAAACCGAAACCTATTGGGGCAACGTGAACCCGATTGGGGAACGCTCGGTGTATGACGAAGCAAAACGGTTCGCTGAGGCACTCACCGCCGCCCATCAGCGTGCGAATGGTCTCGATGCTCGCATCGTGCGGATCTTCAATACCTATGGCCCGCGGATGCAACCCGACGACGGACGGGTCGTCACGAACCTCGTGCATCAAGCACTTGAGGGTCGCCCATTGACGATCTACGGCGACGGCACCCAGACCCGCAGTTTCTGCTACGTCGATGACGAAACCGCCGGCATCGTGGCGTTGCTCGACTCGGACGTGACCGGGCCGGTGAACATCGGCAACCCCAACGAGTTCACGGTCCTCGAACTCGCGAACACCATTCGAACCATCCTCGATGTCGACCCCGGGCTCGAACATCGCCCGCTCCCATCCGACGACCCGAAGATCCGTCAACCCGACATCACCCGCGCGCGCACCCTCCTCGGATGGGAACCCGCCATCACCCTCGCGGACGGCCTCGCCCGAATGATTGCGTCGATCCGATCAGCCTCGAACTGACCTGACTCTTCACTCCCGGTTGCTGGGTCCTAGGATCCGATGACGTGCCGCGCAGCAGGATCATCCATAACCGGGTGGTTCGATCGATGCGTCCAGACGTCTTCTCGCAGCGACGTGACGAACTTCAGAAGTTGGTACGACGTTCGCGAGAGGTGGTGCTGTTGGCCGCGCTGACCGGTGTGGTGACCGGGCTCGCCGTCCGACTGTTCGAACTCGCCGTTGACGAGGTGTATCACCAATTGGTTGCGGCCCCGCTCTGGTTGGGCGCAATCGCCCCGGTGATTGGTCTGATCATTGCTGCGATCGCGTTACGGACAATTGGCGCTGGTGTATCGCCGTCGACCTCTGATGAGTATCTCCATGCCTTCCACGACTCGACGTACCGTTTGGGTGCTCGAGCGCTCACCGCTCGCATCGTGGCGGCGATCGCCACACTTGGTTCCGGCGGCGCTCTCGGCCTTGAAGGGCCGTCGCTCTATGGCGGGTCTGCGCTCGGCGCGCAGATCCAGCGGCGCTTGAAGGGACGCTTCCGTGGCAGCGATCACCGAACCCTGTTGGTCGCAGGTGCCGCCGCTGGCGTAGCGGCAATCTTCAAGGCCCCCGCAACGGGGGCGATCTTTGCACTCGAAGTGCCGTACAGAGACGATCTCGCCCGACGAATGTTGCTGCCGGCGTTGGTGTCAAGCGCCACTGGTTACTTCACCTTTGTGTCGTTGAGCGACACGGCACCGTTGCTGTCGGCCACCGTGATTCCGATTCCGCAGTTTGAGATTCGTGATCTCTTTGGTGCGCTTGCCATCGGAGTGGCCTGTGCCATAGGCGCTCGTGCATTCGCAAAGGTCATTCGAATTGCCAAGGGCCTCACGGTGCGGTCGTTCCCGATCCGCCTGGCGATTGCGTCGGTCTCGCTTGTTGGCCTGTTCATCGTGTCTCGCCAACTCACCGGCCTCAGCCTCAGCCTCGGTGCTGGGTACGAGGTACTGCGCGAGTGGCTCTTCGTCGAGGCTGACATTGCAGTCTGGCTGTTGATCGCCGTGTTCATGATTCGTTCGATGGCTTCTGCGGCGACGGTGGTTGGTGGCGGCGTGGGCGGTGTCTTCGTGCCGTTGGTCGTCGGCGGTGCGATTGTTGGTCGTGCCGTGGGGGAGGTTGTGCACCCCGAGCGATTCACGCTGTACACCCTCATCGGCATTGCAGCCTTCCTCGGTGCTGGGTATCGAGTGCCTCTGGCAGCCGTGATGTTCGTCGCGGAGACGACTGGCCGACCCAATTTCATCGTGCCTGCATTGTTTGCGGCGGTCGCGGCAGAACTGGTGATGGGCGACCAATCGATTACGAGTTACCAGCGCAATCCGGGCCGCCTCTAAGCGCGCCGAGTCGGGGCAACTGGGCGTCGACTGTCAGAATCGCCCGATGGGGATGTCACAGGGTTCGCTCATCGAGGTCACTGCTGAAATGCAGGGGACGGTGGTGATGTGGGAAGTGTCGATTGGTGATGCGGTACGCGCCGGACAGGTGCTCGGTCTTCTCGAGTCGATGAAATTGCATCACGACATCGCTGCAACGACTGCTGGCGTGGTGACCGAATTCGCGGTCGCGGCGGGCGGTACGGCGCGGCCAGGCGATGTGCTGTTGCGCATCGATTCTTCGGCGGCTGGTTCGCACCCAGCACCCGAACACGATGACGCCCCCGCTGCATCCGCGGTTCCTACTGGACTGGCACGGCCCGATCTCGCGGAGGTCGTGGAGCGGCATCGACTCGGCACCGATGTGGCTCGTCCTGATGCCGTTGCCCGTCGACGGAGCCGTGGCCATCGCACCGCCCGTGAGAACGTCGAGGACTTGATCGATCCGGGCTCACTCGTCGAGTACGGGCCGCTCGTCGTGGCGGCGCAGCGCAAACGACGCGATCTCGCCGACCTAGTGGCCAACACACCGGCCGACGGTCTCGTCGGCGGCGTGGCAACAGTCAATGGCGAGCACTTTGCTGGTCGCGACGCCCAATGCATCGTTATGTCGTACGACTACACGGTGCTCGCCGGCACGCAGGGGCATCAAAACCATCGCAAGAAGGATCGTCTGTTTGAACTCGCTGATCGGCTTCGCGTACCGGTCGTGTTCTTCACCGAAGGCGGTGGCGGTCGCCCTGGTGATACCGACACCGGCGGCGTGACGGGTCTCGACTGTCTTGCCTTTTTGTGGTGGGGCCAGTTGTCGGGAACGGTGCCAACAGTTGGCATCAACGCTGGATACTGCTTTGCTGGCAACGCTGCAATTCTCGGTTGTTGTGATGTCGTCATTGCCACGCGCGACTCGAACATTGGCATGGGTGGGCCAGCGATGATCGAAGGCGGAGGGCTCGGCGTGTACGAACCGACCGAGATCGGTCCGACGTCAGTGCAGGCGGCCAATGGCGTGATCGACATCCTTGTGGAGGACGAAGCCGAAGCAGTTGCGGTGGCAAAGCGGTACTTGTCGTACTTCCAGGGATCGATCGATGGGTGGGGGTGCGCGGATCAGGAGCACTTACGTGACGTGGTCCCAGTTGATCGCTTGCGCGCCTATGACGTGCGACGCGCGATCGAAGGACTGTTCGACACTGACAGCGTGCTTGAGCTGCGTCGTGATTTCGGGGTCGGCATGATCACTGCTTTGGCGCGGATCGAAGGCATGCCGGTCGGTGTGATCGCCAACAATCCAGCACACCTCGCAGGAGCAATCGATTCCGATGGCGCCGACAAGGCGGCACGATTCATGCAGTTGTGCGATGCGCATGGCATCCCGATCATCACCCTCGTCGACACTCCGGGAATGATGGTCGGACCCGACGTTGAGCAGACGGCGCTCGTTCGCCACTGCAGCCGACTGTTTGTGACCGGAGCGAACGTGTCGGTGCCGATGATCTCAGTGGTGCTGCGCAAGTCGTATGGTCTCGGCGCGCAGGCGATGATGGGTGGGAGCACGAAGGCACCGTTGGCGTGCCTCGCCTGGCCAACTGGAGAGTTTGGCGGGATGGGACTTGAGGGCTATGTGCGTCTCGGCTACCGCAAAGAACTTGAAGCGGCGGGTTCACCCGAGGCGTCCGAGCAACTGTTCCGTGAACTCGTCGACCGGCTCTACGAACACGGCAAGGCGTTGAGTATCGCGACGTGGTTCGAAATCGACGATGTCATCGATCCGGCCGATACCCGACGTTGGCTCTCGACGCTATTGCGGTCGGCGCCTCCGGTTGATCGCTCGCAACCGCGCCGCCCTCAGGTCGATACCTGGTGAATGACGCCGAAGTGATTAGTGCTGGAACACGAAATTCGATGCTTTGACAATGCCCATCGTGGCCGAGGAGGCAACCGAGTAGCGGTGGCCTGGGTACAACACGACATCGTCGGGGATCGTGTGCAACATGCCGAGGCTCGCCGCCATTGCTGCAGGATCTGAGCCGGGCAGATCGGTTCGCCCGCACCCATCGAGGAAGAGCGTGTCGCCTGCGACAAGACGGCCATCCACCAGGAAGCATTGGCTGCCCGGAGTGTGGCCCGGAGTGTGCAGCAATGAAATATCGATAGCGCCGACCAACACGTGGTCACCCGGGTCGTGGGCCACAAGATTCGCTGCGGTCACGCCAGCAGTCCGCTCCATCCACGGCACCTCATCGCGTTGTACATGGATCGGACAGTCCACATGTCCCAGCAGTGCTGCTACCCCCTCGATGTCGTGACCCATGATGGATCCACCGACGTGGTCAGCGTGGTAGTGGGTCGCCAGCACCCCGGTCACGTGCATGCCGTCGGATGCCACGACGTCAACGAGATCGGCGACGTTCCATGCCGGGTCGACCAATACACACTCACCGGTGACTCGGTCGCCGATCGCGTAGGCGAAGTTCACCATCTGCGTTGCGAATGGGTCACCTACGGCGAAATCCCGTCCGGCGAGCAACTGTCGGAAGTAGAGGCGATCATCTGCCATGAGGTGAGCGTACGCTCATGACCGTGACGACCGCATCTCTCTCCTCATCACGATCCGACATCGTGCGCTACGGCGTGATTGGCACCGGCATGATGGGCGTTGAGCACATTGAGAACATTGCGCATCTCGACGGAGCAGTCGTGACGGCGATCTCTGACCCGGTGGAGGAGCGCCGCACCATCGGAGCCGCCACAGTGGCATCGTTTGGTGCGGACGCACCAACGGTGTTCGCGAGTCATCGCGAGTTGCTCGCGTCGGGTCTGGTCGATGCAGTGGTCATCGCTTCGCCCAATTTCACCCATGTTGATGTGTTGGGTGACGTGCTCGATTCGGGCGTGCACGTGATGGTCGAGAAGCCCTTGTGCACCACCGTTGCCGACTGTCGCCGAATGGTTACTGCAGCAGCCGCAGGGCCGAGTGATCGTGTGGTCTGGATGGGGCTTGAGTATCGCTACATGCCGCCGACTACTGCGCTGCTCGCCCAGGTGCGCTCGGGAGTCGTGGGCAACGTGAAGATGGTGGCGATTCGTGAGCATCGGTTTCCGTTCCTCGTCAAGGTCGGCAACTGGAATCGCTTCACCCGCAATACCGGCGGAACACTCGTCGAGAAGTGCTGCCACTTTTTCGATCTGATGCGTCTTGCCGCCGACGCTGACCCGGTGCGGGTGATGGCTTCTGGTGGCCAAGACGTCAACCATCTCGATGAGGTCTACAACGGTGAGGTGCCCGACATTTTGGACAATGCCTATGTGATCGTCGAATTTGCTAACGGGGTCCGCGGGATGCTTGACCTTTGCATGTTTGCCGAAGCAAGTGTGAACGAACAAGAGATCGCAGTGACCGGTGACGAGGGCAAGGTCGAGGCATTGGTGACTGAGTCGGTGCTGCGGGTTGGGCGTCGCTCCGATGGCTTACATGTTGTCGACGAGCGTCCGATCATCGCCGATGGTGTCCGACATGTTGGCCTGCATCATGGTGCGAGCTATCTCGAACATGTGGACTTCATCGAGTCGGTACGCGCCGGCCGTCCCGCAGCTGTCACCTTGGACGACGGACTCTGGTCGGTGGCGATGGGGGCAGCGGCTCATCGTTCGATCGAGCTCGGTCGTCCCGTGTTGATCGCCGAGGTCATGGCCGATGGCTGAGGTGTTGAGGTCGCTGACCGAGGGACAACTCGTGGTCCTTGGAGGCGATCGGGTCGTTCGGGTCAACGCTGACCTGGCGGCGTCATTTCGTGACGGCGACCAACTGCTCGTTGCCGATGACGACCTACTCCATGTGCCCGCTTCGGAGTCGGCAATTGCGGCCGCTGCGGTTTCGTCCGCGGTGGACGCATTCCGTGCCTTGGCGGCATGTTCCGATGCGGCGATCGATGAGTTCTTCAATCGTTGCGCGGCGTTGCTCCGTGATGCCGACGTCGCTGCAGCCTTGTTTGAGGCCAACGCCGCCGACGTCGCTGCGGCGAGAGCGCGCGGTCGGTCGACGACTCGGCTCGTGCTCGATGAACCGATGTTGAGCGACATGGCTGCAGGTCTCGAAATGTGGCGTGATCTCCCGGTTGGTCGTGACGCGATCGTGTCGACGATCGAGAACGATGGTTGGTCGATCGATGTCCGTCGGTCGCCTTTGGGCGTGGTGGGGTTCGTGTTCGAAGGTCGTCCCAACGTGGTTGCTGATGCAGCTGGCGTCGTGCGCACCGGCAACACGGCAGTCCTGCGCATCGGTTCGGACGCCTTGGGGACGGCGACCGCATTGCTCGATCATGCGTTACGCCCAGCGCTCACCGCTGCGGGTCTTCCGGTGGGCACCGTGGAGTTAGTCGCGTCACCGTCTCATGCAGCGGGTTGGGCATTGTTTGCCGATCGCCGGTTGTCGCTGGCGGTGGCACGTGGTTCAGGCGCTGCAGTGGCGCAACTCGGTGCCATTGCGCGCGCTGTAGGCACGCCGGCCAGTCTGCATGGCACCGGCGGGGCGTGGATGATCGTTGCCCCCGATGCCGACGCAGCTCGCCTCGAGGCGGTTGTTCGCAGTTCGCTCGATCGCAAGGTGTGCAACACGCTCAATGTCTGTTGCGTGCCGCGCTCGTCAGTGAGTCGCCTCCTACCAGCGGTACTTGCAGGCGCCGCTGCCGCCGGCCAAGCCCGGTCGACATCGTGCATCGTTCATGCTGTTGATGAAGTCGCGCAAGCCGTCGCGGTTGTCGGTTGCCCGGCGACGGTGACGCTGACAGGCCCACCGCTACAGGGTCCCGGCGTTGAGTGGGAATGGGAGAACCAACCAGAATTCACCCTCCTCATCGTCGACGATGTCGATGCGGCCGTTGCTCTATGTAATGAGCACAGCCCGCACTTTGTGGTGTCGGTGCTGACCGAAGACGCCGACGTTCTCGAGCGGGTGTACCGGTCGGTTGATGCGCCGTTCGTCGGCGATGGCTTCACCCGCTGGGTCGATGGCCAGTACGCCCTTAACGAGCCTGAACTCGGGCTATCGAATTGGGAACATGGTCGATTGCTCGGTCGTGGCGGGGTGCTCACCGGGGCATCGGTGCATACCTTGCGGCTGTTCGCACGCGTCGTCGACCCGACGATGCATCGTTAGGTCAGCGTCCGAGCATCCCGTCGATCACGCCACCCCAGAATTTGCTCGGTCGCCCCGATCGGTCCTCGTTGCGATCGGCAAGGTGTGCCGCGCGGCGGCCGGCGTTGATGCCGATCCATCTGACCGGTTCGGGTTCCCACCGACGTGAGCGGTGGCCCACCCAAGGGAGTCGGAGCAGTTCAGCATCGTCGTCATGGCGTTCGCCGGAGAGGTCACCTTCGACGAGTGCCGCCACGGTGCGCCCCGCAAGGTTGGTCGTGCTGACACCATCACCGACGTACCCGCCGGCGGTCACGATGCCGCTACGGCGATCGAGGTCAACCGAACACGTCCAGTCGCGAGGGGCAGCAAGTGGTCCGCCCCAGTGATGAGTGAATCTGGCCTCTCGAACGATGGGGAAGAGTTCGATTAACGCCTCGATGATGAGGTCTCTGACCCGCCGATCGGTGTCGAACGACGGGTCGATGCGTGATCCGAAGTGATACGGGGCACCTCGGCCACCGAATGCGAAACGATCGTCGGCGGTTCGTTGGCCATAGATGATCAGCTGGCGCGTGTCATCAAAGGTCGGCCGCCCGGATAGGCCGATTTCGTCCCACATCGAAGCAGGTAGCGGCTCGGTGGCAACCATCATCGAATACAGCGGAATGACGGACCGTCGTTGACCTCGGAGCTGTGGGGTGTAGCCCTCGGTGGCCCGCACGATGTGGTGAGCGCGAATCGTGCCGCGATCGGTTTCGACCCTGCCGGGCTCAATGGCGGTGGCACGTACCGGGGCGAGGATTCGTACACCTCGGGCAATGACCGCTCGCCCAATGCCGTGCGTGAGCGCTGCCGGATGAACGGCAATGCAGTGCGGGGTGTACATGGCGCCCTTCAATGACGTCATGTTGCAGATCGCAGCTGCTTCTGATGTGTCGAGCAGCCGAAGGTCGTCATCGCCGAATCCATAACGCCGATGCGTGTCGACTTCGTGGCGGACTCGTTCGAGTTGTGGCCCATTTCGTGCAGCCGTGATCGACCCGCCTCGAGCCGCGCGAGCATCGATGCCTTCGAGGGCGAGGACACGTTCGATTTCATCGAGGGTGGAGAACATCGCTCGTTGCATTGCGATCGCCGATGCTCTGCCGTGTTGCGCGTTCATCTTGTCGAGGCCCATAGGCAGGAGAGCCGAGGCCCAACCACCGTTGCGTCCACTCGCCCCAAACCCGACACCATGGGCATCGATGACACAGATCGACAGCGTGGGGTGGCGGTGCGCGAGGTAGTAGGCCGACCACAGGCCGGTGAGCCCGGCCCCCACGATGGCCACATCGCATGAGACCATCGTGTCCATCGGGGTTGTTGAGCACCGTAGGCTCGTCTCGAGGGTCTCATCCCATAGCGAACCGGTCAGCATCGTGTGAGGGGCAGTCGGACCCATTCCCTCGATGGTAGGTCGCTGACCTGGGAGCCACTGGACACCATGCAACATCCGTTACGCCAAGATCACACCCCGTGGGGTCCGCCAACGGGACCTGCTGTGGGATGGCACGACGGCCGAGAAGGATCGCGCTTCTTCGACGGGACCATGTGGTCTGATCCGGTCCGCCCGACGCTGCCACCGAGGGTCGGACTGTCGGTGCTGGTGGTACTTGGATTGTCGTTGCTCATCGCGCGGGTGAGCGTGGTGGCGCTTGAGCCAGTGGGTGTGCCGGTCGGCGTGTTGGTGGCACTGCTGATCGTGCTTGGCTACGCACCGCCAGCATGGTGGGCGGTGCGTTCCGTGCGCCGGTCTGCTGGGTCAGCGTGGCGAGCAGCTATTGGTTGGCACATGCGCCCCATCGATGTGGCGTGGGGGTTGCTCGGGTGGTTGGCCGCCGTGGTGGTGCAGTCGATCGTGCTGGTGGTACTCATGGCGTTCGATGTGCCGGTGGCATCGAATGCGGCAGATCTCGGAGGTGACTCGGTTCCCACGTGGTATCTCGTCGCCACTGGATTGGCCGCAGTGATCGCTGCACCGCTGGTTGAAGAACTGGTGTTTCGTGGTGTGGTGCAGTCGTCGCTCGTACCGCGGCTCGGCGCACCAGTCGCCGTGCTCGTTCAGGGTGCGGTGTTCGGTGCGGTGCACGCCGATCCACTGTTTGGTTGGTCGAACATTGGTCTTTGGATCGTGCTCGGTGCCGTCGGTGCCGTATTCGGAGCGGTTGCACATTTCACCGGCCGTATCGCCTCGGCGGTGATTGCACACGCAGTGTTCAACGGTGTGGTGCTGATCGTGCTGTTTACGGGCCTTGCGCCAACCTGACGTCAGTCGAGACCATCGAGTGTCATGTTGTCGATGAGGCGCACCCCATCGAACCAAGCAGCGACGATCAACGCACACGAATCCGGGGCGCACACGCCGGTCGGTCGGACGAACGTTGCTCGGTCGATAACGGCGACGTACTCGATCGAGTCGGCTGCCGGCTCGATGTCGGCGAGTGCGGCCCGCTCGATCTGATCGACGTCTCCACTGCGAGCGGCGGAGGTGACAGCTGCCAACAGCCCACGATGGATCGCGGTTGCGCGACTGCGAGCATCTGGTGAGAGGCGCCGATTGCGACTTGACATTGCAAGGCCATCGGCCTCCCTGATCGTCGGCGCACCAACGATGGCGGTTGCGATGTTGAGATCGGTGATGGTCCGTGAGATCACCGCCAGTTGCTGGAGGTCTTTGCGTCCAAACACCGCGACATCGGGTGCGCAGGCCAAGAGCAATTTCACCACCACCGTGGCGACGCCTGCAAAGTGCCCGGGCCGGTGGGTTCCCTCCCAGTGCTGAGCGATGGGCCCGGGTTCAATCGTTGTGGCGAACCCGGTTGGATACATCGCCTCGACCGTTGGCAGGTAGATGGCATCGACCCCAGCGTTTCGGCACAACTCGATGTCGTCATCAACGGTTCGTGGATAGGCATCAAAGTCGTCTCGACGGTTGAACTGGGTTGGGTTCACGAAGATCGACACCATGACGCGGTCGGAGTGACGCCGAGCAGCGTCGATGAGCGAGAGATGTCCGGCGTGCAGCGCGCCCATAGTGGGAACCAACGAAATCCGCTCGCCCGCACGTCGCCGTATGAGCGACCACGACTGAGCGAGGTCTGGTCCTGTCAAGATGTGCGGTGTTGTCATCGCAGTGCACTCGGACAAAGCGACCCGTAGCTTTCGGCATTTACCGCGGGAGTTGCAGCGAGGATCGCATCGACGCATGCATGCGCCACGCACGTTGCTGCAGCCGACTGGATCTGGCTCAATCGGGCAACACGATCGACGTCTCCGATGTCGATCCGGCGCGTGCTCATCGCAAACAGTGTGTCGCCATCAGCGAGGGTGTGTACCGGATTAATTGCTCTGGCGAGGCCGTCGTGACCTGACATCGCGAGTCGGGTTGCTTCTGGTCGGGTGATCGCAGCGTCGGTGGCGACGACCCCAATGGTCGTGTTGAGCGAAGGGAGCGATCGCCGAGCGATGTAGTCGACCAGGGCCGTGCGATCGGCGGGTGTGGGTCGGCGAAGTCCGTGCACTGACACATGAGGCTTGCCTGACGCAAGGTCGATCAGTGATCCCCTGGCGTTCACGACGCAGATGGCACCGACGGTGACGGTGGTCGCTGGCGTGGCGTCGGTTGCGGTGAGAGCGACCGTGCACGAGGCCATGCCGACTCCGCCACGCACGCCGCCTGCCATCGCGCCGGTGCCTGCGCCGATGCTGCCGCGTCGGTGTTGACGGTGTGTCGCTGCGCGACACGCCCGTTCGCCGAAGGACGCATCGGGATGATTGGCGAAGCTTCCGCCGCGTCCGAGGTCGAAGATCACCGCCGTCGGTACTACGGGCACAACCTGTCCGGGTTCCGGTCCGACTCGATAACCGAGATCTCGGGCGGCAAGGTAGGACATTGCCCCGTCGGCCGCCCGAAGGCCGTACGCGCTCCCGCCGGTGAGGCAGATGGCGTTGATCTGGTCAACCAGGTTCCACGGCGCCAGCGCATCGGTTTCCCGGGTGCCGGGTCCACCACCGCGCACATCGACACCGGCGATCGCACCGTGGGGTGCCAGCACCATCGTGGTGCCCGTTCGCCACCCGCGCCCAGTGCGTTGATGATGGCCGACCGCAATGCCATCAACGTCGGTGATGGAGCCTGGATCAGCCAGCATTGGCGTCGGCCCAGAGTTCTCGGATCGACGGTTCTGGGTCCTCGATGACGTCAACACCGCATCGGCTGTCAAGGTCGAGCACCTGTGTCACGCGTCGGTCATCCCACTTCGCCCAACCGGGGTCGCCGCGATGTGCAAACGAACTCACGGCTCCGGCGAAGGTGTGCGCGAGATCGGCTCGTCGTTCGTCGGTGCCGGTGAACAATTCGACGCCGGTGCGATCCAGATTGGCAAGTGCGAAGGGAATATCGAGGGCATGACAACTACCGAGGACGCCACCAAAGACCGGTGTCGGGAAGGTGAACCAGTGCATGAATGACTGATGGCCGTGTGCCCATCGATCATCCGCGAGTCGGTGCGCCGGCCGACGGAACACGGCGTCGGTTCGAATTGCCGAGAACAGTTGGCCCGAGTTGTGGTCGTTGCGATGCGATCGGTACACGTCGAGCATCTGAGCGGTGTCGTCAAACAGGTGGCTGAATCGTCGTTGCACGGCGTCGTCGTCCATGCCGGTAACCGCTGGGTCGAAGGCACAGAACAAGTGCATCTCGTCGCGGGTGGTGCCGATCATGAGTGGCCGTGCGTCGCGCGCAGCGGCGGCGTGGATGTCGCTTGGGAGCAGGTCGCCACCGGCGGTGGGAGAGAAGGCCGTGAGCGCGTCGCTGGTGCCATCAAGCATTGCCGCCTGGGCGGCGAGAAGGGCATCGCCCGGAAGTGCTCGAAGCGCATCGACATCATCGAGACCCGCTGCCCGAAGGGTCTCGGCAACGGTCTCGTCGGAACGATCGACGGCACGAATTTGTGGCAGCGAGGGGCTGAGGGCGATTGCCTGGTGGAACAGATCCCGTCCATCAGAGGTGGCCATCAACGCCACCACGCTGCAGCCGCCAGCGGATTCGCCCATGATCGTGACCTGCGATGGGTCGCCACCGAACGCAGCGATCTCATTGCGAACCCAACGGAGGGCGTTCAGTTGATCGCCGAGGCCGAGATTGCTGTGGCCGAGGAATCCAAAAGCGCCGAGGCGGTAGTTGATGGTGACGACGACCAGTGATCCGAGCGACGCGATGTTGGTGCCGTCATACCAGGGCACGGAACCTGCTCCATTGGTGAAGGCGCCACCATGAATCCACACGAGCACCGGATGTGGCCCTGGTGACGTTGGGGCAAACACGTTCAGCGTGAGGCAATCCTCGGCTGTGGGCTGGCTGCTCTCACCGAGCAGCAGTTCCATCGTGCCCGGCACTTGTAGTGCTTGGGGCCCGTAGGTGTCGGCATCACGGACACCTGACCATCGATGATCGCTCAGCGTCGAGTGGGTGAATCGTTCTGCGTCGGCATAGGTAATGCCTTTGAAGACTCTGACGCCGTTGCGGAGCACGCCGCGCAGATCGCCGCCTGAGACCGTCACCGTCGGCTGGTTCACCTCGGTGACGGTAGCGTGCCGGCTGTGTCGGGACGCCGTCGGGGAGGGGTTCGACCGCCACTTGGAGCACGGCTCGGGCGGCGGCTCGGAGAGGTGGTGCTCGACGTCTACGAGCACCTGTCCCGGCTTGCCGCGATTGGCCCTGATACCCGACGTGGCCGCGACTTTGGGGCGCTCGGTGCGGGGAGCATCATCTGTTTCCCACCCGGCACCATCATGAACGAGCGGTACATCCGCATCGGATCGGGCACGATGATCGGGCCGCAAGTGGCGTTATCAGCGGGGATGGTGCCTGGGCAGGAGTGCCCGATCGACCCAGTGGTCCGGATTGGCGATCGTTGCTTGATCGGGCGAGGTTCAGGCATTGTCGGGCATTTCTCGATCGACATCGGTGACGACGTGTGGACCGGCCATCACGTGTACATCACCGATCAAAATCACGGGTACGCAGATCTGGACCGGCCGATTTCGCAACAGTCGATGCCCGAACGCCCCGTGCGGATCGGTTCGGGCTCGTGGATCGGGCACGGTTCGGTGATTCTGCCTGGTGCTGACATCGGCGAACACGTGGTCATTGGAGCGAACAGCGTGGTGACGGGCATCATCCCTGATTTCAGCGTGGCGGTTGGTGCCCCAGCGCGGGTCATTCGCGATATGCGAGCAAGCTGACGCCGTTCACATGCCGAGATCGAGTGGCGGGCTGCACGTTGCCATCTCGTTGTCTGCGGCAAAGGTTGCCAGTCGCTCCGAGATCGGCACTTCGCTCATCGTTTCGTAGAACGGCAGGTTCTCACCCGTGGTTCGCAACTCGGTGGCATAGCGCCGACGATCCTCGAGATAGGTGCGGTATTCCTCAAGCCACATCGGCACGATCGCCTGTCCTTTGGCATCCGCTGGCAGGTCGGCCGCCAAGTCGTTGATCATCGCCTCGAGAATGTCGGTGGATGCATCGATGATGTCGGCACGTTCACGAATGAGCTCGGCGCCACCTGAGTCGAGGCGACGGTAGTCAGCGAGAACGAAGCGCTCCTGTGCGGACGCCGTACAACGTTCCTCGGCGCGCTCAGCCCATGCCCGATCGTCGAAACGGTTCACACCATCGCGCGGCGCGAGAAAGAGCACGTAGGTCCACAACACGACCATGCCGACGAGGAAGAACGCCACTGCGGTGCGAGCAAGACGTCGACGCCACGCCGGCACGGCGGCAGGATCGACGGCGGGGGGCGCCGTATCACTCATGTCGCTACGTTACGGGCGCTGCTCGCTGTTCGTCATTCCTGCACG
This sequence comes from Actinomycetota bacterium, assembly GCA_029978335.1. GTDB lineage: Bacteria > Actinomycetota > Acidimicrobiia > Acidimicrobiales > Ilumatobacteraceae > Casp-actino5. The sequence continues at coordinate 35,035 of JAPOJQ010000006.1, forward strand.
CCAAGTGGTCCGATATCGATGCCAAATGGCAGCGGCCCCCCAACCGCCACGACCTCGCACTCGGCAGACGTCGCAGTGGAGGGAAACGATGCGGAGCGCTGCGTGGTCGAATCGGCAGCAACGTCGTCGACAGCAATGGTGATCGAGCGAATCGTTCGCGACAGCGAGGGTCCAGTCACCGTGACGAAGACGGTGAATGACGATTGCTGCATCGACAGGTTGGTGATGGCGACGCCAACGTCAACTTCAGCGCCGTCGGCACGGCATTCTTCGATGGCGACATCATGTGCAGCGGGTCGAGCAAAGGATGCGACTGAACGCCACAAGACCACGATCGAGGTGGCGATCAGAGCAACGACGACGGCGATGAGCGCAGAGATGGGCCGTCGCCAGCGGCGAGGCGGCCGGGCGGTATCGGTTCCGTAGGGGTCAACACGGCGGACGCCGTCGTCAGCCACATCGGCCGTCCAGCGAGCGCCATCAAACCAGCGATGGTCATGTCGACCAAGTGGATCCGGATGCCAGCCAGGTTGGCTCGTCACATGGGCACGGTACCGTCGCAGTGATGGAGATCGTGTTCGTCCGTCATGGTCAGCCCGAATGGGTGCGCGATGGATTGGCCGTTGGTGACCCGCCGCTCACCGACTTGGGCCACCGTCAAGCGGAGTGTCTTGCTGATCGATTCGTCGATGAGCATTTTGATGAGATCCTCGTCTCGCCGCTGACCCGGGCCCGTCAGACGGCAGCGCCGCTACTCGCCCGACTCGGCCGCGAGGAGGTCATCGCTCCGTGGCTCGAAGAGATTCGTGATCCGGGTTGGGCGGGAAGCCCAGCTGAGAAGGCGGAGCAGGCCTATGCCGAAATGCGATTGCAGAGCCCCGAAGATCGCTGGCACGGACTCGATGGCGGCGAGTCGGTACGCGACTTTGTCGACCGCATCCATCTTGGCGTCGAGATGTTTCTTGCCGAACGAGGTGTAGCAAGGGATCAGCACGATCTGCCGGTCTGGCGGGTGGAGCGCCCCGGTCGCCGTATTCTGCTGGTCGCACATGCGGGTACGAACTCGGTGTCGATTGGGCACTTGCTCGGTCTTGCCCCAACGCCGTGGGAATGGGATCGCTTCGTGTTGGGCCATGCATCGATCTCAAAGGTCGAGTCGATGGCCGTGGGAGCAGTGCATTCGTTCAGCTTGGTTCGACTCGCCGATGTTGAGCACCTCGGCGCCGACGATCGCAGCCGCTGAGTCGAGTTCCGAGCGGCCACTACCGTGGTCGCATGCAGCATGAGACGACAGTAACGGTGCCCGGAGCCGGCAACCGTCAGATGTGTATCGATGGTGCCTGGGTCGACTCGATTGACGGCGAACGCTTTGACTCCATCGATCCCGCCACGGGACAACCACTTGGTTCGGTGCCCCGAGGCCGCGCCGCCGATGTCGACCGAGCAGTCGCCGCCGCCCGACGAGCATTCGACACGGGACGATGGGGCCAGGCGGTGAGCGAACGGTCACGAGCAGAGGTGTTGCATCGCATGGCTGCGCTCGTTCGAGATCGACGCGATGACCTCGCTCGCCTCGAGGTGCTCGATTGCGGTAAGCCCTTCGCAGATGCGCAAGCCGACATCGACGAGGTGGCCTTCATGTTCGACTACTACGCCGGGTGGGCGACCAAGATCACCGGCGATATCCCGCCGGTTGGTCCGGATGCGATGAGCTTGGTCGTACGCGAGCCCGTTGGCGTGTGTGGCCTGATCGTGCCGTGGAATTATCCGATGCTGATGGCGGCTCAAAAAGTCGCTCCTGCATTGGCTGCTGGCTGCACGGTGGTGCTCAAACCCGCTGAGCAGACGCCCCTCACCGCGCTGCAGATGGCCGAGATTGCGCTCGACGCCGGTGTGCCTGATGGGGTGTTCAACGTGGTGACGGGATTCGGGGTCGAGGCGGGCGAACCAATGTTGACCGACCCTCGGGTCGACAAGATTTCGTTCACCGGTTCGTTGGCCGTGGGCCGTCACATCCAACGCACGTGCGCTGAGTCGCTGAAGCGGGTCACCTTGGAACTCGGCGGTAAGAGCCCCAACATCGTGTTCGCCGACGCGCCAATGCCGCAAGCGGTGGCCGGAACGTGTCTCGGGGTGTTCGGCAATCAAGGCGAAGTCTGTTCGGCCGGGTCTCGGGTGCTGGTTCAGCGTTCGATCTACGAAGCATTCGTCGGGGCGCTGGTGGCAGAGTCCGAATCGATCCGGCTCGGATCCGGTCTCGATCCATTGACCACGATGGGTCCGTTGGTGTCGGCCGCTCAGATGGATCGGGTTCGTGGGTACATCGACGGAGCGCCAGCCGATGGTGCTCGACTGGTGCACGCCGGTCGTCGTCCCGACGACCCGGCACTCGCGGGAGGATTTTTTGTGCCGCCGATGATTTTTGAGGTCGATGATCAGCGGCCGCGGATCGCTCGGGAGGAGATCTTCGGGCCCGTGATGACGGTGATCCCGTTTGATGACGACGGTGATGCGCTGCGCCTCGCTCACGACACCGACTACGGGCTCGCAGCAGCGATTTGGACGAGTGACATCGGGCGAGCGATGCGGACGGCACGGGCGGTTCGCGCCGGGGTGGTGTGGGTGAATGACTCTCAACCGGCCCCGAGCGAAGCAATGTGGGGTGGCTACAAGCAGAGCGGTGTCGGTCGCGAACTTGGACCATACGCACTCGATTCGTATCTCGAGTCAAAACAGATCTACATCAACCTCGGCCAATGATCGGCGCACGCGCCTAGCATCATCAACATGCGTCCCGGTGTGTCGACTTACCGTCGGATTTCCATCGGGGCGTTGATCGCGTTGAGTGTCATCATCGTGACCGGCGCTGCGGTGCGCTTGACGAACAGCGGCCTCGGCTGTGATGACTGGCCGAATTGCAACGCTGAGCGTTTGATCGATGTGTCATCGACCCATGCCGCAATCGAACAGGTCAATCGACTCTTCACGGGTGTGGTGGTTGTTGCGGTTGCTGCGGCAGTGCTCGGTTCACATCGGCGTCGTCCGTATCGCCATGATCTCGTGTGGTGGTCGTGGGCGCTCGTGCTCGGCGTGGTGGCCAACGCACTGCTCGGCGCTATCACCGTGTGGGTGGACCTGCATCCCTATGCGGTCCAGGGCCACTTGTTGTTGTCGATGGCTCTTGTCGCATCTGGGGCGACGTTGGTGCGCCGATCTGGTGAGCCCGATGGCGCAGTACGGCGTCGTGTGGTGTCATCGCTGACTCGGTTCAACGTCTGGGGCATTGTGCTGGGCACCACCGTTGCCATCGTGACCGGCACGGTGGTGACCGGTGCCGGACCTCACGCGGGTGATGAAGAGGCCGTTCGCCTTGGCGTTGAGATCCCGACTGCCGCACGTCTGCATGGCGTGTCGGTCATGGTGACCCTGGGGCTGGCGGTGCTGCTCGTGGCTCGCCTCCGACGAGATCGCAGCGATGCGGCGGTAGTGCGACCTGGACTTGGCCGCTGGCTTTTTGTCGCCATGCTGCAGGCGGGCCTCGGCTACCTGCAGTACTTCACTGGGGTCCCTGCGATCCTTGTTGGCGCGCACGTTGCGGGAGCGACGGCGGTGTACATCGTGACCACCCAGCTGTTGCTCGATACCTCGAGCCCGGAGGTCACGTCTCGGGCACGCGAGCTCAGCGATGTGCCGACATGACCAGCATTCGCAGCGGAAATGATCCATTCGTGCTGCTCGGACTTGATCGTCGAACGGCTCAACGCGACGATGTCGCCGCAGCTCGCCGTCGACTTGCCCGAGAGTTGCACCCCGACCGCATTGGTGGCGATGGCGATCGCATGCAGGCGGTGAATCGCGCGGCAGATGCGGCGCTCGCGATGCTGCTCGTGACGCACCCTGAGCGGTCGATGGAGATGCCTCGGCGAGTCCGCAAAGATCACCCATCGTTCACTATCGATGTGCTGCCGGTTGAAGCGTTTGAGGCCTTGTTGATCGTGACAGGCTGGCTCGGTCAACTCGTTGACGAGGACCCGCCCTATCGACTTGAGGCGATGCTCGACGATGACGTGTGGTGCGCGCTTGAGCTCGTGCCTGATGCTGCTGCGACGACGGTTTCGGTCATTGTCGAATCCGAGACGCCACACAGCACTGATGTGGAATCGGTGCGCGATCTGTGGATTACGGCGTTGAATCGTCTTGATTGGGATGTGCTTGATCCCGCCCAGCCGCGGCCCTGGTGAGGCGATCGCGTAGGGCGTGTCCCAGTCCGATCGGTGGCGGCATGACGGCAATGATGAGGTCGGCGTTGCGCTGGTCGGCCGCACGCAGGTCGTCGTAGAGGTGTCGGGCGGCATCGACGAGGTCGTCGGTGCGGTCGATGACGACGGCGTTGATGCCGTGAGCGGCGGTGGCAGCGGCGTTTCGGTCGTCGACGAGTCGCATCGGTGTGGCCGGTGCGTAGTGCGAGGGCATCATGCCACTGGCGCGCGACGGCCCCTGTGGGGCTGATGTCGGTGCCCCGAGCATTCGCTCGATGTCCTCGGTTGGGATCCCTCCGGGACGAAGGATCTGGGGCGGGTCGACGGTCAGGTCGATGATGGTGCTTTCAACACCGACATCGCACGGTCCGCCGTCAAGGATCAGGTCGCGTTCGGGATCGAGGATGTCACCGATGTCGTCGAGCACGTGAGCGACTGTGGTCGGGCTGACCCGACCGAACCGGTTTGCTGAAGGCGCAGCGATTGCCCCGCCATGTTGGGCGAGTAGCGACAGAGTGAGTGGGTGTGCGGGTACCCGTATGCCGACGGTGTCGCGGCCCCCAGTGATGATGTCGTCGACGCTCGGGCGGCGCGGGAGGAGCATGGTGAGCGGCCCCGGCCAGCATGCAAGTGCCAGCGTTTGTGCAGCGGGGTGTGACATGTCGGCCCAATGGTTTGCTGTTTCGGTATCGGCGACGTGGAGTATGAGCGGATGCCCAACAGGGCGACCTTTCACCGCATAAATGCGTTCGAGTGCGTTGACGTGCGTGGCATCCGCTCCAAGCCCATAGACCGTTTCGGTAGGGATCACGACGAGACCGCCATTGCGCAACCGTTGGGCCGCCTCGATGGCATCGGTCGTGATCGGCACGCGCGGCCGGTTCACGTGGGCACTGCGTCGAGAAATTCGAGCGCAGCATCGACAAACCCGAATGCTTCGGGGGTGGCGAAGTGGTCGACATTGCGCAGCACCGTGCCCGAGGCATTGGGCAGAGCGTCGATGAGTTGGTCTGCCGGATGAACAAAGTCACGGTCGCCAACGACGACGAGCACGGGACACGTCACCCCAGCAAGCACGGTCTCGTCGAGGCGTATCCGCTGCGGTTGACGCAGCACTGCTGACAACGCTGCTGCATCGTTGCCGCTCTGGCCTGCGTATTGGCCGAAGAGTCGTGCGACGTTGTCGTTGGGGTCGACATCGCCCTCAACCGCACGAACGATCGATGCGGTCCGTTCGTCATCTCGTTCAAAGACGTTCCGACCGATTCCAGCAAGGACGAGTCGGCGAAATGCACCCGGATGTTCCACGGCCGTTCGTAACAAGGTGAGCGCACCCATGGAGAACCCGACCGCATCGATTGGTGTCCCGTCGGATGGCAGGGCGGCAACGACCCGTTCGGTGAGGTCGGCATAGGCCTCGGGCTCGTGTGGCTTTGGGGCGGTGCCATGACCGAGAAGGTCAACCCCAATCACCGGGCGGCCGGCATCGGCGAGCAGGGCAGTGAAGCCGCTGCGCTCCCAGGTCGTGGTGAATGATCCACCCCATCCGTGGACGCACATCACCGGTACGGCTGACTCGGAGTCGCTCATGGCCGCTGACACTAGACGGTTGCGGCCGAGGCGTATCCGTCGGCGGTCGGGCTGCGGACGGTTAGCCTTGCCGCGCCGTTCCGAGGAGGACCAGATGAGGATGCTGCACCCGAACCCGGGTCACGACCTGACATACAACGACGTGTTCATGGTGCCGAGCTTGTCGTCGGTTGGTTCGCGACTGGGCGTTGACCTGTCAACGCCTGATCGCATCGGTACGACGATCCCGGTGGTGGTCGCCAACATGACCGCAGTGGCGGGTCGGCGGATGGCTGAAGTGATTGCACGACGCGGTGGCTTGACGGTGCTCCCTCAAGACATTCCGATCGACGTGATCGAGTCGGTGGTGGCGTGGGTCAAGGATCGACATCCCGTGTTTGAGACTCCGATTACCCTGACGCCTGGCCACACGATCGGTGACGCACTGAACCTCATCCACAAGCGTGCTCACGGTGCGATCGTGGTGGTCGACGATCGCAATTGTCCGGTGGGGGTCTTCACCGAGGAAGACGCAGCCGGCTTCGATCGATTCACCCAGGTGCGGCACGTAATGACCCGTGATCTCGTGACACTGCCCGACACCATTGACGCCGAGGGCGCATTTGCCGCTCTCGGAGAGCAGCGATTGTCCGTCGCTCCGGTCATCGATAACGACGGCCGACTCAAAGGCGTGATGACGCGTCGAGGTGCGCTGCGCTCAACGATCTATCGCCCCGCCCTCGATGCGTCGGGACGGCTACTGACATCGGTTGCGGTTGGTATCAACGCTGATCCGGTTGGACGGGCCACAGCCCTTGCCGGAATGGGCGTTGACGTCATTGTGGTGGACACCGCTCACGGCCACCAGTCCAAGATGATCGATGTGGTGGCGGCGATTCGTGGAGCGTTGCCCAACGTTCGAATCGTGGCGGGCAACGTGGTGACCGCTGAAGGGACACGTCATCTCGTTGAAGCTGGCGCCGACATTGTGAAGGTTGGCGTGGGTCCGGGCGCGATGTGCACCACTCGCATGATGACCGGCGTCGGCCGACCGCAGTTCTCTGCAGTTGTCGAATGTGCTGACGAGGCGCGTCGTCTGGGGGCGCATATCTGGGCCGATGGTGGCGTGCGATTCCCGCGTGATGTGGCGCTGGCGTTGGCCGGCGGTGCCGCCAACGTGATGTTCGGATCGTGGTTCGCCGGAACGTACGAGTCGGCGGCCGATGTGCAGCGCGATCTCGACGGGCGCCTCTACAAGGAGAGCTTCGGTATGGCGTCGAACCGGGCAGTGAAGAATCGCAGCCGTGACGACCATGAATTGGAGCGTGCCCGCAAGGAGCTGTTCGAAGAAGGCATCAGCACCTCGCGCATGTATCTCGACCAGCAGCGCCCCGGCGTTGAGGACATCATCGATCAGATCGTCGCTGGTGTTCGTTCGTCGTGCACGTATGCCGGCGCTGCCACCATTGATGAGTTCCACGAGCGAGCGGTCGTGGGTGTGCAGAGCCACGCTGGCTACGAAGAGGGACGCCCCCTCGGCACGAGCTGGTGACAGAGGCTGACGATGATCATCGCGATCGACGGACCAGCGGGAGCCGGCAAGAGCACCGTGTCGCGTGCCTTGGCCGCGGCGCTGCAGCTTGATCATCTCGATACGGGTGCGATGTATCGGGCCGTCACCTTTGGGGTGTTGGCCCGCGGTATCGACCCGGCTGCTCATGACGAGGTTGCCGAGGCGGCCGAGGATATGACGATCGATGTTGGTGCCAGCACGGTCATCGTCGATGGTGTCGATGCAACGAGTGCCATTCGTGGACGCGACGTCACCGACTCGGTGAGCGCGGTTGCGGCGAATCCAATGGTGCGCGATCTGCTCGTGCGTCGCCAACGCGATTGGGTGGCACAGCGTGGCGGTGGAGTGGTTGAGGGACGCGATATCACGACGGTCGTGTTGCCCGATGCCAACCTGAAGTTGTTTGTCACGGCGTCACCGCGAGTGCGGGCCGAACGACGTGTTGCCGAGACCGGTGGTGACGTCGATCAGGTGGAAGCCTCAATTATCGAGCGCGACCGTCGGGACTCGACCCGTTCGGCATCCCCGATGACGGTGGCTGGTGATGCTGTGGTGCTCGACACAAGTGATCTGGGCATCGATGAGGTCGTTGAGCGCGTGCTGGACATGGTTGGCGATGGTCGCTGATGAGCGCGCCTGACACGTTTCTCGCCGGTCAGTCATTTGCCGCTCGTGCCTTTTATCGCTTCGGTCGGACGATCACCACGGTGCTCACTCGTTCCTACACCCGGATGTCGATCTATGGGCGTGAGAACATTCCCTCGACTGGCGCGTTCGTGTTGGCACCAGTGCATCGCTCGTATGTCGACACGCCGATAGCAGCGTGCGTGACCTCGCGTCGGCTCCGATTTCTCGGCAAGGATTCGATGTGGAAGTACGGCTGGTTCGGGTGGGTGCTGTCGGCCCTCGGTGCTATTCCGGTGACCCGTGGCACGGCGGATCGGGAGGCGCTTCGGCGATCGGTCTCGGTGCTCGAAGCGGGCGACCCACTCGTGTTGTTCCCGGAAGGAGAACGCAAGTCGGGTCCGATCGTGCAACCGATGTTCGATGGGGCCGTGTACGTGGCATTGAAGGCTGGAGTACCGATCATTCCGGTTGGCATCGGTGGTTCTGAGATGGTGATGCCCAAGGGAGCCAAGTTCGTGTTCCCCCGCAAAGTTCGAGTCGTCGTGGGAGCGCCGCTCTATCCGGAGTCGTCCGGCGGGCGGGTGTCGCGCGGCGAACTGAGTCGTCAAAGTGAGCGATTGCACGTTGAACTCCAACGACTCTTTGATCTTGCGATGATCGATGTGGGGTGGACTTACGCCTCGCTCGACGACCAGTAGGCGCTGAGTGCCGCAGCGAGGTAACCGGGGTCAACTGAGCCGCAGAGTTCTCGTGCTGAGTGCATCGACAACTGCGGGATGCCGACATCGACAGTGTCGATGCCGAGCCGACTCGCCGTGATCGGACCGATGGTCGAGCCACACGGAATGTTGTTGCGCGAGGAGAACACCTGCCACGGCACGCCTGCAGCGATGCAGGCCCGCTCGAATCGGGCGGCTGAGCGGGCAGAGGTGGCGTAGCGCTGATTCGCGTTGACTTTGATCGCTGGGCCAGCGTTCACTCGCGGTGCGTGAGCAGCATCATGACGTTCTGGGTAATTCGGGTGAATGGCGTGGGCGTTGTCGGCAGAGACACAGCTGGAGGCGGCGAGTACGCGATGGAGGTCAGCGACGTTGCCACCCACTGCGTGAGTGATTCGGGTGAGCACATGTTCAAGGAGTGGTCCATCAGCACCAGTTGTGCTTGATGATCCGACTTCTTCGTGGTCGTTGAGCACCATGACGGCTATCCGACCGTCAGCGGGTGTCGATGAACACAATGCGGCCGTCGCTGCCCAACATGAGATCAGGTTGTCCAGTCGTCCCGAGGCGATGAACTCGCCGTTGAGTCCGATTTGGGCGGCCGGTTGGGTGTCGAAGAGGCAGAGATCCCACCACGTGACGGTGTCGATCCCAGCGTGCTGTGCAAGCCATGTCGCACATCCACCCGCAGTGGCATCGCCAAGGCCCCAGATCGGCGTGAGATGTGTCTGGGGATCGAGCTTGAGGCCCTCATTCACTTGGCGATCGAGATGCACGGCCAGTTGCGGCACTCGGGCGACTGCGTCGCTGCGAACGAGATGGGCGGCGCCCGATGAATCGAGTACGACACCCGCGATGCCGAGGTCGCGGTCGAGCCACGAGTTGTTGAGAATGCCGCCGTAGACCTCAACGGCGAGTTGACGCCAGCCGGCGGTACCAATGTCGGGACGTGGCTTGATTTTGAGACAAGGCGAGTCGGTATGCGCTCCGACGATGTCGACGGGCAGTGGTGTGTCGGTGTGGTGCGGTGTCCGCCAGGCGATGACGGCGCCGTCGCGTCGCACGGCCGCGAAGCCATTGACGTCAGACGCTGTCCAGTCGTTGAGCAGATTGAGTTCTGTCGCTCCTGCGGCGATCAAACGGCGCATCGTTTCGGCTGCTGCATGGTGCGGTGAAGGGGATGCATCAAGAAATGCCCGGGCGTCGTCAATGTCGTATGAAGTCACGTCGGTGTCTCCTGTCACCCTTGGGGACCGTGTAATAGGCCCGTCGATCGACTAGATAAGCACGTGTGGCCCGTAAGACGAAGATCGTGGCGACGATCGGACCATCGAGTAGCGATGCAGCGACGCTCGAGGCGATGTTCGTCGCCGGCGTGGATGTTGTTCGGCTGAACCTGTCGCACGGCACTGTGGAGGAGCATCTTGCCCGACTGGCGTTGGTGCGCGAGGTGGCGGCCGGCATTGGTCGGTCGATTGCCGTACTCGCAGACCTTCCAGGCCCCAAGGTTCGAGCTGGGCGTTTTCCCGAAGGGGGGGTTGAACTCGTGCCGGGCGCGATCATCCGCGTGGTTGAGGGTGACCAGATGAGTGATGCCGGCCATATTCGGATCGCTGAGCCGGGTCTTGTCGCAGGGTTGTGCTCGGGTGATCGTGTGATTCTTGGCGACGGTGCGATTTCGCTCACGGTTGAGTCCAGCACTGACGGTGTGGTGGCAGCGCGCGTCGATACGGGTGGACGGACGCAGGGCGCTCCCGGCGTTCACTTGTCATCGGAGCGACTGCATCTGACGACACCGACGGCTGAGGATCTGGTGTTGGCGTCGACCATGGCTGCAGCAGGCGTCGAGTACTTGGCGGTGTCGTTCGTGCGGCAGGCGGCTGAACTCGATGCCGTCCGCGACGTGACGGCGGATCGGGCATTGTTGATCGCCAAGATTGAGACCAGTGCAGCCCTTGCTGATCTTGAAGCGATCATCGAGTCGGCCGATGCGGTGATGGTGGCTCGGGGCGACCTCGGTATTGATTGTCCGATTGAGGATGTGCCGCATCTGCAGAAGATGATCATCCGTGAATGCGTTGAGCGTGGTGTGCCGGTGATCACTGCCACGCAGATGCTCGAATCGATGGTGTCAGCTCCGTCACCGACGCGCGCCGAGGTGAGCGATGTTGCGAATGCGGTGTTCGATGGCACCGATGCATTGATGCTCTCGGGCGAGACTGCAGTCGGCCATGACCCGGTGGCGGTGGTGTCGACGATGGCGGCGGTTGCGGAACGGGCTGAGCGTGAGGCGAGTTATCGGGCGTGGGCCGATCGACTTGGACGGGTGCAGCGGAGCCGATGGGATTCGGTCTCTGATCGCATTACTGCTGCGCTTGGTCATGCAGCGAGCCAAGCGGCTCGTGATGTCGAGGCGTCGGCGATCTTGTGTTGTACCCGTTCGGGGCGGACGGCTCGTGCGATGGCGCGCTTTCGTCCTGAAGCAACCCTGATCGGTCTCTCGCCGGATCCGCAGGTGGTGCGAGCAATGTCGCTGTCGTGGGGGATCGATCCGATCACCGTTGACGAATACGTGAGCACCGATGAAATGGTGTGGTACGCCGTGGAGACCGCCGTGCGCTCGGGCAGGGTCGCCCATGGAGACACCGTGCTTGTGCTCGCGGGATCGCCCGATCGGACGGTCGACACCGCAGCTGACGTGTTACGAATCGTGCGCGTCGGATGAGTGAACGACACGGCATCTGGTCGTCGGCGAGCGGCGACATCGGTGGACGTCAGTTGGTGCTCGTTCACGGAACGATGGACCGATCGACGGGATTGAGTCGTCTGGCGCGGCGGTTTGACTCGTCGTGGCGAGTGTTGCGCCTCGACCGTCGGGGGTACGGTCGGTCTCGGTCGCACCCTGGGCCGTTTGCCATCGCTGATCACGTTGATGACCTCGTCGAATTGGTCGAGGAGATGATGCCGTCGGGTCCGGTGCACCTGTTCGGTCATAGTTTCGGGGGCAACGTGGTGTTGGCGGCATCGAGCCGACTCGGTGATCGCGTGGCGACGGTGACGGTGTTCGAACCGCCGTTGTCATGGATGGAGTGGTGGCCAGGTGGTTCAGCTCGGGGCTTCGCTGAAAGTGATCCTGGCGATGCTGCAGAGGCGTTTATGCGCCGGCTGATTGGTGACGAACGCTGGGAGCGTTTGCCGGAACGCACACGGGCAGAGCGTCGTGCGGAGGGACCCGTGTTGGTTGGCGAACTCGGCACGCTGCGTCTTGCAGCCCCGTGGCAGCCCGAAGAGGTGACGGTGCCGGTGCTGGCGTTGTGCGGCTCACGCGGTGCGGATCATCACCGGCGTGCGGCGGCGCATCTTGCCGAGATCCTTCCGGACTGTCGATCGTGGGAAGTCGACGGCGCTCGTCACTTCGGCCCCAACACGCATCCTGTCGAAGTTGCGGCGCTCGTTAGCGATTTCGCGATCCGCGGACTGCGGCCGTAATCGCTGATGCTCGTCCGGTGATCAACGCCGTGATCGCGATGGTCACGGCGGTTGCCGAGAACGTGACCGTGCCACTGATTCCGAATCGCTCATAGAGCTGTCCTGAGAGGATGACCGCGGTTGCTCTCGACAGCGTGCCAGCCGCATTGCCGATGGAAAGTGCCGTGCCGCGCGCCTCTGGCGCCGCTTCGCTCAGCAGCGAGAGCGAGGACACAAAGCCGTATTCGAAGCCGGCGACGAGCACGAGCAACCCGATGATCGAGATGGTCATTGATGACTGTCCAAGTGCGATCACACAGAGTCCGCTTGCAAGGAGGAGGCCCCCGCCGAGCACCGAGCGAGCGACGCCGAGGCGATCAGAAATCAGGGCGACGCTTGAGGACGATATGAGTTCGATCGCTCCCATCACGGTGGCGACGGCACCCAGCCCGCCGACGGACAGGCCGTGGGCATCTTCCATCCAGGCGCCGATGATGACGAACACGCTGATGCCAGCTGCTGCCATGGCGGCCGAGGCGATAATCGGTGACCATGCCGAACGCGGCAGTCTCCGGCGTGGGAACGTCTCGGCGGCTGACTCGTGTGCGACATGGCCCTCCATCGTTCGGATGATGAGCACGGTGCCAGCGGTCGTCATGATGGCGAGCGCGACGTACGCAGCGCGCCAGCCGAAACGATCGATGAGCCAGGCGAGAATCGGAGCGCCGACGAGCAGCGAGATCGCCCATGACATCTCGTACACGCCGATTGCCCGGCCCCGCCGTTGGTAGGGGACGTTGTCGCCGATGTAGGCGAGTCCAGCGACGGTCAGGTTGGCGACGCCGGTGACGAGCAGCACCATGGCGATGGCGAAGGTCGCCACGCTGCCGCCGAGGGCAACGACGCTGGAGGCGGTGACGAGCGTGAGACCACCGGCGAAGATCACGCGATGGCGACCGCGGTCGAGTGACCGGCCAGCCAGCGTGGTCGACAGCCCGGCGAGTTCTGCGGTGCCGATGATCCCGGTGAGCGTGCCCGTTGTCGTGCCAAAGGCTCGTTCAAGGGTCGGCAGAAATGCCCCAACCCATCGAAGGGCGGCGTTTGACGTTGCCTTGGCTGCGGTCAGGGCGACGAGGCGCGCGCCGAGACCAGTTGAGCGAGAGTTGTCCGTCACGTTGCGTCCGTCACGGAGTGACCGAGACGGGCACGTCGACGTCGGTGCCGAAGAAGGTGCAGGTCACCTGCCCGGTATCGGTCGAAAGAGAGGCCCGAACGTCTTGGACGCACTGGTCAACTGCCGAGCGTTGTGACCATGCAACGAGTGCGAGTCCAGCGAGAATGACGGCGGCTACCACCTTCTGCACGACGGTCTTCATCACCCACGCAGCCAAGAGACCAAGGAGGACAAATACCGAAGCAGCGACGATGGCGATGGTCTTTGCGTCGTCAGTGGTCAGGGCGAGCACGGGGGTCATGGCGACACGATACGGCAGGCGGAACGTACGCTTCAGGCATGTCTGATGCGCAGCACTCTCAACCAATCGGGTTGTCGACGGGACTCCCGACGACGGTCTTGCCAGAGTCTCCCGCTGAGGTGCGGCATCGTCTGGAGCAGGCCGCACATGCTGCAGGCTCGGATCAGGTGGAGCAGGTGGCTTCGGTGGTAGCGGATCATCCCCGAAATCTCGATGCATGGGCGGCCTACGCCGAGGCGCTTGGATCGGGTATGAGCCGCTATGCAGCCGCCCGCGTGGGATATCACCGTGGGCTTGATGCTCTACGGGCCAACGGGTGGCGCGGTTCGGGTTATGTGCCGTGGTCGGCCCCGAGCAACCGAGGGTTCTTGCGGTGCCTGTTGATGTTGCAGAACGCGGCCGCAGCGATTGGTGAAAGCGACGAGGCAGAGCGTTGTGCACTGTTCTTGCTACAACTCGATCCGTCGGGCGTGCCCACCGAATTCGGATCGGTTGTATGACCACTGCTGAGGTGTCGGCCGCGGTGCTGGCAGGCGGGACGTCGTCCCGAATGGGCGTTGATAAGGCGTTGCTCGAAGTCGACGGTGTGCCGATGGCGCAACGCGTGGCCGAGGTGCTCAGCGCTGCGACCCAGTCCTCGGTGCTGTTGGTTGGGGGTCCTGCATCAACTGCAGACCTGCTCGGCTTGGCATACGTGCCTGACGCCATCGTGGGGGAGGGTCCGTTGGTGGGGGTGTGGACGGCGATGTCGGCCACGGTGGGCGATGTGATCATCAGTGCCTGCGACCTGCCGTTCCTTGACACCGCGACGGTGTCAAGGTTTCTTGAGGCTCAGTGCGCCTCCGGTGACGTGGCGGTTGCGGTGGTCGACGGCATGCCGCAGCAGTCGTTGGCGCGCTGGAACCGCAGCGTGTTCACTCGTGTCGCCGAAGCGGTGGCGAGTGGCCAACGATCACTCCGCGACGTATTGGCGACGGTCGACGTGGTGGAGGTGCCGTGCGAACGTTCGCCACTGCTGAACGCCAATCGACCAAGCGATCTCGCGAGCAATCGCAATGACGTTGACGGTGCATCCGTAAATGTACGGACAATTGGCTAGTATTCCCGTCATGACGTTCACCGATGCATCCCCCGCAGAATTGTTCGACGCACTGCGCAACGGCGCTCGACTCATCGACGTGCGTGAGCCGGCCGAATACGAGCAGGCTCATGTGCCCGGCGCTCAACTCGTGCCGCTCAGCACCGTTCCGGACAGCGTTGCCGCGTTCACGGGTGACGGCCCCACCTACGTGATCTGCCAGTCGGGAGGCCGGAGTGCAGCTGCATGTGACTTCCTCGCTTCGCAAGGTGTCACGGTCATCAACGTCGCAGGTGGCACGATGGGGTGGATGGCCTCCGGATTCGACGTCGCAACCGGTCAAGAGTGAACTTGGGCGACGACCTCGACTTCCGTTGGATTGACACCACGGATTCCCTGAGCGAGGTTCTTCGCGCGATATCTGGAGTCGAGCGCTATGCCATCGACACCGAGTTCCACAGGGAGCGCACCTATTACCCGGCACTGGCACTGGTCCAGCTCGCGTGGGATGACCAGATTGCACTGGTCGATCCGACGGCGATTGATCCGCGGGGACTGACCAAACTCTTCGAATCCGACGTTGAAGCCGTATTCCATGCTGCTCAACAGGACCTCGATGTGCTCGGCCATGCGGTCGGCTGCGTTCCTCAGCGCATCTTCGACACGCAGATCGCTGGAGGTTTCCTTGGCTACGGCACGCCGTCGCTGGCCGCGTTATCGAATGCTGAACTCGGCATCAATCCAGCGAAAGGTGACCGCCTCACCGACTGGTTGCGTCGGCCGTTGACTGCGGGGCAGTTGCAATACGCAGCAGCCGATGTGGCGCATTTGCTTCGAATCCGAGATCGCCTCGTCGCTCGACTCGACGAACGGGGTCGAACCGAGTGGGCGCTCGAAGCGATTGAGGAACTGCGCATGCGTCGTAACGGCATCGGCGCACCTGAAGATGCATGGCTGCGCTTGAAGGACGTGCGCGGTCTCAAGCCGCGCGCACGAGCCGTTGCTCAGTCGGTGGCGGCGTGGAGAGAACGACGGGCGATGCGTCTGGACGTCCCCGTTCGTCAGGTGCTGCCAGACCTCGCGATCCTTGGCATCGCCCAGCGTCAACCCGCCGATGAGCGTGATCTCGCTCAGGCGCGCGGTGTCGATGGCCGGGTTCGAGGTGCAATCGCGACCGAAATTTTGGCGGCGGTTGCCGCCGGTGCGACCGCTGAACCACCGCCGGTGCCGACTGGCGGCGATGACCTCGATCGTGAACTGCGGCCAGCGGTGACACTGATCTCAGCCTGGGTGGCCCAGGTCGCCCGGGATCAAGAGGTCGATACTGCCATGCTGGCGACGCGTGCTGATCTCGTGGCGCTGCTGGCAGGTGACCCCTCGGCCCGGCTTGGAATCGGATGGCGGGCCGAACTGCTCGGCGACGACATTCGTGCGCTGGTTCAGGGCTCAGCCGCACTCACATTTGTGCCAGGCGTCGATCGTCGTCCCGGTGGGCTGCGTCTGGTGCGGTCCGATCCGGTAGGGTGATTAGCCGATGCGAGGTCGCTTGCGGCTCGCACGTATCCATAACCCCGCACACTGACTTGGGAGCCCTACTGTGAAGAAGGGTCGACATCGCCGCTTCGAAGAAGCGCGCAAATTGAAGCAGGCCGGCCCGGGAGCCTTTGATCTCGGCTTCGGTGACCGTTCCCGTTCGTCGGATTCCGACGACGATGAAGAGGACGAGTACGCCGCGCTAGCGGAGAAGTACGGCGTCACCTTTGACGATGACGAGGACGACGAAGCTGTCTGACCCGAGTCCGATCGGCACCGCAGTGTCCGGTCAGGGTTGACGCACTGTCGGGTGGGGCAATGGCACCCACTCAGCCCGTTCTAATTGGCTGACCAACAGGTCATAGACCTCGCGACCAACGAGTTCGATGATTTCGTCGCGCGACGAGACGTACACCGGATTCGATCCGGTAAACGCCTCTGGGGCCTCCGTGCACCACCAATGGAACTCTGCGCCGCCGTCCCCCCAGTCGCGCCGTTTCCACTCTCGCAGGCGCGAGGTGAGGTGGCCCTGGTCGTCGGTCTCGTGCTCGAGTCGCATCGGCACTTGCCAGCAGACGTTGGGTTTCCAATCGAGCGGCCGTTCGCCTGCCTCGATGGCTGCGATGTGCAGCGCACAACCTGCGCCGCCCGGAAATCCCGGTCGATTGAGGAAGATGCACGCATCGTCAACCAGTCGGGTCACGGTGACGGGGGCGCCATCGTCACCTGGTTCGCCGGCGTCAAGAAAGCCCTTCTTGACTGCGGTCGCGTGGAATTGCATGTGTTCGGGCTTGAGGCGGACGAACGCTCGAACCACCGTTTGTACGTCGTCGTCGTCGACGAAGTGGGCGCCGTAACTACAGCATCCCTGCATCATGTCGGTGGCGTCAGCGTCGAGTACGCCTTGGCATCCCTCACCGAAAATGCAGCGATGGGTCGACCGAAGGTAGGTCGCGTCGAAGATCCACGTTCGGTCTTCTGTCGGATCGTCGAATGAGATCCACTCGTGGACTTGTTCGGGGAGCAGGTTCGTGCGGGAGTCAGCCACCGTGCCCACGGTATCGGCGTCGGTAGGATCGGACCCTCTATGGGCACCACGAATGGCAGCGGCTCCTCCCTCGGCTCTGGTCCGGTTAGCGCGGATGCATTGCGCTCGTCGTTCCTCGACTTCTTTGCAGCTCGTGAACATGCCGTGGTTCCGTCGGCCAGTTTGATTCCGCACGACCCGTCGTTGATGTTCACGGTGGCTGGCATGGTGCCGTTCAAGCCGTACTTCGTTGGCGATGAAGTTCCGCCATATCAGCGTGCGGTGAGCTCACAAAAGTGCGCCCGTGCAGGAGGCAAGCACAACGACCTCGATGACGTTGGTCGCACCAAGCGTCACCTGGTGTTCTTTGAGATGCTCGGGAACTTCTCATTTGGCGATTACTTCAAGTCGGAGATCATTCCGTGGAGTTGGGAACTCGTCACGCAAGGTTGGGGTTTCGACGGCGACCGTTTGTGGATCACCGTGCACGACACCGATGACGAGGCTGAGGCGATCTGGCACGAGGTCGTCGGTGTGCCAATGGAGAGAATTCAGCGTCTCGGCGACAAGGACAACTTCTGGCAGATGGGTGACACTGGACCATGTGGCCCGTGTAGCGAGATCCACATCGATCGCGGGCCTGCCTTCGGACCCGAGGGTGGTCCGCTTCATGATCCCGCAGGCGATCGGTTCATGGAGTTCTGGAACCTCGTCTTCATGCAGTTCGATCAGGCGAGCGATGGCACCCGCACGCCGCTCCCGAAGCCGTCGGTCGACACCGGAGCGGGCCTCGAGCGCATCTTGGCGTTGGTGCAAGGAGTCGACTCGGTCTGGGAGACCGACCTCATGCAGCCGTTGCTCGACACGGCGTGTTCGCTGACGGGTCGCCGCTATGTCGTTGGGGACTATGCCGACCGCGACTCGTTCGCGATGCGAGTGCTCGCCGAGCACGCTCGTTCGGCGACGATGCTCGTGAGCGATGGCGTGTTCCCGTCGAACGAAGGTCGTGGCTACGTGCTGCGTCGGATCTTGCGTCGTGCGGTGCGATTCGCCTTTATGTTGGGCACCGACCGTCTCGTCATGCCCGATCTCGCCGCCACGGCCGTCGACGTGATGGGTAACGCATACCCCGATGTCGTTCGCAACCGCGACTTCATCCAAGGCGTGCTGGCCCGCGAAGAGGAGCGATTCCGGCACACGTTGCGTACCGGCCTTGGCATTCTCGACACCGAACTCGAGACCGGTGCCACGTTGACCGGCTCGACGGCCTTTTTGTTGCATGACACCTACGGGTTCCCCCTTGAACTCACCCAAGAGATCGCTGCTGAGCGTTCGATCGACGTCGACCTTGAGGGCTTTTCGGTGGAGATGGCAGCCCAACGTGAGCGTGCCAAGGCGGCTCGCAAGGATGCCGCTGGCGGTGGCGGGCTGGTGGAGGCGCACCGCGAGGTGCTCGAGCAGTTCGGCACCACCGAATTCGTCGGCTATCGGGCTGATGAATGTGATGCTCGGGTAGTTGCAGTGCTCAACACCACGGCCCCCGATGGCTCTGATGCCGTAGAGATCTTTCTGGATAGCACGCCGTTCTACGCTGAGTCCGGTGGCCAGGTTGGCGACACCGGCACGATCTGGTCGTCGTCGGGTCGGGCCGAGGTGCTCGACACCACGTTTGCGCTGCCCAACCTCCGGCGGCACCTCGCGGTGATCGTCGACGGCGAATTTGCTGTCGGCGACACGGTGACGGCTCGCATTGATGTTGCTCGCCGCAGCGCGATCCGCCGCAATCACACGGGCACGCACGTGCTCCACTGGGCGTTGCGACATGTGCTCGGCGATCACGTCAAGCAGGCTGGTTCGCACGTCGGTCCCGACCGACTGCGGTTCGACTTTTCGCATTACGCCTCGCTCACCGACGCTGAGGTCGCCGCCATCGAGCGGCTGGCGAATGCCGAAACGCTGTCGAACGCGCCGGTACGCGCCTTTGAAACCACGAAAGACGAAGCGGAAACCTTGGGAGCGATCGCGTTCTTCGGCGATAAGTACGGCGACATTGTTCGCGTCCTTGAAGCCGGCAGTTCGGTCGAATTGTGCGGCGGCACCCATGTGTCGGCCACCGGTGACATCGGCACCATCAAGATCGTTGCCGAGTCCTCGATCGGATCGAACTTGCGCCGTATCGAGGCGGTGACGGGCGAGGCAAGCGTCGCCTTGTTGCAGCGCGACGAAGCCGTGCTCGCCGAGGTTGCATCACTCGTCGGCAGCACTACCGCTGACGTCGTCGATGGGGTTCGTCGTCGCCTCGACGAGGTGAAGGCACTGAATGATGAGTTGAAGCAGTTGCGCGCGCAGTTGGCAGTTGGCCGTGCGTCGGAGATCGCGGCGACCGCCACCGATGGGATCGTGGTGACCCGTGTCGATGGCTTGGCGCCGGGTGATTTGCGTGAGTTGGCGCTTGCGGTTCGCCAGTCGGGCGTTCGTCGCTGCGTGCTCATCGGTGAAACGAACACCGGTGGCGTTGGTTTGGTTGCCGCAGTTGATGCGGGCGAGGGCGTGGAAGCGGCAGCGCTGATCCGCGACGCTGCCAAGGCCGTTGGTGGCGGCGGTGGCGGGAAGGGTGATGTCGCAACCGCTGGTGGCAAAGATGTTGCTGCGATCGATACGGCCTTGACCATCGCTCGGGAGGCGGCAACGCCGTCGTGACACTTCGCTCGGATCGGCGACGGGTCCTTGGCGTTGACCCTGGAAGTCGTCGGATCGGCATTGCGATCGGTGTGGGGCCAGTGGCGTCACCGCTCACCGTCATTCAGCGTGGGCGGTCGCTTGACGACGCGCTCCGTCAGGTCGCAGCGGTCGCCGTCGAAGAAGAGGTTGAACGCATCGTCGTTGGTTTGCCGTTGCGTCTTGATGGTTCTGAGGGTCCTGCTGCCAAGGCTGCCCGAGATGTGGTCCGTGGCTTGGCTAGGTTCACCGATGTGCCCGTCGATGTCCACGACGAACGCTTCACCACGGTCTCCGCTGATCGTGCGTTGATGGAGGCTGGCTTGGGGGCACGCGAACGCCGTGGGGCGGTCGACAAGGTTGCCGCTGCGGTGATGTTGCAGTCGTGGCTCGATGGACCTGGTTCGTGGGGGGCTGACGATGCGCAGTGACCTGCTCTCCGACGATGATCATGCCCGTGTCCGTTGGTCCGAAGACGCCTGGGACGTCCCCGATGAGGTGCCGGTCGTTGAGGTTGCGCCGCGTCGAGCACCGATCGCCCGCTGGTTCATGTGGGGTGTGCTGTGGGCGGTGGTGGCGGGGATCATCGCCGCTGGCGCGACCGGTTGGTGGCTGCTTGAAAGGATGACCCCAGAGGCTGATGCGGGCGCTCCGGTCGATTTCGATGTGCTCGAGACCGATGATGTGCTCTCCGTGGCGGAGCGTCTCGAGGCGGCCGGGTTAGTTGCCGATGCCGATGTGTTCGTCTGGTATGCCGATCAGCAAGGTGGATTGGAGGTCATACCGGGCTTTTACCGGATCCCGAGCGGTGCACACGTGGGTGATGTGCTGGGTACGTTGCGCACACCACCGGGGGAGACCTACCAGCGGGTGACCTTCCCTGAGGGTTTCACCGTCGCACAGATCGCCGCCCGTCTTGATGACAAGATTCCTACCCTGTCGGCTGATCGGTTCGTTGAACTGGCGAGTGATCCGACCCGTCGTGTGCCGTGGCGACCGGCCGATATTTCAAGCCTTGAGGGTCTGCTGTTCCCCGACACGTATCAGGTGTCGAACGCCGACAACGAGGGTCAGGTCATCGAGCGCATGATCGAATTGATGCAGCGTGTCGCGCTCCAAGAAGAACTCGAAGCGGGCGCCGAACGCCTCGGATTGACGCCGTACGAGGTGCTCACCGTGGCGTCGATGATCGAGCGTGAAGCCAAGGTCGATGCTGATCGCCCGAAGATTGCTCGGGTGATCTACAACCGGTTGGCGCTTGGGTGGAACCTCGAGATCGATGCCACGTTGTTCTACGGGGCTGATCCTGGAGCGACGTTCTCTGAACTGCGGGCGGTCGATTCGCCCTACAACACCTACGAGCGAAGCGGTCTCCCGCCGACGCCGATTGCGAACCCGGGTCGTGCATCGATTCGCGCAGCGCTCAATCCGGCACCGAACCCTGCGTCGGGTGACCCGATTTGTTCGGTGCTCGATGATCCAACGCTTGGGTGTGTGTACCTGTTTTACGTGCTTGCCGATGCTGATGGCTCGCATGTGTTTGCTGTGACACTCGAGCAGCATGAGGCCAATGTGGCGGCTGCTCGAGCGAAGGGACTACTCGGATGAGTCGGCGTATCACCGCATCTACTCGCATGTCGCTCGTGGTGGGCGACCCGGTTCGACACTCGCTCTCGCCGGCGTTGCACAACGCCGCCTATCTCGCCGCTGACCTCGATTGGGTCATGCTGGCGATGCCCGGTCCGGTGGGATCGGGAGCCTCCCTTGTCGACCTCGTTCGTCGCCATGAGGTCGGTGGCATGGCGGTGACGATGCCGTTGAAGCCGGAGGTGGCAGTTGCGGTTGATGTGCTCGATCCGGCTGCGGCTGCGCTGCGGTCGGTGAACACGGTTGTTCCCGATGCGGGTGGCGCGCGAGGCATGAGCACCGACGGCGATGGTTTCGTGGCATCGCTTCGAGCATCGGGCCATGATCCGGCGGGAACATCGGTGCTGGTGATCGGTGCGGGAGCAGCATCCCGCTCGATTATCGACGCGCTGGGTCGAGCCGGTGTGAGAGCCATTGCGGTGGTGAATCGCACGCACAGTGGTGCAGTCGAAGCCGCGCAGTTTGCGCCAATGGCCTTGGCAGTGGAGCATGATCAACTCGATGGGGCTGCGGCTTCGTCGAACATCATCGTGAATACGACGTCGGTGGGAATGGGGCAAGATGCTGCTGGCGGCGCGAGCCCACTCGATGTGACGTTGCTGCGCGCTGACCATGTGGTCGCCGACATCGTGTATCACCCATTGCAGACGGCGCTCCTAGCGGCCGCAGTGTCGGCGGGCGCAGCAACGGTTGATGGGCTTGGGATGCTCGTGCATCAAGCGGCGCTGCAATGTGAAGCGTGGACCGGGGTCACGCCTGACGTGTCGGTGATGCGTGCAGCGGCGGAAGCCGAACTCCTTGCCCGCCACGGGTAGCCTCGCTGCGTGCTTCGTTTGCTGACTGCCGGTGAATCTCACGGGAAGGCGCTCATCGCCGTCCTCGAAGGCGTTCCCGCAGGACTCGAGATCACCGTTGAAGAAATTCAGGTCGAGATGGGCCGTCGGCGTCTCGGCTACGGACGTGGCCCACGTCAACGTTTCGAAGTTGATGAACTCACGCTCGTCGGTGGGGTGCGCCATGGCCGCACGCTCGGTTCGCCGATCGCCATTGAGATCGGCAACACCGAATGGGTTCGCAGTGACAAGTGGCACGACGAGATGTCACCTGCGCCTGGGGCGACCGCATCGCCGCTGACACAGGTTCGTCCCGGTCATGCCGACCTAGCAGGCATGCAGAAGTACGGCTTTTCAGATGCTCGTGATGTGTTGGAACGAGCGTCGGCACGTGAGACCGCTGCTCGAGTCGCTGCGGGCGCGATTGCCAAGAAGCTGCTGTCGCACTTGGGCGTCGAGATCTTGTCGCATGTGATCCAGATGGGGAGTGCCCGTGTGCCTGGCACAGTGCCTCGTCCCGTGATGGCCGATCTCGCCGCAATTGACGACTCGCCTGTCCGTTGCGCTGATGCTGTCGCCGCTGAGGCGATGGTGACCGAAATCAAGGCAGCGGCCAAGGATGGCGACTCGTTGGGCGGTGTGGTCGAGGTGCTCGCCTACGGCGTGCCGATTGGTCTTGGTTCGCATGTGCATTGGGATCGCAAGATCGATGCGTTGTTGGCCCAGGCGCTGATGTCGATTCAAGCGGTCAAAGGCGTGGAGATCGGTGATGGATTTGAGGTCGCTGGGCGCCGGGGCAGCGATGCGCATGATGCGATTCGCTGGAACGCGGCGACCTCGAGTTACGAACGTTTGTCGGCGCTCGCTGGTGGAGTCGAGGGTGGCATTACCAATGGTGAGGTGCTGGTTGCTCGGGCAGCGATGAAGCCGCTTGCCACGTTGAACGTGCCCACTCTTGAAACGGTCGACACGGCGACGAAGGAGTCAGCGGTGTCGTTCAAGGAACGAACCGATGTGACGGCCGTGCCGGCGATGGGCGTGGTTGCAGAGACGATGGTGGCGCTTGTGCTTGCCGATGAGGCGCAGCGAAAGTTCGGTGGCGACTCGGTTGCCGAGTTCGTCCGCAATGCCGAGGCGGCTGCGCGTGCGGTTGCCGATCAGGCAGGCTGATATGCGGTCGATTGAGGTGCATCTCCCTGCGGGTGGGCCAGATCGGTCGTATCCGGTGGTTGTTGGCGAGGGAGTGCTGAGCGAGGTCGCTGCGATGGTGCGCCGCGTTGGTGCGGATCGTGTGGCGGTCGTGACCCAACCAGGCATTGGCGTTGAGGTGTCGTTCGATCGTCCGAACATTCAGTTGGAGATCGGCGTCGGCGAGGAGCACAAGTCGCTACGCACGATTGAGTATTTGTGTTCCGAATTCGCTCGTGCCGGTTTGACGCGTCGAGATGTCGTGGTCGCCGTTGGTGGCGGCATGGTGACTGACGTCGCTGGTTTCGCTGCAGCCTCGTATCACCGTGGCATCGCGGTCATTCACGTACCGACCACGTTGCTCGGCATGATCGATGCAGCGATCGGCGGCAAGACCGGGGTGAATCTTGCTGAGGGAAAGAATCTGGTGGGTGCGTTCTGGCAACCATCGGGTGTGGTGTGTGATCTCGCGACGCTTGCCTCGTTGCCCGAACGCGAAGTGCGGTGCGGTAACGGTGAAATGGCGAAGTATCACTTCTTGACGGGTGATGATCTCGCCGGCATGGCGCTTGCTGATCGTGTGGCTCGCTGTATTGAGATCAAGGCCGAGGTGGTGGCATCAGATGAGCGCGAATCGGGACGACGTGCCATCTTGAACTACGGCCACACCTTGGCGCATGCGCTTGAGATCGCGTCAGGCCACGACATCGCACATGGTGAGGCGGTTGCGATCGGGCTGGTGTTCGCGGCTCGGCTCGCTGAACGACTCGGGCGTATCGACGCCGATCGTGTGGCCCATCACCTCGATGTTGTCGCTGGTGTCTATGGACTGTCGGTCGAGATTCCGAGTGTTGGGTCGGCTGACGAGTTGCTCGCCTTGATGGCTCGTGACAAGAAGGCCCTTGACGGATTGACCTTCGTGCTTGATGGCCCACACGGCGTTGAACCGGTTGCTGGTGTCGATCCAGAGGTGGTTCGATCGTTGCTCGCTGAGCTGGTCTGAGCAATGGCGCTCGACCGGCCACGCCCGGCCCCGACCGAGCGGCTCACCATTCGTGAATGGACCGATGGCGATGCCGATGCATTCGCAGAGATGAACGCCGATCCGAAAGTGATGGCGACGATCGGTCCCGTGATGTCGCGTCATGATGCGGATGCGATGTTGGCTCGGGTGCGGCGCCATTTTGATGAGCACAGATTTGGGCTCTGGTGCATTGATCTTGGCGGTGAACCGTTGGGTTTTTGTGGGTTGTCGGTGCCGTGGTTTCGAGACGGCGTGGAGATCGGTTGGCGGCTGCGGTCGGGTTGGTGGGGCAATGGCTACGCCACCGAAGCAGCACGGTCGGTGCTGGCTTTTGCGTTCGACGTGCTTAACCTGCCTGAAGTGGTCTCATTCACGGCGGAGATCAATCAACGTACTCGGCGTGTGATGGAGCGGATCGGTTTGGTCCGCGATGCTGACGGTGATTTTGATCACCCGGCGATCGCCCCGGACCATCCGCTCTGCTCGCATGTGCTGTACCGCGTGTCGTCGGCGCAGTACCGTGCAGTGGCGTGAGTCGAATCGTCCTGCTGCTCCATGGCCCGAATCTGAACCTTCTCGGGACCCGTGAACCCGAGGTCTATGGCACAGCGACGCTTGCGGATCATGTGGCGCGCACGCGTTCGTGTGCGGCCGAGTTCGACCTGACCGTTGAAGATCTTCAGTCAAATCACGAGGGTGAACTCATCGAGGCGGTCCACGGCGCCCGCGGTCGCTGTGCGGCGATCATCATCAACCCAGGCGCCTTCACCCATAGTTCGTGGGCACTCCACGATGCGTTGGCGGCGTACGAGGGAATCGTTGTTGAGGTACACCTGTCGAACCCGGATGCTCGTGAGCCGTGGCGTCGGACCAGTGTGGTGGCACCGGTGGCAACAGGGTGTATCTCAGGCTTTGGCGGTGATGGCTACGAACTCGCCGTGCGCGCCGTCGCTCGTCGGCTGCCATGACGCCACTATTTGCTGAGGCGGTGAGCGTCGCGGGTCGAGCAGACCGTTTGCGGTCCCATCTCGATCACCGTGGAGCCCCTCGGTCGATGATCATCTCCGCAGCGTCAAATCGGCGGTGGCTGACCGGTTTCACCGGCTCTGCTGGACGGGTGGCGGTCACGCCCGAACGCACGGTTCTCGTCACTGATGGCCGGTATGGCGATCAAGCGCGCCAACAGGCAGATGCGGCTGGCGCCCATGATCTTGAGGTGCTGGTCGGCACCACCCTCGCCGAGCAGCGGTCCTTGCTGATCTCGGTGGTCGGTGCTGGTGCCGTGGCAGCGGAGGCGGCGGTGATGTCGCACGCTGACTGGCTGTCGCTCGGGTCTGAACTCGACCTCGTTGCGATCGATGGCGCCGTCGAGTCATTGCGGCGTACCAAAGATGACGCAGAGATTGCTCGTATCGCTGCCGCAGCCAATATCGCCTCCCAGGCACTGAGCGAGGTTGGGGCGATGATGGTGCCGGGCGTCACTGAGCGCGATCTTCGCGACGAACTCGAGTATCGGATGCGACGTCTCGGAGCGGACGGTCCGAGTTACGAGACGATCGTGGCCTCAGGCCCCGAGCATGCAGCGCTGCCGCATGCTCGTCCGACGCACCGGTCATTCGTAGAGGGTGACCTCATCGTGATCGACGTGGGGGCCTTGCTCGACGGATATCACTCCGATATGACACGCACGTACGTGGTTGGCGATGCATCGCCTGCCCAGTTGGAGTGGTTCGCGCTGGTCAAAGCCTCACAAGCAGCTGGTCTGGCAGCAGTACGACCGGGTGCCTCGGCGAGCGATATCGATGCTGCATGCCGATCGGTTTTCAACGATGCGGGTGTCGGCGATCTCTTCGTACACGGCACGGGCCACGGGGTCGGACTCGACATCCATGAAGATCCGTTCATTGGCCGAGCTGGACGGGGAGAACTTGGTGTTGGCGACGTGGTGACCGTCGAGCCTGGCCTCTATCGTGTCGGTTCCGGCGGTATCCGAATCGAGGACCTCGTTGAGGTCATCGACGGCGGCCACCGGAATTTCACCGCTCTCCCCAAGGACGATCCATGCCCGCCATCACCACTAACGATCTGAAGACCGGGATCACGCTCGAGCTCGATAACGGCTTGTTCCAGGTGCTCGAGTTCCAGCACGTCAAGCCAGGTAATGGCGGCGCGTTCGTGCGTACCAAGTTGCGCAATGTGCGCACCGGGAACGTCTTCGACAAGACATTCAACGCGGGCGTTCGGGTGGAGCAGGCGATCATCAATCGCGAGGAAATGCAGTTCCTCTATCGCGACGGTGACGACTACGTGTTCATGAACAACGAGTCGTATGAGCAGATGAACGTGGCACCGGTTGCTCTTGGTGACGCTGCCGACTTCATGATCGAAGGAATGGTTGCTCAGGTGGCGTTCTTCAACGGTGAGATCATCTCGGTGGAGATTCCTGCATCGGTTGAATTGACGATTGCGGAGACCGAGCCCGGCGTGCAAGGTGACCGTGTGTCGGGTGCCCGCAAGCCGGCCACGCTGGAGACGGGTCGCGTGATCCAGGTGCCGTTGTTCGTCGAAACCGGCGAGCGCGTCAAGGTTGACACCCGCACTGGCGAATACATGACCCGGGTCTGACGTGGAGGTCCCTGATCAGCGTTCCGATGCCCGCGAGCGGGCGCTGAACCTGATGTACGAGGCGCACTCGAAGTCGATCGGCATCGACGACGTGATCGACGCGCAGGTGGTCGCTCCTGACGAGTTGACCGATCTGCTCGTGCGTGGCATCGCCCGAACGATGGAACGTGCTGACGCGCTGATTGCTGACAAGGCCAAGGGATGGACGCTGCAACGCATGCCAGTGCTCGATCTGGCGGTGATGCGTCTCGCGACGTTCGAACTGTTGGAGCGTGCTGACGTACCGACTGCGGTGGTGCTCGCGGAAGCGGTTGCCCTCGCCAAGCGGTATTCGACTGATGACAGCGGTCGTTTTGTCAATGGCGTGTTGGCAGCGATTGCTGCTGAGGTACGGGCTGCCGAGTGATCACGGTTCGATCGGGTCGTAGCGCCGGTCGGGTATCTGCCACAGAATGAACTTCGAGTTCGACCACACCGCGTTAAACCCGAGTTCTGCTGCTCGTTCGGCAGTCAGTGGCGTCTGGATGTAGTCGCTGTCGCGTTCTTGGGCATACCAATCACCGCGTTCAATCATCATCGCTTCGTTGTTGCCTTGGATCGCAAGGCGCCCGGTGTAAAGGTTCATTGAGCGGGCTTGGAAGAACACGACAACATCGCGCTGATCGGTATAACGACGCACTGCCTCGAAGAGGTCGATGACGGCGGGATCGTCGGGTCCCCAGTGCGTGTAGGTGTAGGCCCGGTGGTAGTCGAGGCTGCGGACGGTGTCGGAGAGGTGTTGTGTGACCGGCACGAGCAACAACACGGTGCTCACTGCGGCGCCCATGAGGCGTCGGCGTTGACCGAATAACTGATGCCAGCCGTATGCAGCAAGGATGGGCACCAGAACGGCAACGGTGTAGATGTAGCGCTGATAGTGATACGGCGCGATAGCGACCACGCCACCAACACCAACGACAGCGCCCACAAGGTGCGGCATGAGCGACGTGCGGCGAGCGATGACATCACCAATCCCGGCCACAATGCCGATGATCGCGCCGATGATGATCGTCCAGAACACGACGTTGCCGAGGATGCTGGATCCCCAGCCGCTCACCGGATGATCGCCGATCTCTTTGAGCCCGATGAGTTCTGCCAGTGGGAGGCGATACCAGGGGATGTGGTGCTTGAGAGCGGCGAGTCCGCCCCCGGGAGCATCGGTCGCGAGCAGCGGTGCCGGGAGGATGAGGTGGAATCCGAGTGCGGCACCGATGAGCCACGCCCACGGCGTAAGGATCGACCGTCGGCTCGCACGTTGTGGTGCCGCACGGTGTGCCATCACCTGGACCATGGCGAGTGCAAGGCCGAGGCCGAGCGCCTCGCGGCGAATGTGAAATGCCGCAGCGATCACAAGCGCAGCGCCGATCATCGGTCCCCATGAATCCGTCACGACTCGTTGCTGCACCACTGCCCGATCGAGCATCACGATCGCCGCCAAGACGGCAGCAAGAAACACGAGATCGCTGAGGACTGCGTCGGTGGCCGACAGATACCACGGATTGAGTGCCACGAGGGTGGTGACGAGCACGGTGGCCGACCGACTGAGCCGTCGGCGAGCGATGACGAGCACGCACAGGACGGCCACCGTGAATGAAACGGTTGGAACCCACTTCAACAGTGAGTACTCGAGTCCGCCTATGGCAACGAACGGCATGAGCAGCAGCGGAAACAGCCACGGATAGGCGATCGGGCTGTAGTAGTCCCATGCCGAGTTGGCGAGTCCGAAACGGTTATCGGCAACGACGTCCCAGAGGGTGCCGTCGCTCAGACCGCGTGCCTGGTTCACGTAGAGGGCAAAATCATCGCCCCAACCGTGTCCCATCTCTTGAAATGAGCGTGCCATCCACGTCACCACGATGCCGAGTGCGATGAGCACCAGTGCGTCGCGGCGTGAGCGTGGACGCGTTGCCATCAGCGAGGGCCGCGCACGAGCCGTCCGGGTAACGCCCCGGTGAAGGCGTCGTGGTCAACGGTTTCCACTCCAGCGACGAAGGTATGCAGATAACCGCGACCCGGCTGCACGAGTCGAGGGGCGCCACCGGGAAGATCGTGGGCCATTTCCGCTGGGGCGAACCCCAGTCGGTCGAAGTCGATCACGTTGATGTCGGCTCGTTGGCCAATGGTGAGTGAACCGCGATCGCCGAGACCGTAAAGATCAGCGGTCTGGCGGGTCTGGCGGTGCACGACGTACTCAAGTGGTAGTCGTGGCCCACGTGAACGGTCGCGCGCCCAGTGCGTCAACATGAACGTTGGCATTCCGCCATCGCAGATGACCCGGCAGTGCGCGCCGGCGTCGGCGAGCCCCATACGGGTGCCTGGGTGGAGCTGTGCATCGTGAATGAACGACAGGTCGCCGTAGGAGTAACTGAAGAAGGTGCTGTAGAGAAAGCCGCGGCCGTTGTCGCTCAACAACTGGTCGAGCGCAAGTTCCATTGGCGAGCAGCCCATCTTGTTGGCTCGAGCACCGAGGGACTCCTCGGGAAGCGGCTCGTAATCGATGTCGGCACGATCGACTGCCCAGATCTTGTGCATGGCGCCGAGCGCGGCGCGTTCGAAAAACCCACCGTCGTCAGGGATCTCAGTAGTAAGCCGCCGTCGACGTTCAGGATCGCGTAGTGCTGCGACTCGTTCGTCGTGGGGGAGGTGTGCGATTTCGGCCCACACCGGGTGGAACATCAGCGGGTGATAGCTGCCTTCGAGACA
>JAPOJQ010000052.1 GCA_029978335.1 Actinomycetota bacterium
ACCGCATTGCCCACGCCGACCCCCAAGGCGGGCGTGCCACTGGAGTAGGCGGCATTCACCATCGCGCCACCACCGGTAGCGAGCACCAGATCACATTGCCGCATCAATTCGTTGGTGGTTCGTCTGGTGGGTCTTCTGGTGGGTCTTCTGGTGGTTCGTCTGGCGGGTCGTCCGGTGGTACCAACGCACCCTCGAATCCTGGTGCTGCTGGCCCGCAGGGCCGTCCGACCGGAACCACTGAAGTCACGAAGTCACTCTCGTTGTCAAAGGAGAAGAACACCGGCAGTGGCTCTGGCGGTTCGCTGAGCATTGATCCGGGAGTGAACGGTCCCGTCGTGGAACTCCAGAGCGCAACGACGACTGATCCGAACGTCGAAGTCACGGTCACTGCATCGGGCAGCGACTACAACAAACCTGAGACCTGGGTTGCTGAAGGTTTCGGCGACGTGTGTTGGAAGATTGAGCCGTTTGGAGACGGCGACTACGTCTACACATTGCCCGATACTCCAACGCCACCATCCGGTGATGCGACAGGCATGACGTACTCGATGGTGAAGGTCAAGGCCGGATCCATACGTTCGACCGACCCGGATTTCCAAGTGAATACGATTTTTGCTTCCCCGAGTGGAGGAACCGGTGTTTTTGCCGACTCGAATAAGAGCGGCACATCCGACCCCGGTGGGCAGAGTGGTGACAAGTCGATCAGTCACGTGATCGTATGCGTTTGGGTCGATGGGCCACCTGAAACCTCGACGACGTCAAGTCCGACCACGTCGAGCCCCGAGACATCGGCTCCTGCAACGTCGAGCACCGATGCGCCGACCACCACTGAGGCTGGGGCGAGCTCCACCAGTGCAGCGCCGACGACTGCGGCCCCAACAACCGCAACACCATCCACATCTCCTCCGACTCCCAAGCCGCCGGTGATCGTCACTCTCAGGCTTCGTCCCGAGGCATCGACAACGACTGCGGCACCCACCACCACAGTTGCGCCTGAGGTTTCGACGACGACGGTTGCGGGTGAGGCGAGCACGACGACGACAGTGGCCAGCGACACCACAACGACCCAAGCGCCTGCTGATACCACCACGACCGAAGCGCCGACCCCGACGTTGACGCCGGTGACGAGAGAGGGCACCAGCAAGGTGGTGCTACTCCTGTCGACTGGCACCGAGACCGTTCAGGTTGAGCTCGAAGTCGACATGGCCTCGTTTGAAGTCGTGTCCTCACCAGTCCCGGAGATCGTGCTCCCAGCGACTGGCGGCGTTGATGTCAAAACCGGAGTCCCAGCGATCATCCTTGCGGCTACGGGTTGGGTCGCCGTCTTGATCAGCCGACGACGCCGGTTCGTCTGAACCACGTGCACCGATAGCGAGCGTGTCGCCGATCTCAGCAAGTTGGCGGCACGTTTGCCAGAGGGGTCGTGGTGTTCGCCACCTCCGATGATGCGAAGCGACGCATCACCGCGGGCACGCCTGGAGGCGTCGGTCACGTCAAGCATCGGGCGCAGCTGGTCACTAGTTCAACGGTGACGGTGTCGATCGACGGGGTCGGCTCTCTGACGAACACGGTGATCGACAGCAAGTAGATGTTGCTCACCTGATGGGAGCATTGTCGAGTAACTCAATGACGAACTGCTCCTCGTAACGCACGGTGCCGCCGAGCGGGTTCTCAGAGACCGACCACTTGTCCCATTCGATTCTGACCGGAAGGCCATCTGAGCGGAACCACCAGGTGGCGTCGATGCGCTCGGGGAAGTCGTCGGTGTCATCAACGACCATCGACCACACCAGCGTTGCCACGGCAACGCCGTTGATCGTGAGGTTGCGCTCGCCCTCGGGGGTCCACGTCGGATTCCACACGCGATCGGCAAGGCTGCAGCTCTGTGTGACGGGCTCGGCCAGCACGAGCGGCACGGTTCGGTCACAGTCGACCGGTTCAGGTGTCTTCTGGCCGAAGAACTCGTGGTACTGGACTGCTTGCGCACCAAATTCTGGGTTGTCGTCTCCATCGCAGATTCCCCAGATTTCGTAACGTTGAGCGACCACGTCCCACCGCAGCACCCGTCCGCATCCTTCGTTGGTGACGGCGATCGTGGTGGCATCGGGATAGTCGTGGCGCTCACCGCCGAGCACATCAATCGTTTCCGCACCCGTCGTTGCGTAGCGATACACGCCGAGCGGGATTGGCTCAGGTGGGGCGGCGAGATCGGCTGCTGGCGTGGATGGCGGTGGAGCGGTTGCGGTGACCGTCGTGGTGCTTGACGAACTTGCCGCTGCTGGCGCTGTGACAGCCAGCGATGTCGTTGTTCCCGCAGCGCCGGATGATGGCTCCGCACAGGCGGTCACGATAAGTGCAAGCGCACTGAGGGCGATGCCGAGCCGCACGTGCGCACCATAGTCCTGGGCTGATCTGCGATGGGGATGCGTCGCCTAAGGTCGGTCCATGCTTGACCACATTGTGTTGGCTACGCCCGACATCGCAGCAACGTCCGAGTGGCTTGCTGACCACACCGGCGTTGTCGCAAGTGAAGGCGGCCCGCACGTGGGGCGAGGCACACGGAATCGTTTGTGTTCCTTTGGTGATACCTACTTGGAGATCATTGGTCCCGACCCCTCGCAGCCGGATCCTGGCGAACCTCGTTCGTTCGGCATCGACGACCTGACCGATGCCAGAGTGGTGACGTGGTGCGCCCGCCAACACGACCTTGCGGCAGTGGTTGCCGCAGGTGCTGGTGTAGGACTGGGTTACACCGCGCCCGTCGCCATGCGACGTGAGGCGCCAGGAGTGACACTCGATTGGCATCTCAGCCTCCCGACTGGCGATACCGAAGGTGGGATTCTGCCGTTCTTCATCGACTGGGGAACGTCGGTTCATCCGAGTGCTTCTGCCGCACCCGGGTTGCGGGTCGCGACGATCTATGGGAGTCATCCTGACCCGGAACGGGTGCAGCAACTGCTGAGTGCGCTCGGCGAGACGATGAACGTCATCGAAGGTGAGAGTGCTCGACTCGTCGTCGAACTGGCAGGTCCGACCGGGCAGGTGATGCTGCCGTAACTAGGCGAGGCAGGTGAGGGGCTTGCCACCGTTGTACGCCACCATGTCGCCAATGGCAGCGACGAGGTCGATCGGTGCGCCGGGATCAGCCCCTGCCAACTCGAACATCGCTCGATGAAGGTTCCCGACAAGGCGTTCGCTATCGCTGAGTTCGCTGAACTCGCCGAGGTCGGTGTCGCGTGCCGCCTCGAGCGGCGAGACACCGTCGTTGACCGCCCGTGTCGCAACGTCGAGGATGAACTCGTCGTAGCGCCGAAGCCGTTCGATGACCGTCATGTCGCACACGGGGCCGTGACCTGGCACGACTACGTCGGCGTCGAACGACGACAGGTGTTCAAGTGCAGCAAGCGAACCGGTGACCGAACCCATCACCATGAACGGCGTGCCGCCGTTGAAGACCAAGTCACCGGTGAACAACACGCGGCGGTCAGGCAGCCATACGACGATGTCGTTCGTGGTGTGGGCCGGCGTTCCGATGTAGTGCAACTCAGCCCTGATGTCACCGATATGCACGTCGATTCGATCCTCAAAGGTCACCATGGGCGGTGCAAGTTCGATGTCGCCCCAGTCGACCGGCGAGAACACACCCTCAAAGTGGGGGAGGCCGGCTGAAAGGATGGCTTCCCTGCAGCGGCGATGGCCAATAATCGCGGCCGGTCGAGTGAGCCAGTTCCCGTGGGTGTGATCGCCGTGGTGGTGGGTGTTCACCACCGCTCGGATCGGACCGGGTTCAATCTGGTTCACCGTCTCCAGCAACACACGTGTGCGCCGTTCGGTGGAGCAGGTGTCGACCAGTATCGATTCTCCGGCGCCTGCGAGAATGCCGCAGTTGTTGATCCACCATGTGCCGTCGGGCTGGATGTAGGCGTAAACCCCGGTGTCGATATCAACGACCTCAGGTGGCGCGATGTGGCCATGCGAATGTCCATGACCGTGGTGATGACTCATAAGACCCCTCATCACACCGTATGTGGCGGTCGTGACGGCGGTCAACGAACGACCCGCCGCTTGAGCCGTGTCGGAGGGAGGAGCAAGGTGCGAGACTGGCCGGCGTGGATCCTCGGGTGAATCCCATTGAGCAGCTCGTCGTCGACGCTGCCGCGTCAACTGGTGCGGCATTCGACGTGATCGAGTGCGATCCAGATCTGGCCGACACCGCAGCGTTCTGCGAGGCGTACGGCATCGACCCTGCCGACTCGGCCAACACCATTCTCATTGCGACCAAAGAGGACGTGCCACGACACGTTGCGTGTGTGGTGCTCGCCACCCACCGACTCGATGTCAACGGCATGGTGCGGCGGCGTCTCGGCGCTCGCAAAGTGTCGTTCGCTCCCGCCGATGCAACGGGCGACCTCACCGGAATGATCATGGGTGGTGTGACGCCCTTCGGTCTGCCCGCCAATCTGCCGGTGTGGGTCGATGCGGCCGTCATGGCACGACCATCGGTGGTCGTTGGTGGCGGTAGTCGTGCCATGAAGTTGCGTTGTCCTCCCAGCACACTCGCTGCACTGAATGGCGTTGAGATCGTGGATGATCTCGCCCGAGCGATTGAAGGTTGATCATGGCGCAGCATCCTCGACGCGTGCTCGCCCATCTGACCGACGATCACACCTCGTTGGTGGTGGTCGGCGATGGTGGAATGCCGGCGATTGCGTATTGGGGTGCTGCACTTGGCAACGACGACATCGATGCCGCCCTCTTTGAACGCCCGGTGCCTGGCGGCGGGCTCGACACCGACGCACCGTTTGGCATCATCGCTGAAGCGGCACGTGGTTGGGCGGGGCGCCCAGGCATTGAAGGATGTAGGTCGGATGGGTCCGACGGTGCTCCGATCGTCGAGCATCGGTCAAGCCAGCATGATCGCTGGTCCTTTCACGCCGAACTCGTTGATCCAATTGCTCAATTGGGTTTCACGGTGTCGATATCGCTTGGCGTTGGCGGCGTCATCTCCATCGATGCACGCGTGACCAATTTCGGCGAAGAGGTATATCGCCTCAGCCGACTTCGACTCGGTCTGCCCGTCGGGAGGCATGCCGACGAGGTGCTGACTTTCGGTGGACGTCACAACAACGAGTTCGGACGTCATCAGGCGACGTGGGGACGCCAAGCCGTCGTGGTCGAGAATCGACGCGGCCGGACGTCGCATGAGCGTTCGCCGAGCGTGATGGTCGGTACATCGGGCTTCAGTGAACAGCGGGGTGAAGTCTGGGCCGCACATCTTGCGTGGAGCGGTAATTACGAGCTCATCGCCGATGGGGTGACCGACGGTCGTCGCGTTATCCAGGCGGGGGAGGTTCTTGAGCTCGGCGAGGTCGATCTTGCGGCGAGTGAAACGTATGTTGCGCCAACCCTGCACCTCGCCTATTCATCATCCGGCCTCGGCGGTGTCAGTGATGCCTTCCATTCGTTCATTCGGGCTCGGCCGTCGCATCCGGCTGGTCCTCGACCGATTCATCTCAACACATGGGAGGCCGTGTACTTCGATCATGACCTCAATCGGTTGCGCGCACTCGCGGATCGAGCGGCGCAGGTCGGCGTTGAACGATTTGTGCTTGACGACGGGTGGTTCGGATCGCGTCGTGATGACACGAGTGGTCTCGGCGACTGGTGGGTATCGCCTGAGGCGTGGCCGACCGGCTTAGCGCCGCTCATCGAGCACGTCCGCGCCCTTGGGATGGAGTTCGGGTTGTGGTTTGAGCCTGAGATGGTCAACCCCGACTCAGACCTCTTCCGTGAGCATCCGGATTGGGTGATTGGCGACCTTCGGTATGAGCCACCGCTTGGGCGCCACCAACTCGTTCTCGACCTGGGTCGAGCTGACGTCCGCGACTACCTGTTTTCGGCCATTGACGCGGTCGTGAGCACTCATGACATCGCCTACATCAAGTGGGACCACAACCGCGACCTCGTGCATGCGGCAAGCGGAAGAGGTGCCGGGGTGCACCGCCAGACGCTTGGCGTGTACGAGCTCATCGATCGAATTCGCGTTGCTCATCCGTCGATCGAGATTGAAAGTTGCGCATCGGGCGGTGGCCGTGCCGATCTCGGCATTCTGGCGCGGACCGACCGCGTCTGGACGAGCGACACGATGGACCCGCTCGATCGCCATCGCATCCACCGGGGATTCTCGGTGTTGTTCCCTCCCGAACTCATGGGGGCACACATCGGCGCTCCTCTTACCCACACCACCTTGCGTCGACATCGCGATGGATTCCGCGCTGGGGCAGCACTCTTCGGCTCGTTTGGCATTGAGTGGGACCTGCTGCGGCTTGATGACGAGGGGCTCGAGCGGGTTCGCCGGATGGTCGATATGCATCGCCGCTACCGAGATCTCTTGCATCATGGTCGGACCGTGAGGATCGATCGACCACATGACGGCACCGATGCACACGGGGTGATTGCTGCTGACGGCTCAGCCGCGGTGGTGCTGGTGAGCCGTCTTGATTCCGATGTCACACATCATGCTGCACCATTGCGCGTCCCGGGTCTTCCTGGGGATCGCGTCTACCACGTGAGTGTCGACACCGATCTCGGTGAGCCTCTCGGCTGGTCGCGTCATCAGCCAGCGTGGACGACGAACGGCGTGACCGCCACGGGTCGGCATCTGGAACATGTGGGCTTGCAGCTGCCGATCATGCACCCCGAGTCGAGCCTGTTGCTCGTCATCAAGGAGCGCTCATGAACGGCGATGTTCGTATCGACCCGCATCTCGGCACGGTGGTGCACATCGTCGGGAGTCGGCAGCGGCGTCCGAACCTTCCACATGACGGATGCCCGTTTTGCGTTGGTGGACGTGAAGCCCCTGAGCCGTATTCGGTTCGATCTTTTCCGAATCGATGGCCGGCGCTCGGCGAAGGTCGTTGCGAGGTGGTGTTGTACACGCCCAATCACGACGCGAGTTTCGCGTCGCTCGGAGTCGACGGGGTTCGTGCCGTCATCGATCTGTGGGCGCAACGAACCGCAGCGCTACGGGCAGAGCCAGGGGTCAACTACGTCCTTATCTTCGAGAACCGAGGGGCCGAAGTTGGTGCAACGATCAGCCATCCGCACGGTCAGATCTACGCCTTTGATCACGTTCCTGACCGTCAGGCCCGACTGCTCAAGGCCGGGTGGACGCCGGACCACGACCCGGGCGATCGAGAAGTGCTGGTGGCCAACGACTGGACGGTGGTGGTGCCACATGCACCAATTCATCCCGTCTCTATTGACATCGCGCCGCGCCGACAGGTGGGTGACCTTGTATCGCTGTCGGAGGTCGAACTCGATGGGCTCGCCGCCGTGCTGGTCGATGTGATGAGCCGGCTCGATCGCTTCTACGAGCGTGACTTGCCGTACATGTTGTGGATCAACCAAGCCCCCGTCAATTGGTCAGATGGTCCGCCCGCGTGGTTGCGCATCGAAATCGTGTCGCCGTGGCGCTCCGCAGGATTGTCGAGGTTCATCGCCGCAGCCGAAGTTGCCACTGGGGAGTACTTCAACCCGGTGGAGCCGAGCGAGGTGGCGCGTCGACTTCGGGAACTCGCATGACGAGTGACGATGTCGCCGTCGCCGTTCCAGGCCGCGTGAATTTGATCGGGGATCACACCGATTACACCGGTGGCCTTGCACTGCCGATTGCGATTGACCGCTGGACGACCATCACCGGAACTCGATCGGACCGTATTCAGCTTCGCTCAGACGACGAGCCTGTGGTGGCTCTGGTGCCAGGGGACGAACCGCCATCTGGTTGGACTCGCCATGTTCATGCAATTGCAACGCTGTTGGCTGAACGCACTGGGTGGGTCGGACTTCATGGCACGATCACGACCACGATTCCGATCGGTGCCGGTTTGTCCTCAAGCGCAGCTCTTGACATTGCCCTCGCCCTAGCGTGTGGTGCCGACATGACCCCGCATGAACTCATTGCACTCGCGAGTGCGGCGGAGCGACACGCGACCGGTGTGCCGACGGGACTGTTGGACCAAACGGCAATCGTTCATGCCCGTGACGGTCACGCAACCGTGATCGATGTCGCATCGGCGAGCATTGCGCACGTTCCAGTGCCACCTGATGCGGAGATCGTCATACGCCATGTCGCCCAACGCACGCTTGCCGCAAGCGGCTACACCCAACGCGTACGCGAATGCGCCGCTATCGAGCAACAGATCGGCCCGTTAGCGACAGCAACCCTCAGCCAGCTCGACGAGATCGACGACGATGTGTTGCGTCGGCGAGCACGCCATGTCATCACCGAGAATGCTCGGGTTCGGTCGGCGGTTGACGCCCTAGCAGCGTGCGATCTTGTCGCGTTCGGTGCGTTGATGGTTGACAGCCACCGAAGCCTGGCGGAGGACTATGCCGTCTCGACTGCCGCAATGGACGACGCGGTGGCGTCAGCGCTCGCAACGCGAGGGGTGCTCGGCGCCCGCATGACCGGCGGAGGATTCGGCGGCTGCATCGTCATGCTCGTCGAGCCCGGCAGTGAGGTCGATGGGTGGCGGGTCCGGCCGGTGGACGGGCCGTGTTGATCAGCGCATTCGGGTAGTTCGCACGGCCCTGTGCCTGTGACACGATGACGACATGAGTGAACCTGCAGTCCTGACCGAGGCACGCGGACGCGTGCTTCTGATCACCCTCAACCGTCCCGACCAGATGAACGCCGTCAACACTGATCTCGCCCAAGGTCTCGTTGCTGCTGTTGCGCAGCTCGACGGCAATCCAGACCTCACCGCTGGCGTCCTCACGGGGGCTGGTCGCGGCTTTTGTGCCGGAATGGATTTGAAGGCGTTCGCTGCTGGAGGCCCACCTCAAGGTTTTAACGAGTTCCTTGAGAACGGTGCACGCAAGCCGCTGATTGCAGCGGTGGAGGGTTTTGCGCTTGCCGGTGGTCTTGAAGTGGCGCTCACCTGCGACCTCATCGTCGCCGCTGAGGGTGTGAAGCTCGGTATTCCCGAAGTGGGCGTCGGGTTGTTCGCGGCCGGCGGTGCACTCTTGCGCTTGCCGAGCAGGGTGCCGTACGCCGTGGCGATGGAGATGGCGTTGACCGCTGACCCGATCACGGCCGAACGAGGATTGGACTACGGGTTGGTCTCTCGGATCACGCCGAAGGGTGGAGCCGTCGATGGCGCACTCGAGTTGGCCGAACGCATCGCGCGGAATGCCCCGCTGGCCGTTGCGGCTTCAAAGCAGATGATCCGCGAAGTGCAGGGACGCACTGAGGCTGCCTTCTGGGAACTGCAACGACCGGTGATGGCTGAGGTCTTCAGGTCTGAAGACGCCAAAGAGGGACCACGGGCGTTCGCAGAGAAGCGCTCACCTTCATGGACCGGACGCTGACCGTACGTCGATGACGATCGACCTACGGACCTGCTGGTCCGATCAGACCCTGCCACTGATTGCCGCCCCGATGACGGGGGTATCGGGGCCCGACCTCGTCATCGCTTCGCGCAATGCTGGCATCATGGGTTCGTTTCCCACGACGAATGCCTCGCCAGACGAACTCGTGACGTGGCTGCGTCACATCGATGACGCCGCCGGTGATGCTCGAGCGGGCTACGCGGTCAACATTCCGCTCCGTCTCGCTGGTGATCGGCTTGACCGCGACCTTGCAGCGGTGCTGAACAGCAACGCCGATGCCGTGATCGTGAGCGTCGGCGGTCCATCGGCGGTGGTGGCTCCAGCCCATGATGCGGGCACGGCGGTGCTAGCGGTTGTTGCGACACTGCATCATGCCCGCCGCGCTATCGATGCGGGTTGCGACGGCCTGGTGTTGTTATCAGCCGGTGCTGGTGGTTTCACCGGCTGGATGAACCCGTTTGCATTCGTTCGTGCGGTTCGCGCTGAATGTGATATCCCGCTGGTACTCGCCGGTGGCATCACCGATCGAGCATCGCTCAATGCTGCGCTCGTACTGGGATGCGACGCCGCGTACCTCGGTACACCGTTGATCGCCACGTCGGAGAG
>JAPOJQ010000007.1 GCA_029978335.1 Actinomycetota bacterium
GACGCCGTCTACGAGTTCGACATCATCATTTATGCCACTGGGTTTGACGCGATCACTGGGGCCTTTGACCGTATGGACATCCGCGGCATCGGAGGCAGAACGCTCCGTGACGCGTGGGAGGCGGGCCCTCGCACGTACCTCGGTGTCCAGGTCGCCGGTTTTCCGAACATGATCATGTTGGCCGGACCCCAAGGGGCGTCGGTGTCCACGAATTTCCCGCGCGCGATTGAGACCTCGGTCGAGTGGGCGAGCGACCTCATCGAACACATGCGGGCGTCGGGGCACCGTCGGGTCGAATGCAAGGTGGAGGCTCAAGATGCGTGGGTTCGCGAAGTTGAAGACCTGTACGGCATGGTGCTCTTGCGCAATGCACGGAGTTGGTTCACGGGCTACAACTCAAATGTTGATGGGCGAGACGTGAAACGGCACATGATCTACAACGGTGGCGCCCCCCGTTACCGCAAGCGCATTGATGCCGTCGCTACCAATGGCTACGACGGCTTTGTGCTCACCTGAGCACTGAGCTCATCGACGCCACTATGTTCTGCGTCGTGGGGGAGGGGCACTCGATTCGTGACAATCGTCCGCCTTCGGTGGACGCCCTCGCCCGTCGACTCGCCAATGACGTCGACGTTCCTCATGCCGTGCTCGTCGATGTGGCTCGACGTGCGATAGCCGAGGGCGGAACCCACGAGGAGATCACCGTCCGTGCCCTTGACGTCGGGCATCAACTTGCTCAGTCACTCATGGGTGAGGTGATCAACGCCACTGGGGTCTTGCTCCACACCAATCTTGGCCGCGCCCCACTTGCGGTTGCTCGCGGTGGACGTGCCGTCAATGTGGAGTTCGATATCAACGACGGCAGTCGGGGATCTCGGCATGATCCCATCGCTCATCTGATCCGCTTGCTGACCGGAGCAGAGGCGGCCGTCGTGGTGAACAACAACGCGGCAGCCGTGCTGTTGGTGCTCGCCGCACTTGCGGCTGGCCGCGATGTGGCGGTGTCACGCGGCGAAAGCGTGGAGATCGGTGGCGGATTTCGTATTCCAGATGTGATGGCGCGATCAGGTGCTCGCCTTGTCGACGTTGGCACGACGAATCGCACTCGGCTGGGGGACTACCGGGCGGCGATCGATGAGCCATCGAATGATGTCGCCTTGGTGATGCGGGTGCACCCTTCGAATTTCTCCATCGATGGGTTTGTCCAACGAACAGCCATCGAAGACCTCGCAACACTCGAGGTGCCGGTGGTGGCCGATCTTGGCTCCGGTCTCCTTGACAACGGCGTTCCTTGGTTGCCGAACGACTTCCGCCCGGTCCCTTCGTGGTTGACCACCGAACCTGGCGTGCGCCAGGCGCTCGCTGCCGGTGCCGACATCGTCACGTTTAGCGGGGACAAACTGCTCGGCGGCCCACAGTGCGGAATCATCGCTGGTCGCGCGGAACTGGTGGCGCGCTGCGCAGCGCATCCACTCATGCGTGCGTTGCGGCCCGGCCATCATGCCTTGTTGCCGCTGCAAGAGGTTCTGCTCGCTCATCTTCGCCGCGATGTTGCGAGCACCGTGCCGTTCTGGTCGATGGTGGTGCGAACCCAAACGTCGTTGCTTGCACGCGCGGCGGCAGTTGTCGACAGTGCTGGCATTGGCGTCGTTGAGCGAACCGATGCGGTTGTCGGAGCAGGCGCTGCTCCCGATGCGACGGTGCCATCGGCGGCGATTGCCATCAGCGGAGATCACAGCGAGGCGTTGCGTGCAGCATCGCCGCTCCCCATCATTGCGAGAGTGCATCACGGACGGACACTGATCGATCTTCGTGCGATCGATCCAGCAGATGATGCACTCATTGTCGATGCGCTGACGGCCCTGAAGGACTGACATGGCAGTGATTGCAACCGCCGGTCACGTTGACCATGGCAAGAGCGCGCTCGTTCGAGCAATGACCGGCATTGAACCCGACCGGTACTCCGAGGAACGTCGACGTGGACTCACACTCGATCTTGGCTTTGCACATGTTGCGTCAAGTGACGGCACGGTGCTCGACATCATCGATG
Organism: Actinomycetota bacterium; assembly: GCA_029978335.1. Lineage (GTDB taxonomy): Bacteria > Actinomycetota > Acidimicrobiia > Acidimicrobiales > Ilumatobacteraceae > Casp-actino5. The sequence goes on from JAPOJQ010000007.1 coordinate 2,051, forward strand.
TGCCAGGGCACTCCGACTACCTCCGAACGATGGTTGCGGGCGTTGGACTTGCTGACGTTGCGCTGCTCGTTATCGATGCGGTGGAAGGGCCGAGGGCTCAGACCCGAGAACACCTTGCCGCCATTGAGTCAGCAGGTATCGCGTTCGGCGTGGTCGCCCTCACGCGCTGTGATCTCGTCGACGAGGTGCGCCGGATCGAGGCGCACACCGAGGTCGAACATCTCACGCATGGCTCCGCCGTTGAGTGGGTCACCGTCGTTCCCACCTCGTCGGTCACCGGCGAGGGCATCGACGACGCAATTGAGGTGCTCGCTGCGCTGACCGCCCGCGTGGATGCTGAAAGCGGGGTGCATGCCCATCGTGCGCTCCGCCTCGTGGTCGATCGCTCGTTTCACATTGCCGGTTCGGGAACGGTGGTGACGGGCACGCTCGATAGCGGCGCGGTGCGCACCGGTGATCGAGTGCTGCTCGCTCCAGGCGGAACTGCAGCAACGGTGCGGGGTCTGCAGCGTCATGGCGTAGCGGTTGACGAAGCCACCTCGCGCTCAAGAGTGGCCCTGAATTTGTCCGGCGTCAGTGTTGAGGACGTGGTTCGCGGTGCGTTGGTGGTGCGACCCGATGGCTGGATGCACACGAGCACCGTCGATGTTCGCTGGCTCAACGTCGTGAGTCCCTACCCGTCGCGGGTTGAGGTGCACCTCGGGGCGGCGCGTCGCGCGGCACATGTTCGACCCCTTGCAGTCGACGGCCACGCTCGACTCCGGTTTGAACCGCCGCTACCGCTTCGGCCCGGTGATCACCTCATCGTCCGAAGCATTGGATCGGGTCATGTGCTGGGCGGCGCCGAGGTGCTCGACGTCGATCCGGTGCTGAAGCCGTCGCGCAGTCGGCCTGATGGTTCAGTCGAGTCAGTGCTCGCGCAACACGGATGGCTTCGCTCGGCCGACGCGCATCGGCGAGTAGGACGTCACGTAGACGATGTGATTCCGGGGTGGATCGCTGCACCATCGACGGTTGCCGCAACCGTCGACGCGCTGACGGCGATGTTGCGTCACGGTCCGGTCGCACTCTCTGAACGTGACGACCACGAACGACTCTTGTTGGGCACGATGGACGACGTGGTCATTGAGCATGGCCAAGCACGGCGAGGAGCTCGCGACCCGGCGCTCGATCACCCCATAGTGGAACGAGTGCAACGACAAGGTGTGACCCCTGATTCAGTCGATGATGTCGATCGAGCAACGCTCGGCAGGCTGGTTCGACTCGGCGTATTTGTCGCTCACGACAACATCTACTTCCATCGCGACACGCTCGCTGGCCTTGTGCCGACGTTGACGCAGCTGTGGGAGGAGCACCCCGAGGGTTTCACCGTGTCCGATCTTCGAACGACCTTAGGTATCACACGCAAACACGCGATCCCGCTCGCCGTGTGCCTCGACACGTGTGGTTTTACGCGGCGGGTCGGCGACCGTCGGGTTCTGGGGCGACGTGAATGACTGGCGGAGGTGGACGGGAATCGAACCCGCCGGACGGAGTTCGTCCGTCCCGACCGTGTTGAAGACGGCGGAGCCCACCAGGCGCTCAGACACCTCCGCCTCGGAGAGTACCGTGAAGTCATGAGTTCCTCGAACGCTGCTGCCAAGCCTGAGCTCCCAGACGGTCTGGTCGTCGTGGTGAAGCACGAGTGTGAGACCTGCCGGATGACGGCGCCGCTCCTGGCTGAGATCGCAGCCGCATCAGATCTCACGGTCTACACCCAAGACGATCCGCACTTTCCTCGAGAGGTTGCGGCAATCCACGATGTCGACCTCTCCGTGTCATGGCACCACGACATCGAGACGGTGCCCACACTCATTCGGGTGGTTGACGGTGTTGAAGTCGCTCGCACGGTTGGCTGGTCGCGCGAGGAATGGCGCCAAGTGACAGGCATCGGTGAGCTCGGTGCAGACCTGCCCGTGATGCGACCAGGGTGTGGTTCGATGAGCGTGGATCCTGATCGTGTCGATGCGCTTCGGGCCGCGTTCTCGGATGTGCCGATTCGATCCCGCTACGTCGAGTTTGCAGGTGCCGAGGATGAATTCGAAGCGATGTTCGCCCGCGGGTGGACGGACGGTCTTCCCGTGGTGCCGCCGACCCCTGAACGAGTGCTGAATATGTTGACTGGCACCACACGCGCACCGGATGACGTGATTGCGCTTGCCCCTCCCGACCTTGTGGAACTGACGGTGGAGAAGATCGCCATTAACGCAGTGATGGCGGGCTGTCTGCCCGAGTACTTGCCGTGGGTCATTGCAGCGCTCGAAGCTGCGTGCACCGATACGTTCAATATGCACGGCGTGCTCTGTACGACGATGGGCGTTGGGCCCGTCATTATCTGCAATGGGCCTGGCACCCGGGCGATCGGGATGAATTCGGGAATGAACGTGTTCGGCCAGGGAACACGGGCCAATATGACGATCGGCCGTGCGGTGCAACTGGCGATCCGCAATGTCGGTGGTGGTCGGCCGGGCGAGGTCGATCGCGCCACTCATGGCAATCCTGGCAAATTGACCTTCTGCTTCGCTGAAGATGAGGAAGGCTCGCCGTTCAGCCCTCTTTCTGTTGCCCGTGGAATGGACCCAGGTGTCGACGCGGTGACCGTGTTCGCCGGTGAAGGACCAAAGTGCATCGTCGACCAATTGGCTCGCACGCCCGACGAACTCATCGCCACTCTTGCTGCGTCGCTGTGGAGTATGCATCACCCCAAGTTGGCGATGGCGTTTGACGTGGTTCTCGTGATCGCGCCCGATCATGCTCGGATCTTCCACGAAGCTAGATGGGACCGATCGCGAACCCTCGATGCGTTGCACCACGCGCTGCAGCGTCCGGGCAGCGATCTCATACGGGGGACCCAAGGCATGGCCGAGGGTCTGCCGGAGTCGCTTCGTGATGCAACCGTGTCCAAGTTCCGTCCTGACGGCATTCTGCTCGCGCACGCGGGAGGGGGAGCGGGCTTGTTCTCAACAATGATCGGTGGTTGGGTCAACGGGGGCACCGGCAGCGATCCGGTGACGGTGGCGGTCGGCTCATGACGCTGCCCGTGCTGGCTAAGGTTCAGCCATGACCACCGTGCTCGATCCGACCTCGGAGCGACGTCCAGCAACTCGGCAACGTCTCGATCGCCCGGGCAGCCTTGAAGGGCACGTCGTTGCGTTGCTCGACATCTCCAAGCCGCGTGGTGATGTCTTTCTCGACGAACTCGAACGGATCATCATCGAACGTGGTGCAAACGTTCGCCGTTACCGCAAGCCGACGTTCACCAAGCCAGCACCTGTCGACCTTCGACATGAGATCGCCACGCAGTGCACGTTGGTGATCGAAGCGCTTGCAGATTGAGGCAGTTGCACGTCGTGCAGTGTGCACGACATCGTCGATCTCGAAACCCGTGGAGTGCCGGGTGTTTTCATTGCATCATCGGAATTCGTGTCAGGAGCTGACGCCCAGGCTGCGGCGCTCGGCTTTCCTGACGTCGCACGTGTCTACGTGGCGCATCCGATTCAAGACCGAACGGACGAGGAGATGCGAGCGTTGGTGCACGGCGTGGTGGATGAGGTCATCGCTGCGATCACCTCTGTTGCGTGAGTGGCCGACGGACGTAACGGAGGCGGCGGGACAGGTATGTGTGCGCCCGCAAGGGATTGCGCCTAGTGTCGCCCTCTATGGTGACCCGGTACCACGATGTCCAGTGACGATCGATGGACACGGATTAGCGATGTCTTCCGCGCGGCGTTGCCGGATGCGTCCAGCGCCGTAAGGTCACCAGTGACCGGTGGCGGTGAGTCGGTGTGGCCATCCGCAACGGCAGCGAATGTCAAGTTCACCGCCCAATGTCGACCAGCGAAGCACCTGTGACATCGACGGCATGGGATCCTGCACCATGCGGTCGTCCTCAATCGTGTTGATGCGAATCGACTCCGGCACGTTGTCAACACGTTGAACCAACCACGTGCCACAGATCGAGCATCGATGCGTTGTGCGGAACTGGTCTTCGGCGGGCGATAGTCGACTTTCGGCGACCAACCAGTCCCAGTGCATTCGAGGCTGCCATGCCATGTCACCATTGTTCACGGCGATCGCATGACGCGCGTCGTTGAGCGTGAATCAAAGGAGTGGCGATGGGTGAGCACGATGACAATGTTCGGGTATCGGTTGGGGATCGGCTTGAGTGGGGCCGCATCGTCGACGATCTGCAGCGGCTGCTCCGCCTCCGGACGACACCCATTGGCATGAAGATGTTTCGCCATCGTGCCGAGATGGAGGCGATTCCGAAGATCCGTCGACCGTCGGCGATTCACACCACCGACCAAGTCGTTGGCCAGGCCAGTCGACTTGGATGGACGGTTGGTATCACCGTTGACGATCTGGTGGGTGACCAGTGCGCCACGGTGATCGGATTGCATCCACGTGACGACGAGTGGCTGTCGGGCAGTCGCATGAATGGCGTGTGGTACGGCACGATTGAGGATGCGTCAGCGCATCAACACGCCATGACAGTGGTGCCATTTGGCGACTACGAAGCAATGGCCGTCTCACCTCTCGCCAGCGGTCGACTCGACCCACCTGACATTTGTTTGATCTACGCCACTCCGGCGCAGATGATTCTGTTCATTAACGGCCTCCAGTGGATCGGCTACCGCAAACTCGAATGGGGTTGCGTCGGCGAATCGTCGTGCGCTGACTCGTGGGGTCGCGCCTTGTCCACTGGTGAACCCAGTTTGTCGATTCCATGCTTTGCCGAGCGCCGCTATGGGGGCGTGATGGAAGACGAATTGTTGATGGCGCTTCCACCACGATTTCTCCCCGGTGTGATCGATGGTCTCGAAGCCCTGGCGCGCAATGGTCTGCGCTACCCGATTCCGCCTTATGGCGTGCAGTCAGACGCGACTGCCGGCCTTGGTCGAAGCTACGGCTGATCGTTCGTTGCGCAGTGGCGGCGCGTCGCCTGCCACACTGTGGAGGTGACGTCCCGACCGCTGAATGGCCGTGCCCGACGCCATGGCGCTGATCGTCAGACCGGAGGGTGGTCGGTACGAAGCGAGGAGTGGTTGGTGGTTGAACACCCGGTCGCCATTGAGGCTGACGGCACCGTCATCGCCACCACGATGTGCACCCCAGATGATCTTTCGTCGATGGCGATTGGATTCTGCATCGCCGAGGGCTTGCTGCCCCATGACGTTCACCCCGAGGTGGTCGTCCGCGAGGCCCCGACGGTCGCGACTGTGAGCGTTGCTACCGGACGGCTTCCGGGCTCGTCGACTCCCCGTCTTGGCACCGTGTCGGCATCGTGCGGGGCGTGCGGCACGGTCGACATGGCGTCGCTCGTTGCTGGTGTTGCTGAGGTGGCACCCTCTTCGGCTCCGACCGCCGAGATGATCGCCTCGGCAATGGCGTCGCTGCGTTCGGGGCAGGAAGTATTTGCGCTGACCGGCGGATCGCACGCGGCAGCAGCGGTAGATCTTGATGGTCGGCTGATCGATATTGCCGAAGACATTGGTCGGCACAATGCTGTCGACAAAGTCGTCGGCCGGATGCATGCTGAGGGCCGGTTGCCTGCAAGCGGCTGGACGCTCGTGATCAGCGGTCGTGCCAGCTTCGAGATGGTGCAGAAGGCGTGCGCCGCGGGGTTCTCGACGTTGGTTGCGGTGAGCGCGCCATCGTCGCTCGCCGTTGACGCCGCGACCCGAGCGGGGTTGCGCCTCATCGGATTCGCTCGTGATGACCGTTGCACGGTCTACGTCGCCCCCGAACCGGACCCCCGTCGATGATCTCGTGGCGGCCGCTGCGGGTGTGGCCGTGGCGTTGGCACCTTCGTCGCGTTCGTCCCTCGTTGTGGGTGTCGTGGCGGCCAAATGGCATTGGACTGACCAAGCCAAACCATTACGGCGACATGGTGCGCACGGTCGTGGCCAATCGCCATGATCTCGGGTACGCATGGAAGATCCTGACGCGAGGTGCGTGCGATGGATGCGCACTTGGTGTTGCTGGCCTTCACGATTGGGGTCAAGACGGTGTGCATCTGTGCACCACCCGTCTTCGCCTGCTCGAAATGAACACCGCGCCGGCAATGGCCGATACTGCGTTGAGCGACGTTGACGCGCTGGCCGATTTTGACGGGGCCGCGTTGAGGGCCCTCGGCCGGTTGGCCTATCCAATGCGACGTCGCCGGGGCGAACCTGGCTTCACTCGGGTGACCTGGGAAGAGGCGATGGATGCAGTAGCGCAGGCGGTTCGTGCCGCTGGTGGCGACCGTTCAGCCGTGTACCTCACGAGCCGCGGCATCACCAACGAGGTGTACTACTCGGCAGCCAAAGCAGCGCGTGCGATGGGGATCGCATCAGTTGATTCGGCGGCGCGGGTATGCCACTCGCCATCCACCGTTGGACTGAAATCCACGATTGGCGTCGCCGCAACGACCTGCTCGATGGAAGACATCATCGAGAGCGACCTCATCGTGATCTGGGGCGCCAATCCGGCAGCGAACCAGCCGGTGTTCACGAAGTATCTCCATCTTGCGCGCATTCGCGGGTGCCGTGTGGTGGTGATCAACCCGTATCTCGAACCGGCCCTCGAGCGATATTGGGTGCCGAGCAATCTCGACTCCGCACTCTTTGGTACGAAGTTGTGCGACCTTCATGTGCCGGTTCGGCCAGGGGGAGACGTGGCGCTTGCGATGGCGGTGCTCAGACGGCTCATCGCTCGTAATGCCATCGACCGCAGCTTCATCAGCGACCACACCTCAGGATGGGACGAACTCGTGGCCCATCTCGACCAACTCGACGATGACGATCTGTTGAGTGAAGCAGGTGTCGACGCCGCAATCGTTGACGCATTCGCCGACGAGTATGAGCGAGCTGATGCAGCGATCCTGTTGTGGTCGATGGGGATCACGCAACATCGAGATTCGGTTGATGGGGTGCGTGCCATCGTGAATCTCGCATTGGCACGCGGCAACATCGGGCGCAACGGTGCGGGCCTCATGCCCATTCGTGGCCATTCCGGTGTGCAGGGCGGCGCCGAGATGGGTGCGTACGCCACCGCATTGCCCGGTGGCGAACCTGTTGACGTCGAGCATGCAGCTGCGTTGAGCGAGAAGTGGGGCTTCCAGGTGCCAGACCGGCCGGGACTTACCGCGCCGGAGATGCTCGATGCCGCGGCTGAGGGCCGCCTCGACGTGTTCATTGCCTCAGGCGGCAACATGATTGAGGTTTTGCCTGATCCGAAGCGTGTGCGTGCTGCACTCTCGACGCTTCCCACTCGGGTGCACCTCGACATCGTCGCCACCACTCAGATGTTGATCCCCGGCGACGATGTCATCTTGTTGCCCGTACGAACTCGTTACGAACAAGAGGGTGGCGGCACTGAAACATCGACAGAGCGACGCATCATCTTCTCGCCTGAGATCCCACGGCAAGTAGGGGAGGCGGCAAGCGAGTGGCGGGTGTGGGCAGACCTCGCTCGCGCCGTCAACCCTGATGTCGCGCCCCACTTCGACTGGGCAACCAACGCCGCCTTGCGGGCCGAGATCGCGGACGTCGTGCCGCTCTATGCAGGTATCGAGACGCTGGGTGCCACCGGCGATTCTGTGCAGTGGGGTGGGCGTCATCTCTGCGCTGATGGTGTGTTCCCAACCAATGATGGACGTGGCCGGTTTTCGGTGCCGCAGCGGCGCGCCACAAGCGTCCCCGAGGGACGGTTCGTGGTCTCGACACGGCGCGGCAAGCAGTTCAACACGATCGTGCATGGCGATATTGACCCATTGACAGGTACAACCCGTGATGCGGTGTTTATGGATCACCGTGATGCCGACGAGTTAGCACTCTGCGACGGCGACGTCGTCGTGCTTACGTCGTCAACCGGGTCGTATCGGGGGCGTGTCTTTCGTACGAGATTGGCCTCCCGTTCGCTGCAAGTGCTGTGGCCAGAAGGCAACGTCTTGATCGGTGCTGATGCTCGCGAAGACGCCAGCGGCATTCCCGACTACAACGCGGTGGTAACGGTCACTCGCGGCTGAGTTCGACCTGTCCGGCCGCGTCAGCGTCGAGGTCTTGGTCGTTCGTCAGGTCAACCTCGACCCGCTCGAGCACCCCTGTATAGATGAATGGGTCAACGACGCCGTGACCTCGGTAGTTACTCACCGTCGAGCCACGGTCGAAACCGATGTCGAGACCTGACCACGACACGAGTAACCAGAAGATGTTCTCCGTCTCGATTGAACCTGCTGGCTCACCATCGATGAGCAGCGTGCCTACCCCGCGACGCCGGTTGCCGAACCCTTCGGTGTGACGCACCATCTCGAACCCAAGCGTTCGCGTGCCGGCGGGAATGAGGCGATTGGACTCGACGACCTGATGAGAGCCGCCGATGTTCAGATCGTGTACCAGCTTGCCGTCGCGGACAAAGAGTGAGTAACCAGTCGTAGGGTCGCCGTGGGCGATGAGAACCCCCTCATCGCCTGCGGCGAAGTCGACATGAGCAGTGATGCGATACGAACGACTGCGTAGGTCGGGTGCCACGTCGGTCGGCACGTGTCCCACACCGCGCCAGAACGTGAAGTGCCGCCGATCGCCAAGGTGACGCGTCGCGTTCTCTGCGAATCGTTCGCCGAAGCGATCATCGAGCGGTAACACCTGGTTTGCTTCTGCCTCACGCCACCAGAGATCGACGAGGCGCGCCAGTTCGTCCGGTCGTTCATCGGCAAGGTTGTGGGTCTCGTTGAAGTCGGTGCGCAGGTCGTACAACTCCCACACATCGGCGTCAAAGGCCGTACCTGGTGCGTGGAATGCCACCGCCTTCATCCCGTCTGACCAGATGCCACGGTGGCCAAACATTTCGAAGTACTGGACTGATTTGCCGGTTGTCGCCTCGGCGTCACGAATCGCCGACGCGAAGCCAGTGCCACCGAACGGCACCGTTGGCTCAACGCCGATCAGTTCACAGATCGTTGGTGCAAGGTCGCTCGCATGGCAGAACTGGTGGCGAAGCGAACCAGCGGGCCCGATCCGGCCGGGCCACGACACCACGAGCGGATCGCGGACCCCACCTCCATGCGTGTTCTGTTTGTAACGACGAAGCGGAGTATTTGAGGCCATCGACCATCCCCACGGGAAGTTCGAATGACTCTCGGGTCCACCGATGGCGTCGATGTTGGCGAGTTTGTCCTCGAGCGGTTCGTTGATGCCGTTGAACGGGCCCATTGCGTTGACAAAGCCGTGAGGTCCACCCTCTTGGCTTGCGCCGTTGTCGGAGAGCACCATGATGATGGTGTTATCTCGCATGCCGGAACGTTCAAGGAAGTCGACGATCCGACCCAACTGCATGTCGGTGTGCTCGAGCATTGCTGCGTACGCGGCTGCGAGTCGGGTGAAAACACGACGCTCGTCATCGCTGTGGTCGTCCCATGCCTGAACCCAGTCGTTGCGCGGTGGTAACTCAGTGTCAGCGGGAACGATGCCGCTCGCGATCTGCCGGGCGATACGATCACGTCGCGTCTGATCCCAACCTTTTGCCAGCACAGTGTCGTACCGGTCGATCAAGGCTTGTGGTGCCTGATGCGGCGCATGACAGGCACCGGGGGCAAAGAGCATGAACCATGGGGTATCGGGTGCGCCAACGTGATGGCCGGCGAGGAACTCAATCGCGTGATCGGCTAGGTCCTCGGTCAGGTGATATCCGGTCTCCCACGTACCGGGAGCGGTGATGTGGCTGTTGTCACGAACGAGTTCAGGCGTGTAGTGATCGGTCTCGGCGTCGAGGAATCCGTAATAGCGGTCGAACCCCCGACTAAGCGGCCAACCATCGAATGGTCCGGTTGGGCCGGTTTCGGTGAGGCGGACAACGTGCCACTTGCCGACCATGTAATTGCGGTAGCCGTGCGGTCGCAGCACCTCGGCGACGGTTGGCACGGTTGGGTCGAGTTTGCCGCGATAGCCGGGAAACCCAGAGTCGAAGTTGGCAAGACAGCCCATGCCCACTCGGTGGTGGTTGTGGCCGGTGAGGAGGCTTGCCCGAGTGGTTGAACACATCGCCGTGGTGTGGAACCCAGTGAAGCGGAGACCCTTGGTAGCAAGTCCGTCGATGACCGGTGTGGCGATCTCACTTCCGTAACAACCGAAGTCGCTGAATCCAACGTCGTCGAGCAGGACGACAAGGACGTTGGGGGCGCCCGCAGGCGGGCGCGCCGGTTCTGGCCAATGGGGGACGGAGTCGGCGAGCGTTCGTCCGATTACAGGTCCGGTCATGGCGACGAAGTGTAGGTCATGTGCGGATCGTTCGTATCCAATGGATACCGCACGATCGGCTTGCACCGATCCGAAGGTGCTACACCGATTGGTGTGTTGCTTGTCGTGTCGGTGATCTCCGCAGTCTTGTACGGGTGGTCCGACTACATGGGCGGACGCGCCGCACGGCGAATGCCCGCACTGAGGGTGACGCTGATCATGGAGTTCATGATGATCATTGCGTATGCCGTCGCCGTGATGGTCGATCCTGCTCCGATATCGAGCCAGGCGATGCTGTGGGGAGCGCTCGCCGGTGCTGGGGGGACGCTCGGTGTGACGGCCTTCTATGCAGCGCTCGCGTCCGGATCGATGAGCATTGCCTCGCCGGTGACCGGAACCACCTCTGCCGTCATCCCCGTCATTGTTGGGTTGCTGCTAGGTGAACGACCCGGCGCGCTCACGATTGCTGGCATCACACTCGCCGTTGGCTCAGTGGCACTCATCAGCGGTGGCGCTGGCTCAGGATCAGGTGTGGTGCCACGTCAACTCGTCTTGGCGCTCGCGGCGGGCGGGTCATTCGGGCTGTGGTTCATCGGACTTGAACGTGCCGGTGACGACAGTGGTTGGTGGCCACTCCTCGCCGCTCGACTGTTGGCGTTGCCGTGCGTACTGGCGGTGTACCTCGTATTGCGCAAGCGAGGATTTGACCCCGTTGGGGTGTGGGGGAGCGACGGAGCGAGGTGGGCACTCGGTGCCGGCGTGATGGTGCTCGCTGCCAACATCGCCTACCTCATCGCAGTTCGCGGGGGCATGTTGACCGTGACAGCCGCAATCGTGTCGCTCTATCCCGCGTCGACGATTGCGTTGGCGTTGACGATCGACCGAGAGCGACTCACTCGACTACAGGGTCTCGGTATTGCGCTGGCGCTCAGCGCCCTCGTGCTCGTCGGACTTGGCACCTGAACCGTCGACCACTGCGGTTGATTCGCGGGCCGCCGCAGCAAAGATGCCCTTTGCCATCAGCGAGGACTCCAACTTGCGCCGACGAAGGTAGATACTCGCCCGAGCCTCATGAACCTCGGGGTCATCAGGGGCTGACCATCCGGCGAGATCAATCAAGTGGCATGCCACCCGAAGGTCGCCTGCATCGGCGTAGCGGATGGCCTCGGTGACGAGCACTCCTGCGCCACCAGCGAGTTGGGCAATCGCACGACTGAGGTCAGCATCCCGGGCCGGCTTGAGCCGACTCGCGGCGCCGTCCCACCAACCGCCGTACAGGCGCCAGATGTTGCGGATGACAAATTCGGGCTCGTCATAGAGCGGACGAAGGTACGGCTTGGCGAGCGTGTCATCATCGACGTGAACCGTGTGAACAATCTCGTCGAGCGTTGCCCCAGCATTCATCGCAGCCACCACCTCGGTAACGAGCAGCTCCAGGGCGGATGCAACCTCATCGAGCACTCGGCCAATCCGGTCTCGGCCGGTGATCGGGAGACCGTGAGCAGGTAGGAGCAGTTCGGGTTCTCGAGCCGCCATCGATCGAAGTGCCGCCGCCCACTCAGACGGGTAACGCTGGACCTTCTGTGGGTTCCCCGCATTGGGGAAGTTCCAAATCAAGAAGTCGCCGGTGACCACGGCGCGATGCGACGGCACCCACGACCACAAGTGGTCGTCGGTCTCACCACGATCATGGACGAACTCGACTTCGAGATCACCAATCATGGTCGTGTACCGATCGTCGACGATCACGTCGGGTTCAAGCGTTCCGTTCGGGATGAAATGGCGCCATGACGCGGCGTCACCCGCGGCCGTCGATGCATCGTCGGGAGCAAGGCCAAGTTGCAGATCAGCGGCGATACCACCGAACTGGCGGGCGTTGATTCGAACATTCCAATCGTTCGTGTCGCGGTACCGTCGAAGCCGATCAGCAACCTTGCGGTGGCCGACGACAGTGGGTGTTCCCCAACGTGCGGCGAAGTCGCGGCTCCCACCAACGTGATCTGCATGGCCGTGCGTGTAGACCAAGTGGCGCACTGGTTCAGGTGACCATTCAGCAATTGACGCCGCAACGGCTGCACCAGTCCGGCCGCCGGATGCATCAAACGCCAACAAACCGTCACCAGTTGCGAAGACAACTGAGTGACTGAAGCTCTCAACGATGGCGACGCCGTTGCCGAGTTCGGAGAGCTCGTTGGTCACGCGATTCACCGGCTGGTCGGTGTGGCCGCTGTCGATCACCCGCGAGGACAGATCAAGGAGTTCGCTCATGGCCGAGACCGTAGCCGTCGGTTTCGGTCACCGATCGGGCCAACGCCGGGTGACGCCGTCGGGCAACGGAACTCGAAACGCATTCAAGGTGAACGAGACGGTCGTGTAGTAGCCAGCGAGAGCAACCACCTCTACAGCGGCGGCGTCCCCGATCTCGGCACGAAGCCCATTGACGAGTTCGATGCTTGGGTGCCCGTTCGTGAGAAGCGACCTCGTCACTGCATAGGCCGCACGACCCGCAGGGCTCGCCACCCGATGGACACCTGCAGCATCCTGAGTAGCGATTGCTTCGATGAGAACGTCTGACATGCCTTCGGATCTGCCGATTCCCGAATGGGCCCAGAACTCGAACTCGCTGTTCCAATGAGCACCAACGGTGAGGATGACCAGTTCACGGGTGATCGGGTCGAGTAACGATCCGAATCGGAGTCGCTCGCCGGTTGCGGCCAGAGGGACGCCGAGATCGGGAACCTGTAGCCACGCGTTGAATGGACCGGCGAGCACGCCGTTGGTGATCATCCAAGGTGCCGCGCCGCGCGGTCCTGCAATGACGGCGTCCCAGAGCGGTTGTTGCTCTGGAGTGAGATCGCTTGCCCTGACGTCGCGAAGCCGACCGGCGCCTGAGGAGTCTGATGTCATATCGATGCCCAGCGTCACTCGACGAGGGGCAACACCTCCTCGGAAAGTCGGTGAAGTTGCTCGGCAACTTTGGAGTACGGATCGCCGGGCATGCCGGGGAACAAGATGAGGTTCTCGAGTCCGAGGTCGCTGCGATAGCTCGCAATGACCTCAGCCACATCGGCTGGAGTGCCCACCGCCCACGTTCGTTGACAGTCCATCGAATCTTCGAGCGTCGGGATCAGCCCCGGGGGCGATGGTTTGCCGTCGGGCCCCATGTACCCCTTCGACCACCCATAGGGCCCGAGAAACTTCCAGAATTCGTCGTGGCCATTGCGCACCGACGCGACGGCCGCCTCACGCGAGTCGTCGACGCAGGTGCACAGCACAAGGGCGCGATTAGCGCCTCGTTGCAGTTCGTTACCAGTGACCTCCGCATGGATCTCGGCAAAACGCTCCCAACGCATCTTCGTGAACGAGTGATGGTTGTTCCAGAACACCCCACCCCATCCAGATCGTGCAACCTGCTCAAGGGTCGGTGGTGAGGTGATGGCCTGCCAGATCTCATACGGGTAGAGGGGCCGAGGCAGCAAGCTCAGTTCCTCGACGAAGCCGCCGCGATCGGGGATTCCTGCCGGCGGAAAGTCGTAGATATCGCCGTGGAATGAGAACGTCTCGTTGTCGAGCGCGCGTCGTATGACCGCCATCGCCTCGTCAAACATCTGTCGGTTGAGGTCGTCGGCATCCTTGCGATCAGGGTTGTCAAAACTGCCGATCTTGGTGCCGAGTGTTTCGGCTTCTCGGGGCACGGTGCCGCGACCAACGCCGAGGATCCCCCGACCTCGTGAAATGTTATGAAGGGTGGCGAAGTCCTCGGCAAGTTTGAGGGGATGCCACTGGGGCACGATGTTGAAGGCCATACCGATCCGAATCCGTTCGGTCCGCTCGGCAAGGATGGCGCCGATCAAGATGCCGTTTGGAACGATCTCGTAACCCTCGTGCTGGAAGTGATGTTCGGTCAGCCAGAACGAGTCGTAGCCGAGTCGATCAGCGAGTACCCCCATATCGAGAATTTGTTCGGTTGCCCGCCACACCTCAGATGCGCCGTAGCGCCGATCGGTAGGCGCCGGTGGTCCGGCACCCGCGTCGCTCATTTCGACACCACCGAAGAGGAAGATTCCAGTCTTCATCCCAGCGATGGTGGCACAGCCACCAGTCTCAGTCTGAGTCGGCGCCAGGCCGCGGTCGATTGGACCACACACCTGCTTGACGAAGCACTCGCCGATGCCAGCGAGACGGTGTGACGGCGATCGCACGCGGTTCGTCCTCGAACATCCAGCGGGCGAAGTTGCGTCGGCCCCACGACCCGCTGCGTTCGACTACTGCCAACGCTCCTGCGGCACCGCGCCGGGATGCGAGCACGCGTCCGAGACGCCTCGACATTCGATGATCGGCAAAGAGGTGGTGCTCGACTGCGGCCTCGTAGGCGGCCGAACGCGCAGCAGGGGTGCCATTTGAAATGATCGCCTCGGCGGCGAGCCGTCCGGTGAGCAGCGCCTGTCCGATGCCTTCGCCGGTCAGAACGTCGGTAGCGGCGGCCGCATCACCAACAAAGATGACACGACCGTGGGTCAATGCAATGTCGTCGACCCGCGCCGGAATCGGCCATGCCGTATGACGGTCGATGGGCGTAGCCCCCGGTCCGAGCGCCTCAACCACATGGTCTCGGTGAAGGAGATCGCGCCAGGTGGCTGCCATATCGCGGCCCCGGAGGGCGCCATCGCGCAGCACACCAAACCCGACGTTGGCGCGCCCGCCCGGTAGCGGAAACGACCATGCGTAACCAGGGAGTAGATCGGGCTCGAACCACACGATGAGGCGCTCTGCCGCAGGTCCGGTCACGTGTTCGAAGTATTGGCGAAATGCATGCCATTCGCCGCGGTAGCCATCGCCACCCGCGCCAACCATGCGACGAATCGGCGACCACATCCCGTCTGCTGCGATGACGGCATCGGCACGGATGACGCCGATACCTTCGACGGTCACATCGATGCCATCGGCTCGGCGAAGCACCTGGGTTGCGGCTGCGCCCTGATGTACGACAGCGCCGCGATCGATTGCGAGATGCACGAGTGCAGCGTCGAGGTCACGTCGGGTGGCAACTGCGGCATAGACACCATCGTCGGGTAGCGGCACTGCGAACTCGCGGCCGTTGGGCGACCGCAACCACGCGCCCGACACGGCAAGCAGGCTCGGAACGGTCGCTGGATCTAATCCGAGATGCTCAAGTTCGCGTAACGCCAACGTGGTGAGACCATCACCGCAGCACTTATCCCGAGGGAACACCGCACGGTCAATCACGATCACCGAACGGCCCGCGTCGGCGAGGGAGATGGCTGCCGCCGTTCCCGCTGGACCCGCGCCAACGATCAACACATCACACTGATGATCGGCGCTCGCACCCATGCACTTGAGGCTAGGGGTAGGAGTGCTCGTGTGAGAGGTGGTGCTCCGCAGTGCCGTTCTTGGGTGGTGCGGTTAGGGCGTGGGCGCCGGCGATCCCTAATCTTTCGGCGTTGGCCGTCGGGGCGGCCGAATGTCACGACAGCACCCCACGGGGAGAACGGAGGCACCATGGCACGGTTGTGTGAAGGGCGGGTGGCGATTGTCACCGGAGCGGGACGCGGTATTGGCCGAGAGCATGCATTGAGCCTCGCTCGGCAGGGTGCCAAAGTGGTCGTCAACGACCTTGGTGGCAATGTCGACGGAACCGGTGGTGAGTTGACGCCAGCGCAGAGCGTGGTTGATGAGATCATCGCGATGGGCGGCGAGGCAGTGGTGAACGGCGACAACGTGGCCGAGTTCGACGGAGCGGGTCGCATGATCGCTCAAGCAATCGACACCTTCGGCGATCTGCACGTCGTCGTGAACAACGCGGGAATTCTCCGCGACCGCATGCTCGTGAATATGACCGAGGCCGAATGGGACGCGGTTATCAACGTCCATTTGAAGGGAACGTTCGCGCCAGCTCGGCATGCCGTTGGTTACTGGCGTGATCGCTCGAAAGCCGGCGAAACGGTGAGCGGACGCATCATCAACACATCGTCGGTATCGGGTATCTACGGCAACCCGGGGCAGACCAACTACGGGGCGGCGAAAGCGGGTATCGCTGCGTTCACGGTGATCGCTGCGCTCGAGATGGCCCGCTACGGCGTGACGGTCAATGCGGTCGCTCCGGTGGCACTCACCCGTATGACCGAGAACCTCGGTCCGGCGCCCGAGTCGGCTGAGGAAGCTGATATGCGCTCCCCACGGTGGATCGCCCCGATCGTGACGTGGCTGGCATCAGAAGAGTCGAGCGGTGTGACCGGCCGGGTGTTTGAGGCGTCAGGTGAATTCCTTGCGATTGCTGAAGGTTGGGTCCGAGGACCGTCAACCGCTCCGGTTGATGATCCAGAGTCACTCGGGCCGATCGTGGAGGCGTTGATGTCACAGGCTCGCCTCAATTCGGGAATGAACGGTGTCCCCGGTGGCGCGCCCCAACCGCAGGTAGGTTCCTGAGATGCCGCTGAACCCTGACGCGATTGGTTCCACCGGCGATGCCGTCGAGATCTCGTGGGACTCGAAGGACTGTCTGCTCTATGCCGTCGGCATCGGCGCCGGCCATGAGGAATTGGCATTCACGACGGAGAACAGCGAAGGTGTGACCCAGCGGGTGTTCCCGACGTTCCCCGTGGTGCTCGGGTGGGGCAAAGGATCGCCAATGCGATCTGTCGGCGAGTTCGATCCGGCGCTGCTCGTCCACGGCCAGCAAGCCGTCACATTGGAACGTCCGCTTCCGGTGTCCGGGCGCGCCACGATGCAGAGCCAGATCGTGGCGATGTACGACAAGGGAAAGGCGGCGGTGGTCGTCACCGAAACCTCATTGACCGATGAGGCTGGACTGTTGTGCAGTCTTCGTTCATCGGCGTTCATTCGTGGTGCTGGTGGTTGGGGCGGTGACCGCGGACCCTCTGGTCCGGTCACTACACCGCCTGACCGAGATCCAGATCATGTGGTGTCCTACACGACGGGACGCGACCAGGCGTTCGTGTACCGCCTGTCGGGCGACCGCAACCCGCTCCACACCGATCCGTCCTTCGCTGCTCGTGGCGGGTTCCCCACCCCCATTCTTCATGGACTCTGCTCCTACGGGTTCACCGGGCGCGCCCTGCTGCACACGGTGTGCGGTAGCGATCCCGCCCGGTTCCACCACATCGAAGCACGGTTCGCCTCGCCGGTGATCCCCGGCGACACTCTCGACATCCGCATGTGGTCGCTCGACGGCGGCACAACGTTGTTCACCACGTCGGTTGGCGATCGCGTGGTGATCGACCAAGGTCTCGTTCGTCACTCCTGAGGAATCGCTCGATGGCACTCGACCCAGTCTCCATGTTCCGAACGTTCCGCTCGGTCGTTCGATTCAAACCGATTGAACTCGACCCGGTCGCTCGGCGGTTGTCGAGTTGCGCCACCGTTGAGGACATGCGACGTATCGCTCGCCGGCGTTTGCCGCGCGGGGTGTTCGATTACATCGACGGTGGCGCTGAGGACGAGCGAACGCTGGCACGTAACTCAGCGGGATTTGCGAAACTGGGCTTTCGCCCGAATGTGCTGAGAGACGTGAGCGAACTGGACACCTCGGTCGATTTTCTCGGTCGTCGGCTACCGATGCCGCTCATGCTGTCGCCAACGGGCTATACGAGAATCACCAATTCGCAGGGCGAACTCGCCGTTGCTCGGGCGGCGAATCGGGCAGGGTTGCCCTATTCGCTCTCGACGATGGCGACCCGCTCAATCGAAGAGGTCCGGACAGCGTCGCCCGATGGTGATCTGTGGTTTCAGGTGTACACCTGGCGAGATCGTGGCCTCGTCGCCGAGCTTGTTGGCCGAGCGAAAGCAGCCGGTTACCGCGGCTTGTGGTTGACCGTTGATACGGCAGTGCTCGGTCGACGTGAACGCGACGTTCGACGCGGTTACACGATCCCGCCGAAGATCGGTCCCGGCACCATTGTTGACGGCATCGTCCATCCAGGCTGGACCCTCGACTTCATCACGAATCCGCCCATCATGTTTGCCAACGTGGTCGGGCACGACGGTCATGATGAGGATGGCACAGACCCGATCTCGCTCGCCGAGCACGTGATGCGCAGTTTTGATCAGCGCTTGTCGTGGGACGACGTGGCGTGGTTGCGCACGCTGTGGGACGGACCGATCATCTTGAAGGGCATCCAACGGGTCGATGATGCGTTGCGTGCCGTTGACGCAGGCGTTGAAGGCATCGCACTGTCGAACCACGGCGGACGCCAACTCGACGATGCCCCATCACCCGTTGAATTGATCGAGCCCGTCGCCCAGGCGGTGCAAGGTCGTGCGGCGATTATCTGCGACGGTGGCGTGCGGCGTGGGAGCGACATCGTCAAGGCACGTGCATTGGGTGCTGATATCTGTTCGATTGGGCGCCCGTATCTCTACGCCATGGGCGCTGGCGGGGAGCGCGGTGTCGATCAGTTGCTCACCTTTTTCAAAGAGGGCATGTTGCGGACGATGGCGCTGTCGGGTCGTCGCTCCATCGACGAGATCGATCGTGATCTCGTCGAGTGGCGGGTGTGACAGGATTCGGCGATGCCGCTCGACCCAGCCGCCGCTCAGTTCCTTCAGTTGCTTGTCGAGGCGGGTCGCCCACCACTCGAACAAAACACGCCGAGCGAAGCGAGAGCTGGCTCGGAGGCGATGGCATTGTTCGCCGGCGAGGGCGCCGACGTTGCATCGGTGACGACGCAGCATCTTGATGGGGTGTCCTGTGAAGTCGTCATCCCGCATGGGAACGGGCCGCATCCGACGCTCGTGTGGTTTCACGGTGGGGGATGGGTGATTGGCTCGGCGGCTGCCTCGGTGGCAATCTGTCGTGATCTTGCCGCTGTCGCCGGGTGCGCGGTAGTGAGTGTTGAGTATCGGCTGGCTCCGGAACATCGTGCACCAGCAGCGATGATGGACTGTCTTGGTGTGACGTCGTGGGTGCTCGAACACGGACGCGAAATTGGCTTGGACCACACACGCGTGGCGGTCGGCGGTGATTCAGCTGGCGGAAATCTGGCGGCTCTCGTCGCACAAGAACTCGGCGATCGATTGCGTCACCAGTTGTTGGTGTACCCCGCAACCGATCTGACCTTGACGCGACCATCGATCACCGAAAACGGCCAGGGGTATCTCCTGACTGGCGCTGGTATGCGGTGGTTTGTCGATCACTATCTCTCTGGAACCGGTATCGACCCGCGGGATCCATCGGTGTCGCCGCTGGCCGCATCGCCACGCCGAATTGGCATGACGGCACCGGCAACGGTGATTACCGCCGAGTTCGATCCACTTCGAGATGAAGGAGAGGACTACGCCGCTGCGTTAATCGCTGGTGGCGTGCCGACCGAACTGCGTCGATTCGACGGGCAGATTCACGCCTTTTTCGGGCTGCGCGTGATGATCCCGGCAGCGGGTGAGGCGATCGAATGGTCGGGTGCCCGCCTTGCCGAGGCCTTTCGCTGATCGACTGACACCACGACGACGATTGCTGCGTGGCTCGAAGGTGGCGTTGGCGAGTCAGGCCGACACGAGCGAACGCAAGTGAGCAACAACCTCGCCAATCGCAACGTCGGATCGTTCACCGCTGCGACGATCCTTCACTTCGACGAGCCCATCGTCGATGCCGCGACCGACGACCACGATGGTGGGAACACCGATCAACTCGGCATCTTTGAATCGCACGCCCGGAGATACTCCCTCACGGTCATCGAAGAGCACACTCATGCCAGCAGCTTCAAGCTCAGCGGCGAGCACTTCAGCAGCGGGCCGTTGCGGGCCACCCTCCTTGCCCGCAATCACAAGGTGAACATCGGCTGGCGACACGGCGCGTGGCCAAATGAGGCCGGCATCGTCGTGACTGGTCTCGGCGATCGCGGCCACGGCTCGCGAGACGCCAATGCCATACGAACCCATCGTCACGGTCACGAGTTCGCCGTCGGCATCGAGCACCTTCAGGTCGAGCGCTTCGGCGTACTTTCGGCCGAGTTGGAAGATGTGGCCGATTTCGATGCCACGAGCTGATTCCATCGGGGCACCGCACTCCGGGCACGGATCCCCGTCGCGGACCTCGGCGGCTTCGATCAACCCGTCGGGAGTGAAGTCGCGCCCGCACACGAGATCGACGACGTGATGGCCTGCGCGATCGGCCCCGGTGACCCAGGCGCTGTTGGCCACCACCCGCGGATCGACGAGGTAGCGAATGCCTGACGCCGAATTGAGGCCTAGCGAGCCCGGTCCGATGTAACCCTTTGCCAGCATCGGATAGTTCGCGAAATCTGCGTCACCGAATGGCGCCGGTTCAGCAGGTGATACCTGCGCCTCGACCCGCTTCATATCAACTTCGCGGTCACCGGGTACCCCAATGGCCAGCGGTTCGACGCGGCCATCGGGGTGAACCAGCTTGATGATCACGTTCTTCAACGTGTCCGACGCCGCCCATTGGCGATCCGAACGCGTCAAGTCGGCGTCACCGTTGAGATGGTCAACAAGCGAATCGATCGTCGGGGTGCCGGGCGTGTCCACCACTCGCGATGGTCCGGCTGTCGCAGCAGCAATGTCAGGTGCCGCGACTCGCACGGCTTCGGTGTTGGCGGCGTAGTCACATGCGGTGCACCGAACAAAGGTGTCCTCACCGACCTCGAGTGGGGCGAGGAATTCCTCAGATGCTGATCCGCCCATTGCCCCCGACATGGCGGAGACAATCACGTAGGGGAGGCCAAGGCGGTCAAAGGTTCGGATGTAGGCCTCGCGGTGCCTGCGGTACGACTCGCGCAGGCCGTCATCATTGACATCAAACGAATATGAGTCCTTCATGACGAACTCTCTGCCACGGAGCAAGCCAGCACGCGGGCGCGCCTCGTCTCGATATTTCGTCTGAATTTGATAGATCGAAACCGGCAGGTCGCGATACGACGAAAAGAGATCCTTCACCACGAGGGTGAACATCTCCTCATGCGTCGGCGCGAGCAGGAAATCGTTGTCTCGTCGATCCTTGAGGCGGAACAGATTTGGACCGTATTCGGTCCAGCGCCCGGTTGCTTCGTACGGCTCGCGCGGCAACAACGCAGGAAAGTGCACTTCTTGGAAGCCAGCCGCGTCCATCTCGGCCCGCACAATTGCTTCCACCTTGCGGTAGACGATCCAACCGAGCGGCAGCCAGGTAAAGCCCCCGGGTGCAGCCCGACGTATATAACCGGCCCGAACGAGCAGGCGGTGCGAGGGAACCTCGGCATCGGACGGATCCTCTCGCAGGGTCCGCAGGAACAGGGTGGACATCCGGAGCACTCCGGCACGATACCCCTCGGCCGCAGGTATGCTCTTGGCGCAGTTTGGTTACGAAACCGGTGCCCCAGGGCGCATTCGACCGAAAGGCGTGGGGTCCTCCCCACGCCTTGTTTGTTGGTGCGGCCGAGTTGCGCCGCATTGAGAGGGAAGGAGGAACGATGACAGCGACGAGTTCGGTTCTTGAACGAGTCCGACAATTGGTCGATCCCATCGTGTCCGACCTCGGCCTCGACCTCTACGACCTCGAACAGCGCGGTGGCACCATCCGTGTCACGGTCGATACGCCCCCTGGGTCAACTGGCGGCGTTGATCTCGACGTGATTGCGGTGGCAACGCGGTTGATTTCTCGGGAACTCGACCACGAAGATCCCGTCCCCGGTCGGTACACCCTTGAGGTGACCAGTCCTGGCGTGGAGCGCACCCTGCGCACTCCGCACCACTTTCAGCGTGAAGTTGGCAAGCGCATCGCAGTGCGTTTGAGCGATACCACTGCCGAGGAGCGTCGTTTTGACGGCGTACTCATTGCTGCCGACGACACCAGCGCGACCGTGCGCATTGGTGTCGACGCGGCGGGCGAGCCAATCGACCGATCGATTCCTTTGGCATTGATCGACCGTGCGCGCACGATCTTCGAATGGGGTCCGCAACCCAAGCCGGGTGGTCCCCGGCGTAAGGGCGAATCCCGCGCAGCAACAACCACACAAGAACCAGTTGCCGATGGCGACTCGGATCACGACACGGAGGAACAACCGTGAGCAACCTTGACATGAGCGAGGCCATCCGGATGCTGGCCCAGGAGAAGGGATTGTCGGTCGACGCCCTACTCCAGGTCCTCGTCGAGGCACTTGCCAGCGCCTATAAGCGTCGTCCTGACGCCGCTGATGAGGTGCAGGTCGGCGTTGACCCCGACACGATGGAGTTCACCTTCACCGCCTACGACCTCGATGAGGAAGGCAACTGGGTCAACCCGCGCGACGATACGCCTGGCAAGGCGGAGATGGGCCGTATCGCTGCCCAGACGGTGCGTCAGGTGATGTCGCAGCGAATCCGAGAGGTCGAACGCGATCGGAAGTTCGAGGAGTACGCCAACCGTGAAGGCGACCTAGTGACGGGCATTATCGAGCGCACCGAGGCGCGTTACGCACTGCTCGACCTTGGACGGGTTGAAGCCTTGTTGCCCCAAGCCGAACAGGTGCCGTTCGAGCGACCGAACCGCGGTGACCGGTCAAAGGCCTACATCGTCGAAGTGCGCCGTACCGCCAAGGGCCCGCAGATCGTCGTCTCACGTACGCACCCCGGTCTGATCAAGCGTCTGTTCGAACTTGAAGTACCCGAAATCGCAGACGGTGTCGTTGAAATCAAGGCATGCGCTCGTGAACCCGGACATCGCACGAAGATCGCCGTGTGGTCAAACGACCACAATGTCGATCCGGTCGGCGCATGTGTTGGGGCCCGTGGCGCTCGCGTTCGCATGGTCGTCACCGAACTTCGCGGCGAAAAGATCGACATCGTGCCGTTCAGCGATGACCTCGCCGACTTTGTCGCCAAGGCCCTGTCGCCGGCCAAGGTCAATCAGGTCATCATCTCTGAAGATCGCACGCAAGCCGATGTGATCGTTCCTGATCACCAGTTGTCGCTGGCGATCGGCCGCGAGGGTCAGAATGCTCGACTCGCCGCTCGTCTGACCGGCGTTCGGATCGATATTCGCTCGGAGACCCAGTTAGCCGAAGGTGTCGATGGTGGGGGTTACGCCGCCAGCCTCGAACCGGCCGTTGAGTATGCCGAGGGTGAATGGATCGCCAACTCAGATACCGGTGAGATGGAGTGGCACGCTGCTGATGGCACCGTGGTCAGTCAGTCTGAGTGGGCAGAGTCGACGGGTTCGGCAGCTGACGCGGCTTCGAGCGATGCGCCGTCAAGCGATGCGCCGTCAAGCGATGATGCTGACTCGTCAGCATCCACGGACCAGGAGGGTGAGGATCTCGGCTGACATACCACGACGGACGTGCGTCGGATGCCGACGCCAACTCCCACAAACCGATCTCATCCGGTGTGTTCTCATCGATGAGCCATCGGTGTCTCGGGTAGCACCGGGGCGAGGGGCGTGGGTGTGTGGTGTCGAGTGCGCACGTGAGGCACGACCCGGCGCGTTTGCAAAGGCCTGGCGTCGACCTGTGTCAGAGGCTGAGGTGCAACTTCTCCTCGAACGCCTCGAAGCGGTGTGACCGAGTACATCATCTGTGAGACTGGGACGAACAACGAAAGGTTGATGGGTTAAGTGGCGAAAAAGATCAAGGTGACCGAACTGGCGAAGGAGCTTGGCATGACCAATGCCGAGACCCTCGACCTGTGCAACACCCTCGGCGTGCCTATCAAGAGCCAGGCGTCCTCGCTTGACGAGGCCTACGCCGACATGGTGCGACGTCGAGCCGATCGCGATGGCCTGATCCGAGAGGTGCAGCCAGAAGACCCTGCCTCCGAGAAGAAGCCACCGGCGAAGAAAGCCGCAGCGAAGAAGTCGCCGGCGAAACCGGTCGCAGCGAAGAAGGTGGCTGCGAAGAAGGTGGCTGGCAAGAAAGTTGCAGCGAAGAAGGTCGCCGAACCAGCTGCCGCAGTTGAGCCAGCACCGGAGACCGTGAACGAGCCGGCCGCAGAGCCCGAGTCACCGGTAGTCGTCGATCCAGTCGCCGCAACACCGGCGGCAGTTGAGCCGACATCCGAGCCAACCCCAGCTGTCGAAGCGCCTGCCGCGACGGTCGAAGTCGAAGCGCCGGCACCCCAGGAGCCGACCCCGCAGGTCGCAGCACCGGCATCTGCAGCAGAGCCCGCGAGTGATCCTGCAGCGCCAGCGGAACCCGCTGCGCGCATCATTTCGAGCCCCGGACCCGGTTCTGCGCCTCGTCCAGCCACGCCGCCGCCTGCGCCGACCGGGGGAGAAGCACGCCGTCCAACGCCCCCGACCACACCGAATGGACGCCAGATTCCGCCGCCTCCTGGCCGACCAGTGTCGGCAACCGGTCGTCCGATTCCGCCGCCTCCCGGTCAGGCACAAGCTCCAGGGTCGCGCCCTGCAGGTGGGCGTCCCGGCGGTCCTCGAACTGGTGGCTATGCGCCTCGTCCCGGCGGGGGTCCCCGTCCTGGAGGATTCGGTGGTCCGCGTCCCGGTGGCGGTCCTGGTGGTCCCGGCGGCGGTCCCGGTGGTGGTCCCGGTGGTGGTCCCGGTGGGCGTCCAGGTCCTGGTGGCCGGCCAAGTGGGCAACGTCGTCCTCCACGACGGTCGAAGCGTCGTCGTCGTCGTGACCAGGACGAATTGCAGCCGCAACACCTCACGCTCACCGCGCGCGACACTCCGGTGCCCGAGGGCACGATCGTTATCGAGCGCGGAGTGTCGGCACAGGAGTTTGCTCCAAAGCTGAACCGCACTGCGGCCGATGTGGTGAAGTTCCTGCTGAACCACGGCGAGATGGTGACTGCGACTGCAGCGCTGTCTGACGATCACATGGAACTGTTCGCGCTGGATGTTGGCGCTGACCTGTTGCTCGTCGATCCGGGCCAGCAGCAAGAAATCGAACTTCAAGCACTGTTCGACGACAGCGATGATGACGACGAGGAGGCCCAGCAGTGGCGCCCGCCGGTCGTCACGGTCATGGGCCACGTCGACCACGGCAAGACGACCGTGCTCGACAAGATTCGCTCGGCGAACGTCGTAGCCGGTGAGGCCGGGGGCATCACGCAGCACATCGGTGCGTATCAAGTTGAGCGCAACGGTCATCTGTTGACCTTCATCGACACACCCGGTCACGCTGCCTTCACCCAGATGCGCGCCCGTGGTGCGCAGGTGACCGACATTGTTGTGCTCGTGGTGGCTGCTGACGACGGCGTGATGCCGCAGACGATTGAAGCAATCAACCATGCCCGGGCCGCCGAGGTACCGATCATCGTGGCGGTCAACAAGATCGACAAAGACAACGCGGATCCTCAGCGTGTGCTGACCCAACTCGCCGAGCACGAACTCGTGCCGGAATCTTGGGGTGGCGACACCATCGTCGTGGAGATGTCAGCGCTGCAAGAGCTCGGCATCGACGACCTACTTGATCAGTTGCTCGTGGTGGCCGAACTCGAAGAGCTGAGTGCCAACCCGACCGGTCGCGCCAAAGGCGTGGTCCTCGAGGCGAACCTCGACAAGGGTCGTGGCCCCGTTGCCACGGTGCTGGTTGACAAGGGTGAACTCAAGGTTGGCGATCCAATTGTTGCCGGTGCCTCGTGGGGTCGCGTCAGGGCGATGATCAACGACCGCGGTGAGCAGGTCAAGGTTGCTGGGCCATCAACGCCCGTCGAAGTGCTCGGCCTCTCTTCAGTCCCTGCTGCTGGTGACGAATTCCGAGCCGCTCCCGATGAGCGGATCGCCCGTACCGTTGGTGAAGCTCGTGGCCATCATCGCAAGATCAAGGATCAGCGCGGAGATGCCCGAGTCAAGACCGGCACCAAGCTCGAGGACATTTTCACCCAGATTCAGAGCGGTGAGTCGGCAACCCTCAACATCGTGTTGAAGGCTGATGTGCAGTGTTCGCTCGAGGCAGTGACTGAAAGCTTGCGCAAGTTGAGCCGTGACGAGGTTGAACTCGTCTTTGTGCATCGTGCGGTGGGAGCAATCAGCGAGAACGACATCACGCTGGCGGCAACGACCAATGCCACGATTATCGGCTTCAACGTGCGTCCTGACCGCAAGAGCCGTGAGGCTGCCGAGCAACAAGACGTTGAGATCCGTACCTACGAGATCATCTACAAGTTGCTTGAGGACATCGAACAAGCCATGGTCGGCATGCTCGCCCCTGAGTACGAAGAGGTGGTGACCGGCGACGCCGAGGTGCGCGAGATCTTCCGTGTGCCCAAGATCGGCGCGATCGCTGGTTGTTACGTCCAGAACGGCACGATCACGCGCGGCTCCAAAGTGCGCTTCCTTCGCGATGGCACCATCATCTGGAAGGGCGAGATTTCCTCGTTGCGGCGCTTCAAGGACGATGTCCGTGAGGTTCGCGAAGGATTCGAGTGTGGTATCGGCTTGAGCGACTTCCAGGATCTCAAGCCTGGCGACGTTATCGAAACCTTCGACGAGCGCGAGATTGCGCGAACGCTGACCTGACATGGCCGGGCGCGGTGGGCGGCGACCCAATAACTCGAGTGGACAACACCGCTACCCGAGGTCGGCTCGTGTTGGTCAGACCTTGCGCGAGATCATCGCTGACGAACTCGTTCGGATTGACGACGAGCGACTTGAGTTCGTGACGATCACCCGAATCGACGTCGATGACGAACTGAACCGGGCGCACGTCTACTACGACTCGCTCGCCGGTCCAGAAGGCGACGAGGGAATTATCGAGGCACTTGATGAGTACCGCATCCGCATCCAGTCATCGATTGCACGCCAGATTCGGGCAAAGAAGACACCGATTCTCGACTTCCAGCCCGACGATGTCATTCGGTCGGCGGAACGAATTGACGAGATTCTTCGCGCCGACCGCGAAGCAACGTCGCTCGACGACTGACTGCCATGGCGCGTCGACGGCCACCCACCCACCACGGCGTCTGCATCATCGATAAGCCTGCTGGCGTCACCAGTCACGACGTCGTGGGAATGATTCGTCGTCGATTTGGTGAACGTCAGGTCGGTCACGCTGGAACGCTTGATCCCGATGCCACAGGTGTGCTCGTCGTAGCCGTTGGCGCAGCAACGAGGCTGCTGCAGTTCGCCACGGCAGGGTCAAAGCGGTACACCGGCGAAGTCGTCTTTGGCACTGAAACCGACACCCTTGACGCTGCGGGGACGGTGACCGCGACCCACGACATGGGCAGCGTCTCGTTAGATGCGGTGCGTGCGATCATCGCTGAACACCTCGTTGGGGCGATCGAGCAGATTCCGCCAATGGTGTCAGCACTTCGGGTCGATGGGCGACGGCTGCACGAGCTTGCGCGCGAGGGAATTGAAGTTGAACGAGCCGCCCGTTCGGTTCAGATCGACCGTTTCGATGTATCGGCAACCGCCACAGAGAATGTCATTGCGATCGATGTGGTGTGTTCGCCGGGAACGTATATCCGAACGCTCGCCGCTGACCTCGGTCATCTTCTCGGTGGTGGGGCGCACCTTCGGATGTTGCGACGTGTCGCATCCGGTGGTTTCACGGTCGACCACGCCAGCGCACCCGATGATGCACCGTTACAGCCTCTTGCCCGACTGGTGGAACATCTGCCAGCGGTGACCGTGGACGATGCAACCGCCACGCGTGTGGCCACGGGCCAGGTCTTGCAGCGATTCGACGGCGACGGGCCGTGGTCGGTCTGTGGGCCAGGTGGAGACCTTCTCGCGGTGTACGAGGCCTTTCGCTCACATGAAGCGAAGCCGACCGTGGTGCTCCCAGCTGGTGTGCACGGATAGGTTGCGGCTGCGATGGAGGTGATCACCGATCTCACTGGCCGCGTGTGGCCCAATGAGCGGGCTGTCGTCACCATCGGCGCCTATGACGGGCTGCACCGGGGCCACCTCAGCGTGATTGGACAGGTCGTCGATCTCGCTCGTCAGAAGGGTTGCCGGAGCGCAGTGGTCACGTTTGACCGGCATCCGGCTTCGGTGGTTCGTCCCGAGTCAGCCCCACGGTTACTGACCGACCTCCCGAAGCGGCTCGAGCTGCTTGAGTTGACCGGTATTGATGCGGTTGTGGTGCTGTCGTTCGATGCGGCCGCCGCAAGCGAGGCAGCCGATGACTTTGTTCGTCGGGTGTTCGTCGACGCACTCGCTACCTGCGCTGTCGTCGTTGGTGAAGATTTTCACTTCGGCCGACAGCGGCAAGGGAATGTGGCGATGTTGACCGCCATGGGGACACATCACGACTTCTCCGTGTTGCCGGTCCAACTCCGCACGTTGGATGGTGCCTCGGTGATCTCGTCGACCGCGATTCGCCTCGCCATCGCCGATGGGCGACTAGACGACGCGGCCGAGATGCTCGGTCGACCAGTCGAAATCACTGGGGATGTCATCGGTGGCGATCAGCGCGGCCGGACCATCGGGTTTCCCACCGCAAATGTCGATGTGGGGCAGGGATTCCTCGTGCCACAAGATGGCGTCTATGCGGCCGTGTGCCGTCGACACGATGGCACCGAACATGCGTGCGCGGTCAACATTGGCCGAAGGCCAACCTTTTACGCGGTCGCCGATCGTTCGCTCGTCGAGGCACATCTGCTCGACTTCGATGACGATCTCTATGGTGAACGGCTTTCGATTCGGTTCGTTCAGCGTCTGCGTCCTGAGCAACGCTTCGATGGCGTCGAGGCCTTGATCGCTCAACTTCGTGATGATGTTGCCGCCACGCGTCGAGCACTTGAGGTTGCGGGGACTCAGGAGTCCTCGTAGCCTGCCGACGTTCATCAGGGTTCCGACTCTGATGTATGCGTCGGCGAGCCGGCGCGTCCACCTCACATCACCACTAGGTAGGCAGGTACTCCATGGCCATCGAGCCGAAGTCTGACGTCATCGCAAAGCATCGCCTGAGCGACACCGACACGGGTTCTCCCGAAGTCCAAATTGCGTTGTTGACCTCACGGATCCAGCATCTGACGGACCACCTCAAGTCGCATCCAAAGGATCACCACTCACGTCGTGGTTTGTTGATGCTCGTTGGTCGTCGCCGCCGCATGCTCGACTACGTCCGCTCCATCGACGTGGATCGTTACCGCTCCATCATCGCTGAGCAGGGTCTGCGCCGCTGAGCCTCCGAGGCACAGCGCCTCTCACGGTGTAGCCTGCCGGCGTGGGTTCAACCCACATCAGCACCGTGTGCCCTTTGTCGGTTACCGGTTGCCGACATCGCGCTGCGCCGTGCAGGGCGGTATTGCCAACTGGGAACCGCCAGGGCACCTGAATCGTCTGGAGTGGATCTCTGGACGGAAAGGAGCCAGTCATGGCTGATCCCATCCGCGTCTCCGCGCCGATTTCCGGCACGGACCGTCAACTGTCGTTCGAAACCGGCAAGTTTGCACCACAGAGCCAAGGCGCCGTCGTGGCGACCATTGGCGATACCCGCGTGCTCACCACGGCGAACGCCGCCCGCGACGTGCGTCCGGGCATCGACTTCTTCCCATTGACCGTCGATGTCGAGGAGCGTTCGTACGCTGCGGGCAAGATTCCCGGCTCGTTCTTCCGCCGTGAAGGTCGCCCGACTGAGGATGCGATTCTCACGTGTCGGCTGACCGACCGCCCGCTTCGTCCGTCGTTCCCTGACGGCTTTCGCAACGAGGTCCAGATCGTCACCACGGTGCTCGGCGTCGACATGGCGAACCCCCACGATGTGCTGTCGATCAACGCAGCATCAGCAGCTCTCATGATTTCGGGCATCCCGTTCGATGGGCCGATCGGAGCCGTCCGCGTGGCGTACACCACTGAAGGCGCCTGGATCCCACACCCCACCTATGCCGAAGGCGATGCCTCGACGTTTGAGTTGGTGGTGGCCGGTCGTGAACTCGACAATGGCGACGTCGCTGTGATGATGGTCGAAGCTGGTGGCACTGAGCGCAGCTTCTATTTCTACGCCGACGGTGCGCCGAAGGTCGATGAAGTGGCGCTCGCTGCCGGCCTCGAAGCCTCCAAGCAGTGGATTAAGGAGTCGATCGCACTGCAGCGCCAGCTCGTTGCCAGCGTGATCGCCACGAGCGGGCCCATCACGCCGTTGGCCTACACGCCGGTGCTCGATTACACCCCTGAGGTGTTCGCAGCCGTCGAAGGCGCGGTGACCGCTGACCTCGCCGCCGCCGTCGCAATCGCCGGCAAGTCTGAGCGCAACGCCGCCACCGATGCCGCCGCCGCCAAGGCTGTGGCTGCGTTGTGCGGTGATGGTGGCGAGTTCGCCGGTCAGGAAAAGGCCGTGAAAGAAGCCGTGCGTTCGCTCACCAAGAAATTGGTGCGCCGTCGGATCGTCGATGAGGGTGTCCGTATTGACGGTCGTGGCGTTCGTGATCTCCGTCCGATCTCGGCCGAAGTCGGCGTGCTGCCGACAGCTCATGGATCGGGCCTGTTCCAGCGTGGCGAAACGCAGGTCATGAACGTGTGCACCTTGGCGATGCCGCGCATGAACCAGATGCTCGACACGCTCTCACCGACGAACGAGAAGCGCTATCTGCACCACTACAACATGCCACCGTGGGCCAACGGTGAGACTGGTCGCGTCGGTTCGCCGAAGCGTCGTGAGATCGGTCACGGCGCGCTGGCCGCTCGTGCGGTGTTGCCGGTCGTCCCGTCGCAGGAGGACTTCGCCTACACGCTGCGCCTCGTATCCGAGGTCATGTCGTCGAATGGTTCGACGTCGATGGGATCGGTGTGTTCGTCGAGCCTGTCGCTGATGGATGCCGGCGTCCCAATTCGTGGTGCGGTCTCCGGTATCGCAATGGGTCTTGTCAAGGACGGCGACCGCTACGTGACGTTGACCGACATCCTCGGAGCCGAAGATGCGTTTGGCGACATGGACTTCAAGGTCGCCGGCACCGCCGATGCGATCACGGCGCTGCAACTCGACACGAAGATCGACGGAATCCCGGCTCAGGTGCTGGCCGATGCGTTGCAGCAGGCACGTGAGGCCCGTATGTCGATTCTCGAAGTGATGAACGCAGCGATCGCTGCGCCTCGCACCGAGGTTGCCGAGACGGCACCGAAGATCGTGACGCTCACCATTCCGATCGACAAGGTCGGCGAGGTGATCGGACCCAAGGGCAAGATCATCAACACGATTCAGGCTGAGACCGGTGCCGACATCAGCGTCGACGACGACGGCGCAGTTGGCATCGTGACGATCGGCGCCGTTGAATCGTGGCGGATGGAGGAGGCCCGGGCAGCGATCTTGGCGATTGTTGACCCGCCCAAGGCCGAACTCGGCAAGACCTACATGGGTCGAGTGGTGAACATCACCAAGTTCGGTGCGTTCGTCAACATCCTCCCCGGTCGCGATGGTTTGTTGCACATCTCGAAGTTGGGTCGCGGTAAGCGCATCAACGCCGTCGAAGACGTGCTGACGCTCGGTGATGAAGTTGAAGTGATCGTCGAGGAAATCGATGATCGAGGCAAGGTCAGCCTCCGCCCAGCCGATAGTGGTGCGCCCGAGGGCGACGCCGGATCGGCACCGGAAGCACCCGCTCGTGAGGCGGCTCCGTCATCATCGGGCGATGCCATCGAGTCGGTGAGCTTTGACGACAGCTTCGACGCTGAACTCGCCGGTGAACTCGGCGATCTCGGCCCAGCTGGCGAGTCGCGTGCGCCACGTGATGGTGGTCGTGACGGCGGCCGTCGCCGTCACCGCTGAGCATCGGTTACCACTCTGTGGCGGAGATCGTCACCACACTCGCTAATGGCCTGACCGTGGCGGTTGACCCCATGTCAACCACCCGGTCGGTGTCCGTTGGCGTGTGGGTATCGGTTGGTTCGCGAGATGAACCTGATCATCTTGCCGGCGTCAGTCACTTCCTCGAACACCTCCTGTTCAAAGGAACCGACCGCATCGATGCGCGGGAGATTTCTCGACGGGTCGATCGTGTTGGCGGTGACATCAATGCATACACCGCTCGTGAGCACACGGTGTATCACGCTCGCATGCCAGCACGAAACCTGGTCGATGCGATCGAATTGTTAAGCGATGTGGTGCTGCATCCGGCATTGCGTACCGATGACGTAGAGAGTGAACGTCGGGTGATTCTTGAAGAACTCGCCATGGACGACGACGTACCCGACGAGGTCGTGCATCGGAGATTCAACGAGGTGATGTTCCTCGATCATCCGCTTGGCCGTGACCCTGGTGGCACCCGCGAGTCCGTTGCGGCCCTGTCTGCGGATCAAATCCGCAGCTTCCACGCAGACGAGTACCGCGCCGATCGCATGGTCATTGCGATTGCAGGAGCAGTAAATCCCGACGACGCATTTCGCACGGTTGACCGCACCTTTGGTGACCTGAGGGGTGGGGCCGGTCTCTTCGAACGTGGTGCGCCAGGGCCAATGGGTACTGACGTCGCGATGGTGGACGACACCGAACAAACCCATCTGGTGCTCGGAGGGAGGGGACTGCCTCGCTCGCATCCCGATCGCGAAGCCTTCGATGTTGTCAATCATGTGCTCGGCGGCGGCTTGTCGAGCCGGTTATTCGATGAGATTCGCGAGCGGCGAGGCTTGGTGTATCACGTGCAGTCCGCAATGACGACGCATGCTGATGCGGGGAGTTGGCTGGTGTACGCCGGTTCACATCCTGATCGAGCAGACGAGGTTCGCTCGCTGATCGAGAGCGAAATCGACCGGATGGCAGCCCACGGTCCGAACGAGGAAGAACTAGCCGTGGCCAAGGGATATCTCACCGGGGCGTACGAACTGGGCCTTGAGGACTCAGGGGCTCGGATGTCGCGCCTTGGCGGCATGCTCACGCTGCACGGGAGCATTCGCCCGATCGATGAGCAGTTGGACCGATGGCACCTCGTCGATGCAGATGCCACCGCCCGCGTGGCGAGCACGGTGTTGTCGTCACCGCGTGTCGGCGTCACGCTTGGCCCTGCGTGAAGCGGTACGGTCATCGCATGAGCCAAATCCGTATTGGGGTGATCGGTGCCAATGGTCGGATGGGGGCGGCGGTCTGCGACGCGGTGCTCGCAGATCCGGACCTTGCGCTCGTTGCGGCAATCGACACGAGTGCGCCGACGGCACCATCGATCGTCGGGGTTGCCAAGGTGGGATCCGAACTGCAGGTTCTCGCAGAAGCGGGCTGTCAGGTGGTGGTCGATTTCAGTATCGCTGATGCGACTCGCCGTGCGTTGCCCTTCCTCGCAATGCACGGGATCCATGCGGTGGTTGGCACCACTGGATTAACCGACGATGACGTCACAGCGGCTCGGGCAGCCTTTGCAGCATCGACCGCGAACTGCCTGATTGCAGCGAACTTCGCAATTTCTGCGGTCTTGATGATGCGCTTTGCTGCGATGGCGTCACCGTTCTTCGAGACGGCCGAAATTATCGAGCTGCATCACGCAGCCAAAGTCGATGCGCCATCGGGCACAGCGCTCGAGACCGCACGCGGGATGCAGCCACCACCACACGGTTGGGCACCGGATCCGACCCACTCAGGTGATGTGGCGGCCCGTGGGTCGCTTGGTCCAAACGGAATACCGATTCACTCGGTGCGGATGCGTGGGATGACGGCGCATCAAGAAGTCGTCTTGGGCGCTGCCGGTCAAACCCTCACCATTCGGCAGGATTCATACGATCGCACGAGTTTCATGCCTGGGGTGGTGTTGGCGTGCAAGCGCGTACGTTCGCTGTCGAACTTGACGCTCGGCATCGACTCGCTGCTCTGAATCAGAGGGCGCCGAGAGCGGCGTCGTAGTTCGGTTCTTGAGCAATCTCGGGGACCAGTTCCGTGTGCACGACGGTGCCGTCTGCATCGAGCACCACCACTGCACGGGCCATAAGCCCAGCGAGTGGGCCATCAGACATCCGAACGCCGTAGGCATCGGCGAAGTCGTTACGGAAACCCGATGCCGTCATGCAGTTCTCGATGCCCTCGGCACCGCAAAACCGATTCTGAGCGAAGGGCAAGTCCTCTGAGATGCAGAGCACCACGGCATCGTCGCGACCTGCGGCGCGCTCGTTGAACGTGCGCACGCTCGTGGCGCATGTTGGCGTGTCGATCGACGGGAAGATGTTCAGCACCACCTTCTTGCCAGCGAGCGACCCATCGGTGAGGGGAGCGAGATCCTTGCCGATCAGGCTGAATCCAGGGGCCTTGGACCCAACAGCGGGGAGTTCTCCTGCGACGTTGATTGGATTTCCACGAAGTGTGACAGTTGCCATGGGCGCAGTTTGTCAGGTCCCGAGGGTGCCCGCGTCAGCGAGCGCCACCTCGGAGGTGTCGCATGTTGACGACGAGCACGATGGCGAATGAAATGCCCACCGCCCACCACGAGTAGCGCTGAAGCCAGGTGAGGAAATCGGTGAGTTGCTGATCGAACACTGCTGCCATCCACTGAATCAACACGAGCCTCGCGGCGACTCCGATTGCAAGGAGCGCAGCCAGACGCCGCGCGGGGGTTCGTTGTACGCCGCTTAGCGCAGCAACGAGATTCGAGCCGACGAAGAACGGCACGACGATCCATTCGGCTCGCTCATACGCCCGTCGGAATCCATCGAGTGCCTCTGGCTGCACGCCGCGATAGCGCGTGAACCAGTTGAGCGCAGTGGCGTGGTATGCCCGCCCAATCAGGTGGCACACCACAAAGGCCGCAGCGATGCGAAGGCTGCCGATGATCCAATACGGGATGGCCCCAAGGTCTGCGCCTAAGGCAAGGGCGAGGTAGCGATTCCGTGATGACAGCACGAGCAACAACGCCGGGTCATCACTCACCAACCGAGCCCAAGCAATCCCTGCAATATTGGTGCCCGCAACGAGCAACACGAACGCAGCGAGTGTCAATGGAGCCCAACGCGGCCGCTCACCCTCGATGGCGTCGTTGGGCGCTTGGTTCATACTGGCGACGCTAACGGGGCTATCGGCGACACGTCGTGACGTGGGCCGAGCGAACTAGCGTCGTCGCCATGCAAGGCCTCATGCAGGACGTTCCGCTCAACATTTCTCATCTCTTTGACCGTGCAGAGCGGTACCACGGCCACAAAGAGATCGTGACGGCCACCGGGACCGGCCGTGAACGCACCACCTATGCCGAGTGGGCGACCCGGACCCGTCAACTCGGGGGCGTTCTTGATCAACTCGGCATCTCCGCCGAGGGTCGTGTCGCCACCTTTGCCTGGAATACCGCTCGTCATCTTGAGTTGTACTTTGCTGCGCCGTGCAGCGGACGGGTGCTGCACACCCTGAATATCCGACTGTTTCCTGAGCAACTCACGTACATCGTGAACCATGCCGACGATGAAGTGATCTTTGTTGATCGGTCGCTGCTCGCCCTCCTCGCTCCACTCCTCCCGACATTTGAGCGGCTTCGGCACCTGGTGCTCATGGACGACGGCAAAGGCGACATACCCGACGACCTTGCTGGGCACGAGTTACTGAACTACGAGGATCTCCTTGCTGCTGCTCAGCCAGTTGAGTGGCAACCGGTCGATGAACATCGTGCCGCCAGCATGTGTTACACCTCGGGCACGACGGGGAATCCCAAGGGCGTCGTGTACACGCACCGTTCGACGTTCCTCCACACGATGGGGACGATGACGGTCGATTCGCTTGGGGCGCGCGAGAGCGACGTGATGTTGCCCGTCGTGCCCATGTTCCATGCAAACGCATGGGGACTCGCTCATGCAGGTGTGGCAGCGGGTTCGACGCTCGTCATGCCGGGGCCAGATCTGTCCGGTCCGGCGATTGCCGACCTGGTGGTGGAAGAGCGGGTGACGGTGGCAGCCGGTGTGCCCACCATCTGGATGCAGGTCCTACCCGAGCTGAAAGGGCGCGACACCTCGAGCCTGCGCGCCATTCCATGCGGTGGCTCGGCCGTGCCCCGTGCGCTGTCAGAGGCCTATCGCGAGCAACTTGGGTTGCCGATTCTCCAGGCGTGGGGGATGACCGAAACCAGTCCGATTTGTGCTGTTGCGCACCTCGATGCGGACGAGCAGTCGTTGAGTATCGAAGACCAAGCAGATCTTCGCACGATGGTCGGGCGCATCTCGTTCGGTGTGGAGATGCGTGTCGTCGACCCATCGACAAGCGAGCCGGTCGCATGGGATGCGGAATCCAGTGGCGAATTGCAGGTTCACGGCAACTGGATCGCAGCGACGTACTACGACGACGAGCGAGCGAATGACAGCTTCACCACCGATGGATGGCTTCGCACGGGTGATGTCGCCACCGTCGACCGACGCGGTCGTATCCGACTCGTTGACCGGACGAAAGACTTGATCAAGTCGGGCGGTGAGTGGATCTCGTCGGTGGAACTTGAGAATGAATTGATGGCGCATCCGGGAATTGCTGAAGCAGCGGTGATCGGTGTGCCGCACCCTCGCTGGTCTGAACGACCCTTGGCGTGTGTGGTCCGTGCGCCAGGATCGTCGATCACCGCTGAAGAAGTGATTGATCATCTTCGAGACCGGGTCGCGCGCTGGCAACTTCCCGATGCCGTTGAGTTCATCGATGAAGTACCAAAAACGAGCGTCGGCAAATTTTCGAAGAAGGACCTTCGCGAGCGTTTTGCAACGTACGTGCTGCCTGAATCATGATGACCCCGATGACACGTGTTGGCGGCGCACTGGTGGTCACGGTGCTCTGCGCAGCCGGGATTACCGCTTGCGGTGATGATGGCAATGACGGCTATGTCGCGCCCGGTGCGGCGATCGTTCGTGAGGTTCCCTCAACGACGAGCCCACCAACACCGGCGCCAACGACCTCGTTGGCGACCGAGCCATCTGCAGGTGCCGAGTCAGAACCAGTGCCGTTCGTGATCGAACCCACCGGTGTTGAAGTGCGGGTGATCGCCATCGACAACATCTATCGACCAGAGACCATCGAAGTTGCGGTTGGAGATGATGTGGTGTGGGAGAACCGCGGCATGAACGAACACAACATCTTGTCGATCGAAGGTCCAGCGCCTGGGAGTCCCGTTGGCGAGTCGGCTTCGATCGGCTGGATTCGCGGGGCTGATGATGCATTGTCGTGGGGTGTGACCACCGCCGACTTCCAGCCGGGCGACACCTTCACATACCGGTTCTCCGAGCCGGGGGAGTATCACTACTACTGTGCGATCCACGGAACTGCCACCGTTGGCATGGTGGGCACAGTGGTGGTGACGCGATAACAACCGACCGTCAAGCGGTCACTCAAGGGGGAAAGATGACGACTCGACACCGACTCGCCGCGCTAGCGGCACTGTCAATGATGGCTGCCTCGTGCGGTGGTGCCGCGAATGAACCGGCTGCCCAAGCAGACACCACCGTCGCCGAGGCGACGACGACGCAGGCGCCGGCACCGGCTGAGGAACCGGCACAGGAGAGCACCACGACACAGGCCCCCGACCCAGCAGCGGATGGCATTCTTGAGGTGCCCGGGGAGTATTCGACCATCCAAGACGCTGTTGACGCCTCGTCGAGCGGCGATCTCATCCTGATCGCACCCGGTGTGTACAACGAGGCTGTCGACGTAGAGACCGACGGCATCACCATCCGCGGACTCAGCCGCAATGAAGTGATCCTCGACGGGGGGACCACGCTCGACAACGGGATCAGGGTCCTTGGCGCTTCCAACGTTGCCGTTGAGAACCTGACGGCCATCAATTACACGAACAACTCGGTCTTCTGGATTGGCAGTACCGGATATCGCGCCTCGTACATCACGACGCAGCGCACCGGCGACTACGGCATTTATGCGTTCGATTCGGTCGATGGGCTGATTGAGCATTCGTATACGCAAGGCTCAAAGGATGCTGGCATCTACATCGGCCAGTGCTACCCCTGCAACGCAGTTGTGGATGACGTGATCTCAGAACACAACGGCCTCGGTTATTCGGGCACGAACTCAGGTGGCGAGCTGTACATCGTCAATTCGGTGTTCCGCAACAACCGTGTTGGCATTGTGCCCAACTCGGGAAGTTACGAACTGTGCTATCCGCAACGTGAGACGACCATCGTCGGCAACGTGGTGCATGACAACAACCAGGACGACACCCCGGCCATCGATGTGGCACTCCTCGCCATGGGCAATGGGATCTTGGTGGCAGGTGGTATCGGCAACGTGATCGAGCGCAATCTGGTGTTCAACCATGCTCGAACCGGCATCGGCGCCGTGCCGTTCCTTGAGGACACGCCCAACGACGACATCCCGACCCGCGAGGAGTGGGGCGTTGATTGTGCCACCGCTCGGAATGCCGAGATCACGATTCCTGATGGGGCGATTTTGTGGGACTCATTCGACAACACCGTGCGCGACAATGTGGTCTCGGACTCGGGTGCCGCTGATCTCGCCGTGGCATCGGTGTTGACCGACACGTCGACGCTTGGCAACTGCTTCGCGGGGAACACCTTCACCACCTCAGCGCCGTCCGATCTCCAGTCGAAGGCGCCCTGTGGTGCCACTGCCACCGGCGACTGGGCGGCGGGAGCCCTCAACGTGATCGCATGGCTGGAAGAGCAGGCCTCGATGCCACCATCGGTTGATTGGAAGACGGCAGTCCTTCCCGACATCGAGCCCCAACCCGACATGCCGAACGCGGCAACCACACCGGCCGATCCTTCAACCGCCGTAATGCCGGCGATCGACATCGCCTCGGTGTCGATGCCGGCTGACCCGCGGAATAACTGATGTGGCGAGGAGTCGCAATCGCCAGCGCCCTTGTGATGGCTGGCGGTTGCGGCTCTGACCCAACTCCGCGAACGATCTCGGTGCCCAAGCCCGTTGAGTGGGTCGCCGATGGAGCGCCCGACATTGTTGTCGGTGGTCCGCAAGGTGGCGCCGGCCAGTTTGCCGTGGAGTGTGGCTTCGATCATGCAGCTCCCGATGATCCGATTGTGCACGCGAGTCATCCAGGCTTCAGTCACCTGCATCAGTTCTTCGGTGCGGTTGGGGTCGACGCAGATACGTCAAACGAGCAATTGATGGACTCGGCGACGACGTGTGATCAACAGCTCGATCGCGCGGCGTACTGGTCTCAGACGCTCGTGTCGCATGGAGAGTCGCTGACCGCGCATCGAATGATCGCCTACTACCGGGCGGGTCCGGGGATTGACCCAACGGCAGTCGAGGCGTTCCCACCGGGCTTCATGATGGTCGCTGGCGATGCAGGCGCCGCCGATGTTCAACCCGTTGAAGTGGTGTCATGGTCGTGCGGCGCAACCCTTGACCGCGCGACGCTTCCGATGGACTGCTCTGCATCGGGCACGTTACGACTCAACGTTGTCTTTCCTGACTGCTGGGACGGGTCGCTGATGGTTGCCATTCCTGGGCGGCGTCACGTGGCGTATAGCTCTGATGGGCAGTGCCCCGTTGGGTACGACGTCTCGATACCTCAGGTGCACCTTGCTTTTGATTTTCCAGCCGTTGATCCAGCGGATCTTGCATTGTCGAGCGGTGACATCATCACTGCGCATGCGGACTTTTGGAATGGTTGGGATCCCGTCAAATTCGAACGCGAGGTCAGGCACTGCATCAATCGCGACCTCGCGTGTTCGGTCGTGAGCTAACGCAGGTCACATACGGCCGGCGTCGAGCACTCGGCGAAGAAATGCGCGAGTCCGATCGTGCGTCGGCTGCTCGAAGATCACGTCGGGAGGGCCGGACTCAAGGATGCGACCCTCGTGCAGGAAACACACGATGTCGGCGATCTCGCGAGCAAAACCCATTTCGTGGGTAGCCATCACCATGGTCATGCCAGAGGTTTTGAGCGTTCGGACCACGTCGAGTACTTCGCCCACGAGTTCAGGATCGAGTGCTGAGGTGATCTCGTCGAGAAGGAGTACATCGGGATCAACCGCAAGCGAGCGGGCGATGGCGACGCGTTGTTGCTGGCCGCCACTCAGTTGGTCGGGAAAGGCATCGCAATGACCATCGAGACCAAGACGAGTCAAGAGCTCTATTGCTCGCTGGCGGGCATCAGTTCGCGGACGCCCGAGCACATGACGAGGACCCACAGCCACGTTGTCGAGCACCGAGAGATGGGGGAACAGGTTGAAACTCTGGAACACCATTCCGATCCGTCGTCGATGTGGGTCGGGGTCAAGCCCGGGTGCGCTGATGTCGATGCCGTCGAGCACGATCGCGCCCGAATCGATTGGCTCGAGCAGATTGCAGCAGCGCAACAAGGTGCTCTTGCCCGAGCCTGATGCCCCGATCAAGCAGATCACCTCACCTGGAGCGACGGAGAGGTCGATGCCCGACAGCACCTGACGGTCTCCAAAGGATTTCTCGACGTTGCTGAGGCGTAACCGCGTACCGTTCATGCGACAGCGGTTCCGGTGGTGCGACGACGTTGCCGCGCCATGAGGTGATCGGCCGTTCGGGTGAGCGGAATGGTGACGGCCAAGAAGATGATGGCGGCACCGACGTAAGGCGTGAAGTTGGCAGCTGCAGATTTCTCGATTCCGGCCCGGCGCAGGATTTCGACCGGTCCGATGAGACTCACCAA
Organism: Actinomycetota bacterium; assembly: GCA_029978335.1. GTDB lineage: Bacteria > Actinomycetota > Acidimicrobiia > Acidimicrobiales > Ilumatobacteraceae > Casp-actino5. The sequence continues at coordinate 42,721 of JAPOJQ010000007.1, forward strand.
CGCAACGTCTTTCTGAAGGCTGATGAAGTCGTTCATGAGCGGTGGCACCACCCGTCGTATTGCTTGGGGGAGCACCACAATGCGCATGGTCTGCGCCGATGACATACCCAGCGAGCGAGCAGCGGCTCGTTGCGATTCGTGCACTGACTCAATGCCAGCGCGAAACACCTCGGACACGTACGCCGAATACGCGAGGATTAACGCCACGGTGCCCCAAATAATCGGCTGTCCCCAGGTGCGCGAGAGACCGAGTCCGGGCACGCCGAATCCGATGAGGTAGATCGTCAGGATCACGGGCACGCCTCTGAACACGTCGGTGTAGATAGCGACCGTGGCACGGAGTGGAAAGAGCGCAGGGTGTCGGCTGTTACGCGCGAGTGCAAGGCCGAGAGCAATGATCGAAATGCAAGGCACCGCGATCAAGAAAATGCGGACATCGAGCCAAAACGCCTTCAGCAGCGACGGGAAGGTATCGATCAGGATCTCGCGGTCGAAAAACGATCGTCGCACCTTGTCCCAGCCGGGCGTCATCGGAACGAACACGAGCACGGCCGCCATGACGACGACCGTGCTCGCTGTTGCGATGATGGTTGAGCGACGCCGTTGCCGTCGCTCGTATTCGAGCCGACGCTCGCGGCTTGTGGCCGTGTCCATCGGCGGGGGCATCAACGAGTTCAGTCGACGGGGATGATCGGGGCGCCGGTCTCGGCGGACATCCATTGTTCGGTGATCGCGTCGAGTTCACCTGAGCTGCGCAACTCGCTGATCGCAGTATTGACGCATGCAACGAGCGGATTGTCCTTCTCCATCACCAGTCCGAATTCATCCGTGGTACCGCCAGCCGAGGCTGGGAATTGGCCGATCACTGATGAGCCTTCGATCTCCACCGCCGAGACGTAGAACGCCGTGGGCAGGTCCATCACGATTGCATCGATCTGGTTCGCCTCGAGCGCAGCCTTGGCGCCGACGTTGTCGTCGTAGACGAATGGCTCAGAGGACGGCTTGATGACGTCGGTGACGAATTGCAAACTCGTCGTTCCTGCTTGCACTCCAAACTTCACATTGGCGAGATCGGCGAGTGACGTCGCGCCTTGCGCAGCTGAGCCGGCAAGCGCAACGATCGCCTGATTGCTCGTGTAGTACGGGTCAGAGAACGAGATGTTCGCCTTGCGCTCCTCGGTGATCGAGTACTGCTGGAGGTTGAAATCGAACGACTTCGCGCCGGGCTGAATTGCCTCGTCGAACGTGGTGCGAACCCACGTCACGGTGTCGTCGGTGTAACCGAGCTTGTCGGCAACGGCCCACGCAACGGCAGCCTCGAATCCCTGCTTGTTCGTTGGGTCGTCGTCGACGACATACGGCGGGAATGCGGGCTCGCCGGTGGCGATGGTGAGCACGCCGTCGGTGACCGTCGGACAGTCCGAGGCGCTGTCGCCACCGTCATCACCGCATGCGGCGAGAACAAGCGGCAAGGCGATGCCGGCAGTAATGGTGAGGCGTAGTGATCGGCGCATGGTGCTCCTGTTCATCGGGGGTTAACGCTGTCGTTAAGTTAGCGCACCGCCTCGAGTGGCCCCTGTGATAAGGCAGCACCGTTGACGGAATGTTCACATGACGTCTTGACGCTGAGACAATTGGCGTCTTATTGTCTCAGATGTGACGTCCGGCACGCCGTCTGATGATGCGGTTGCAGCACCTTCCGAGGTGGAACAACGTGTGCTCGACGCAGTATTGGCGTGCAGCGCTCGGTGGGGTTTCGCCCGACTCACCATCGACGACATCGCGACCGAATCGGGCGTGTCGAGAGCAACGCTCTACCGACTTTTTCCAGGCGGTAAGGAGGTCCTCTTCGAAGCGTTGCGGGTGCGAGAACTCGATGCCTTCTTCACCGAACTTCGTTCAGAGGTTGCGGGTTCGAACACCATCGACGAACTCATGGTTCGCAGTGTGGTTACCGCCACTCGGTGCTTGCGGGCCGACGATCACCTCGCGGCGATGTTGGCGAGCGAACCAGGCGACACCCTCGGTCAACTCACCGTGGACGGATTGCCACGCATCGTGCGGATGGCATCGATGACGCTGCTGCCGCTCGCTGCACCATTTCTCGCTGCGGACGATGCTCGCCGAGTGATCGACCTCTTGGCTCGGCTCACGATCTCCTACTTCCTGGCGCCGAGCGACGACATCGACCTGGCCGACGAGGCCGCAGCCCGTCGTTTCATCACACCCGTGTTGGCGGCTGTTGCCGCCTCGACAATCGATTCCCCCGACTACCTCAGGAGCAACCAATGAGCACTACCGAATCCCATGCAGCCAACGCCGACATCATCGGTCGTGATGACATCAACGACATCGAAGCGATTCTCTCGGTCGCCAACGTCGACGTCGATGAGGTTGAACACGTCGTTCGCAACAACGCCGACACGATCTTCACGTGGGATTATTCGCTCGCCCGGCCGCAGTTGCGAAAGCTCTACGAGAAGGCAAAGACTGGCCAGTGGAACGCGACCACCGACCTCCCATGGGACACCGAGGTCGAACTCGATGAGGTGGTGACCGCTGATCAGGCGGCGTTCTCAGCGGGCCTCAGCCCCGACCACTACGCCGGCACCGTCGTGGAGAAGTGGGGCGACAAAGAGTGGTTGGAATTCGGCATCGATCAGCGCCGCTGGACGTTGTCGCAGTTCTTGCACGGTGAGCAAGGTGCGCTCTTGTGCACAGCCAAGATCACTGAGACGGTGCCCTGGTACGACGCCAAGCTCTACGCCGCAACGCAGGTGGTTGACGAGGCTCGTCACGTCGAGGTGTTTGCTCGCTACCTCGATGAGAAGCTCGGCGGTGGGTTCCAGGTCAACGCGCACCTGCGCATGCTGCTCGACGACATCATCGAGGATTCGCGTTGGGATATGACCTATCTCGGCATGCAGGTGATGGTCGAAGGGCTTGCGCTGGCGGCATTCGGTTTCATGCATCAGATGACCGAGGAGCCCCTGCTGAAGCAACTCCTTCGTTATGTGATGAGCGACGAGGCTCGCCACGTTGCTTTCGGCGTGTTGTCGCTGAAGGAGGTCTACGACGGGATGACCGACGCCGAGATGAAGGATCGCCAAGAGTTCGCGTTTGAGGCGGCTATCCGCATGCGTGACCGGTTCCTCTCACAAGAGGTGTGGGAGAAGCACGGCGTCAACCCGAAAGACGTGGTGCCGCTCGTGCTTCGTGACCCGACCCGCGATGTCTTCCAGCAGATGCTCTTCTCCAAGATCGTGCCGAACTGCAAGAAGCTGGGATTGCTCGACCGAAACGACTCGTGGTTGCGTCGTCGCTTCGAGGAGATGAACGTCATCCAGTTCGAGGATTGGGAAGACACCGGCAGCGAGTACGTGAAGTTCGAGCTCGAGGGCGCCGAGTCCTGACACCCGCTCGACCGAGCGGGGCGATGACTAGTCTCGGAACCGCATGACTTCACCGCCTCGCTTCGGTCGCATCCTCACCGCTCTCGTCACGCCCTTCGACGCCGATGGCCGTGTCGACTTAGATGAGGCGCAACGATTGGCGCGTCATCTCGTTGCCGAGGGAAACGAAGGTTTCATCGTGTGTGGCACCACCGGCGAATCGCCGGTATTGACCGACGATGAGAAGTTGTCGATGTTCGCTGCCGTCGTCGAGGCGGTCGACGTTCCCGTCGTTGCTGGCACCGTGGGTTCGGATACGGCGCATTCGATTGACCTGTCCCGCGAAGCCGCTGCGCTCGGTGTTCACGGCATTTTGTCACTGTGCCCGTATTACAGCCGCCCGTCCCAGGCGGGAATTGAGGCGCATCTTCGAGCCATCGCTGCAGCGGTTGACCTGCCGCAGATCATCTACGACATTCCAATCCGTACCGGCCGAAAAGTGGCGTCAGAGGTATTGCTTCGTCTCGCCCACGAGGTGTCGAACATCGTTGGCGTGAAAGATGCAGCGGGTAGTCCTGCAGAGACCGCTCGTGTGATCGCTGCGGCACCATCGGGTTTCGAGATCTACAGCGGTGACGATGCCCTCACGCTGCCACTCCTCGCCGTTGGGGCAGTTGGCACGATCGGTGTTGCAACGCATTGGACCGCGCCGGACAACGTCGAGATGTTTGATGCACTGGCGGCAGGCGATGTCGCACGAGCCCAGCGTGTCAACCAGCGGATGCTCCCAAGCTTCTCATTTGAAACCGGCGACGATGCGCCGAATCCGATTCCGTCGAAGGCGATGCTGCGAACGCTCGGTTTCTCGGTTGGCGAATGTCGGCTCCCGCTCGGCGTGGCGCCAGCAGGCCTTGAGGCTCGAGCGCGCGAGGTGTACGCCGATCTGGTGACGGCCCGTGGCTGAGCCCGTTCGCATCGTCCTTCTGGGCGGTCTCGGTGAGATCGGCCGAAATTGCATGGCGATTGAGCAGGGGACCGGACCATCGCGATCCATCCTGATCATCGATTGCGGCATCATGTTCCCGTCAGCCGATCTCCATGGGATCGACCTCGTGCTCCCCGATTTCTCGTACCTGCGTGAGCACGCAGAATCGATCGTTGGGTTGGTGGCCACCCACGGTCATGAAGATCACGTGGGAGGAATTCAGTTTCTCTTGCGGGACGAGACCGGCATCGGGGATCGCCGCTCGACACCGCTCGATATCTACGGCTCGCGACTCACGCTCGGCTTGGCGAGAAATCGTGTGGAAGAGGCAGGTTTGCTCGGTCGTATGACTGCATGCCCTGTCGACGATGGGGCTCGGGTCGACGTAGGGCCATTTGAAGTCGAGTTCATTCCGGTGACTCACTCGGTGCCGCACGCCCACGCCATCGTCGTTCGAACCTCGCAAGGGGTCATCTTGCACTCGGGCGACTACAAACTCGACCTGACGCCGGTCGATGCTCGACGCTGCGACCTGGCGAGGCTTGGGCAGATCGCAGCTTCCGAGGGTGTACGGGTGCTGCTCGCCGACTCGACGAATGCTGAGGAAGCCGGTTTCGCTCCGAGCGAAACCTCGGTTGGTGCGGTGCTCACCCGACTGTTTGCTGAGCACCGAGATCGACGAATCATCACCGCGAGTTTCGCCAGTCATCTTCATCGGATACAGCAGATCATCGACGCAGCGGTGTCGTCAGGCCGTCGTGTAGCGACGCTCGGTCTGAGCATGCGAAAGAACGTGCGCCTCGGACGTGACCTCGGGGTGATCAACGTTCCCGACGAGTCGCTCATCGACATCGAAGACATCGATCGGTACTTGCCCGGCGAGGTGTGTGTGATTTCAACGGGGAGCCAAGGCGAACCGATGTCGGCCTTGTCACTACTTGCGCGTGGCGAGAACCGCTTCGTCACCATTGACGAGCACGACACCGTGATTCTCTCAAGTCATGCCATCCCCGGAAACGAAAGCAATGTCAATCGAGTGATCGATGGTCTGCTTCGCCGTGGAGCCCGTGTCGTGCACTCGGGCGTGGCAGATGTGCATGCCACTGGCCATGCCCAAGCCGATGACATCAAGACCTATCTCTCGATTGTGCGCCCAATGTGGTACGTGCCGATCCACGGTGAGTACCGACACCTGATTGCAAACGCCGCGCTGGGAGAGTTGATGGGGGTGGCGTCCGATCAGGTCATTGTCTGCGAAGACGGCGAAGTGCTCGAACTCGATGATGACGGACTGCGGCCTGTCGACCGGGTGCCCGCTGGTTACGTCTACGTCGATGGGATCATCGGCGATGTCGGCCACGGTGTGATTCGTGATCGTCGAGTCCTCGCTGAAGAAGGCGTCGTGGTTGTGGTTGCGTCGGTTGATGTTCCCTCAGGCGAGGTCATCACCGGCCCTGAGATCATCACGCGTGGATGGGTCTATGCACCAGAGGCCGAGGACTTGCTCGATGAGGCGTGCGACACCGTTGAAGCGGCGCTCGTTGCAGCGTTGTCGAAAGGAGTGCGCGATGTGGAGGCGCTCGAACGCGAGGTTCGCCGTGCTGCCGGGCGTTTCGTGAACGAGCGGACGAAACGACGGCCGATGATCGTGCCTGTCGTTATGGAGACCTGAGATGCCTCGTGCGCCGCGAGCCGTTGTGGCGCTGGTGCTGCTCGTGATGGGCATCGGATGTGGTGGGGCGACGTCAGGGCCACGACCGTTGGTGGAGGAGATCCCAGTGGCGATCGCAGCGATGAATGAGCTATTCGGGGGTGCTGTCGACCTCGAATATTTTGAGATTTCAGCCGACCTCACCGGCGTTTCGCTGGTGCTTGCTGAGCACGAAATGAGCAGTGACGCAGGTGTCGTTGACGCGACATTCGCGACGAGCTTTCGTTGGCAGGATGACTCGCTGGATCAGGTAGGGGAGACCGTTCAGGCAGAGGGTGCAACGTTTCTCGGTTCTCAGGTGAACATCGATCCAACGGTCATCTTTCGTGGGATCGAGGAGGAACTCAACGGACCATCGATCGTCGATGTCGCCGTTCAAGGCGCCAGTAGTGGCGATGTGATCATCGACGTGACCGTTGAGAACTCGAAGGGTGGCCGACTGTTGGTTCTGGTGGACGCCAATGGGCGGGTGCTCGGGGTGCAAGCCGACTGAACGTCGAGGGGATGCCTCGTGCGTGGCACACCCCATTGGTACCGTGGCCGTGTCATGGCACAGCAGTCAAAGAAGGGCGCGTCCTCGGGTCGCGCATCGTCGTCGGGCAGCAAGGGCGCGGCGGCATCGGGTCGTCGTGGGTCGTCGCGCACGAACAGGCCTGCCCCTGGGCCGTCTCGTGACACCGGACTCATCGGTGTGCTCCTGATTGCCGTCGGCGTATTGCTGGCGTTGGCGCTGTGGTTTGGACTTGCTGGCCCACTTGGCGATGGCGTCGACACGGTGCTGTCGTGGGTTGTCGGCGTCGGTCGCACCGTTGCCCCCGTTGCGTTCATCGCCGGCGGCATTGCCCTCGTACGCGAAGGAGAGACATCGTCACCCGGACGACTCGGTGCGGGTTGGACCATGGTGACACTCGCATTTCTCGGACTGGTACACATCATTCGAACGCCCGCCTCGTTGAGCAACCTTGATGACGTCGGCACTTCGGGCGGACTACTTGGGCTCGCCATCGGCGAACCAGCCGAGCGACTGCTCGCCCCCGCAGGAGCAGGTGTCTTGCTCGCTGCGGTGTTGATCGGCGGTATCGCGGTCATCACCCGGACAACCCTGCGCACGATGGCATTGCAGACAGGACAAGGCGTCGGGGCGGTGATGCGGCCGCTTGGCCGGCTGATCCGCCGGTCGATTGCTGACCTATCAACGCTGCAGAGTGAGCGGGCCGCAGAGCGCCGGCGTCGAGCGCAGGAAGCAGGCGACGATGATCTGGGCGAGACAGCTACCGCCGCAGTGCCGGCACTCGATCCATTGGCGCAGCCCCCACAGCTCTACGACCTGGCTGATGACGACGACTTTGCTGAGACAGCCCCAGAAAAGCCCGCACGACGCCGTAAGTCGTCGACTGGATCACCCAAACAACCCCCGACGTCAGCTGCTGCACCAGTTGCGGCGTCAGGTCCTGGGCAGTGGTCGTTGCCGCCGATCGGCTTTTTGGAGCGAACCGGGGTGCAAACCGTCGACATGAAGGCCGTCGAGGAGCGGGGGCGCACACTTCAAGAATCGCTGGCACAACATGGGGTTGAGACCCAACTCGTTGGTTCAACGGTTGGCCCAACGGTGACACGATTCGAACTCGAACTCGGGCCAGGGGTCAAGGTCGCCAAGGTCACCAGTCTCCAGCGCGACATTGCGTATGCAATGGCGGCAACCGATGTTCGCATCCTTGCCCCCATCCCCGGGCGTTCGGCCATTGGCGTTGAGGTTCCCAATGCCAGGCGTCAACTCGTGGCGCTCGGCGACTTAGTGACGTCGCCAGAGTCGGCCGAGGCAACGCACCCACTCGAAGTGGCCATCGGCAAAGACATCGCTGGACGTGCGGTGTTCTTGAACCTGGCGACGACACCACACCTCCTAATTGCTGGCGCAACAGGAGCAGGTAAATCGAGCGGTATCAACTGCATCATCACCTCGTTGCTGATGCGGACCACACCCGATCAGGTGCGGCTCATCCTGATCGACCCCAAACAAGTTGAGATGGGTCAGTATCAGCGACTTCCCCATCTCCTCACCCAACCAGTGACAAATCCGAAGAAGGCAGCGAATGCGCTCGGTTGGGCGGTCAAGGAGATGGAGAAGCGTTACGACGTGCTCTCCGATTGTGGCTACCGGGATATCACTGGCTACAACGCTGCAGTTCTTGGTGGTTCGCTCAATATCCCTCCGGGTCGCGACGTTGCCGAGTTCGAACACATGCCCTACATCGTCGTCGTCGTCGACGAGTTGAACGACCTCATGATGGTCGCGGCGCGTGACGTCGAAGAGTCCATCACCCGTATCGCGCAAAAGGCGCGCGCGGTGGGTATCCACTTGATCATCGCTACCCAACGGCCGTCGGTCAACGTCATCACCGGCGTCATCAAGGCCAATGTCCCCGCTCGAATGGCGTTCGCCGTGTCGAGCCTCACCGATTCTCGGGTGATTCTCGATCAGCCCGGCGCCGAGAAGTTGGTGGGTAAGGGCGACATGTTGTTGCTGCCCGGAAACTCATCCGTCGCCAACCGCATTCAGGGTTCATGGGTCGGGGAAGAAGAGGTCCGAAAGGTTGTCGAACACTGGCGGGCGCAGGCACCTGAGCCGATCTACTCCGGTGATGTCGAGGGCGATAGTCCCACCGCAGGAGGAGGCGCACCAGCGGGCTTTGCGCTCGACCTTGAGGTCACCTCCGACGCACACGCTTTCTCGGCTGGCGACGACGACGAAGACACCGCCATCATGCGTCAGGCGGTCGAACTCGTGGTCCGCAGCCAACTTGGATCGACGTCGATGCTGCAGCGCAAACTCAAGGTCGGTTTCGCTCGTGCTGGACGAATCATGGACCTGTTGGAGCAACGCGGCGTTGTGGGTCCGAGCGAGGGTTCGAAAGCCCGCGAGGTGTTGATGACGGTTGAGGAGTTCGAACTCCTCCGACAGAACGGTCAGATCTAAGTCGTCGGTCGCGACCCAAAATCGGGTCGTTCGGTTCGTGTCCGCTTGAGCTCCCAGAAGCCGTCAATGCCGCCAAGGGTGACGACGGCATCCCATAGGGCAAGCGAACGGACTCTGTCGGGTACCCGGGTAATGACGGGTCCAAACACGCCGCGACGTACCCCGTCAGGGTCGTCGAAGGCAATGATGGGCGTGCCGACGTCGGCGCCGACGAGGTCGAGGCCACGTTGCATCCGTTCGTCGATCACCGAATCCCAACGCTCATCGTCGGCGGCTGATGCGAGATCAGGGTCGAACCCAATCGCTGCCAGTTCGGCCGACAGATCAACCGGGTCACCCGTATTGAGAACTCGGTCGTGGTGAATCCGTGTGCCAAGGTGCCAATACAGCGCAAATGCGTCGCCGTCGTTGCCGGCTGCGCGCACGGCCTCCATCACGCGAAGCATTCGATGAGTGGCTGCAACAGGGGCGTAGTACTCGCTGGCGGGGTCAGGACGGTTCTTCACCAGCAAGCTGATTGGCTGCCACGTCACGCGCAACTCGCGTGCAGGAATCACCTCTTCGACCATCCATTTGGCGGTCACCCAGCACCATGGGCACACGGGATCGACCCAAAACTCGACGTGACCAGGGTCGTGTGCAGCGGACATGGCCGACGAGTGTGCCAGCAAGACGAGAGTTTCACATCGGTGCATACGTCGGGCGGTACTAGCCTGCTCCCAATGACAGAGAGCCGACGCTTCTATCTCGAGACGTTGGGCTGTCCGAAGAATCAGGTCGATTCCGACAAAATCACCGGTTCGATGTTGGCCGATGGGATGGTGGCGACCGACGACCCAGCGTTGGCCGATGTGGTTGTGGTCAACACGTGTGCGTTTATCGACGAGGCTCGGCGTGAATCGATCGACACGATCCTGGCCCTCGACGATCGACGCAAGCCGTCATCGCAACTCGTCGTGACGGGCTGTATGGCAGAGCGGTACGGCGACGAATTGGCTGCCGCCCTTCCCGAGGTTGATCGGGTAGCGGGCTTCGGCGTCGCAATCGAGGCGCCACGGGCTCGAACGTTGATTCCGGTGACGCAGGTGCCACTTCCGACCTTCGACCTTCTCAACCTGCCCCGACCCGCATCGAGTCGGCCGTGGGCATACGTCAAGGTTGCCGAAGGATGCAATAGGTCGTGTGGGTTCTGTGCCATTCCTTCATTTCGGGGCCCACAGCGCAGCCGTGACGTTGCATCGGTCATCGCTGAAGTCGAGGCACTCGATGTCCGCGAGATAGTGCTCGTTGCGCAGGACCTCGCCTCGTATGGCACCGATCGCCCCGACGATCTCGGTGCGGGATCGATCGTGCCACTGGTGCAAGCAGTTGGCGCACTCGTCGATCGAGTCCGCCTGTTGTATCTGTATCCGAGCGACCTCAACGACACCTTGATTGATGTGATGCTCGAGTCGGGGGTGCCGTATTTCGACTTGTCATTGCAGCACGTCAGCAAGCCGTTGCTTCGTCGCATGCGACGGTGGGGCGATGGCGAGCGATTCCTCGAGCGCATCAACGCGATCCGTTCGCGTGAACCCGACGCTGCACTTCGCTCGAACTTCATCGTCGGCTATCCAGGAGAAACCGAACGGGATCACGATGAGTTGCTGCGGTTTGTCGAAGATGCCCAACTCGACTGGTGCGGTTTCTTCTCGTTCAGTCCTGAGGAAGGCACGCATGCCATGACCCTCGATGGCCATGTGCCCGCGTCATTGATCTCGGAACGGCTCGGCGAACTGCGCGAACTGCAAGATGCCATCACCGCCGAGCGTCGCGATGCGCTGATCGGTAGGCACCTGAGCGTGCTCATCGATGAACCCGGCATCGCTCGGAGTCATTTCGAGGCACCCGAAATCGATGGCGTCATTCACGTCGACATGACGCTTGACGTGGGCGCCATCGTGTCGGTCGACATCATGGATGCCAATGGCCCAGATCTGATCGCCGTTGGTGGATTCGTTCCCGATGACCCCGACGCGGCGATGATGTCGTAATGCCGGTCGACCCGAACGCCCTTGCCACCTGGGCCAACGCGATTACCGCAGGGCGACTGGTGTTGTCGCCGGTGATGTTCCTAGTGATCCCGGATCATCCACGTGGCTCGTGGCTGGCGTTTGGGCTGTGGTTTGTCCTCAGCTTGTCCGACGGCATCGATGGATGGATTGCGCGACGGCACGGCACCACGGCGTCAGGTGCGTTCTTGGACCCGCTTGCCGACAAGGTGCTGGTCCTCGGGGCGATGTTCACGCTCGTCGGTCGCGACGTGTTCTGGTTACTGCCGGTGGCACTCATCGCCGGACGCGAGCTGGTCATCAGCGTCTACCGAATTCTGGTGGGCTCAAAGGGAGTGAGCGTGCCGGCATCGAAACTCGCGAAGTACAAGACGTTGCTGCAGCAACTCGCCGTTGGCTTTGCACTGTGGCCATGGTTTGCGGTTGATCATCGCTGGCTCTGGAATGGGTTGTTGTGGATCGCGGTTGTGCTTGCGTTGGTGAGCGGCGCCCAGTATCTCCTCTTGAGTCGGCACGGAGATCGGAGCGTGATCGATGCGGTGTGATGTGCTGGCTGTCGGCACCGAGTTGCTGCTCGGTCAGATCATTGACACCAATTCGTCGTGGCTTGGCGAACACCTGGCGTTGCATGGGGTCGACTCGTTGAGCCAGGTGAAGGTTGGCGACAACATCGGCCGGATCACTGGCCATCTTCGGCGCATGATCACCGAAGCCGATGCGGTCATCATGTGCGGCGGCCTCGGCCCGACACACGACGATCTGACGCGAGAGGCCATTGCTGCGGTGATGGGCGTTGATCTCGTCCTCGACGAGGACGTCGCCGACGTGATCCGTCACCTCTTCAGCTCGCGGAACCGTGCGATGCCGGAGAACAATCTCCGCCAAGCGATGGTGCCGGTTGGCGCGACGATTATTCCCCAGACGCGTGGCACCGCCCCCGGACTCATCTGTCCGGTGACCGTCGATACCCCCGAGGGTCCAGTTGAACGCGTGATCTATGCGGTACCAGGTGTTCCTCATGAACTGCGCGACATGTTCGATCGGGGCATCCTTCCCGATCTTCAGCGACGATCAGGCGAACAATGGACGATTGCGAGCCGGACATTGCGGACGTGGGGTGAGAGCGAAAGCGGTCTCAACGAACGACTCGACGATGTGATCGCTGAACTTGACCTCGTGGGCAATCCGACGCTGGCGTTCCTCGCAAGTGGCTGGGAAGGTCTCAAAGTTCGCCTCACGGCGCGAGCCGAGACGCGCGAGGCCGCTGAGATCGTGCTCGCGCCTTGGGAGGCCAAGATCCGATCGATTCTCGGACATCAGGTCTTCGGCATCGACAACGACACGATGGAGTCGGTCGTCCTGTCACTGCTCGATGATCTCGGATGGTCGCTCGGTGTCGCTGAGTCGGTGACCGGGGGGTTGGTGGCTGGACGCCTGACCGGCGTGCCTGGTGCGAGCAGGGTGTTCCGGGGTGGCATCGTCTCGTATGCCAGTGAGGTCAAGTTCGATCTGCTCGATGTTCCCGAAGGCCCGGTGGTGACTGAGGAGGCGGCGTTGGCGATGGCGCACGGTGTGCGGCGTCTCCTTGATGCTGATGCCGGGCTGGCGCTGACCGGTGTGGCGGGGCCCGCGGAACAGGACGGCATGCGTCCCGGGACATTGTTTGCAGCCGTGGTGCACCCGGGCGCAGAAGGCCTGGTGGAGCGCGCGGTGCACATTCGCCTGCCTGGCGATCGCGACACGATGCGCCAGTTGTCGGTGATTTCTGCCCTCGATCTGCTCCGTCGCTCGGTCACCGGCAGCCTCTGAGCAGGTAGTGTCGTGACCGTGCCTACGGGCATGCCAGCCCCTGTAGCTCAGTCCGGATAGAGCAACGGCCTTCTAATCCGTAGCGCGCAGGTTCGAATCCTGCCGGGGGCGCTGTACCCTGCGGAGCCTGTCGTCACCGACGATGTCGGGACCACCGCCGATCGAGAGGGCCTGCGTGAAATTCAAGAAGGGCGAGACCGTCATCTATCCCCAGCATGGGGCATGTGTCGTGAAGGGCACGAAGAAGATGGAGGCATTCGGTGAAAAGCGTGAGTACCTCATCCTTGAGACCGTCATCAACGAGATGACCCTGAAGGTTCCCGTTGACAAGGCTGACGAGGTGGGCGTGCGTCCACCGGTGTCGCCCGACGAACTCGAGGACCTCGTGGCTGTATTGGCCAAGCCGGACCCTCGTGTGCCGTCGAACTGGAGTCGTCGGTTCAAGAACCACCAGGAAAAGTTGAAGTCAGGTGACGTCTACCAAGTCGCCGAAGTGGTCCGAAATCTCGCCGCCCGTAACCGAGATGCAGCGCTCTCGGCAGCTGAGCGCACGATGTACGAACGTGCCCGAGTGAATCTGATCAGCGAAATCGCGCCGGCGCTCAAGGTGTCGGCTGACGATGCAGAGGCCTATCTCGATGAAGCCCTGGCCAAGGGCGTTTTGAAGCCTGAGAAGAAGCCGAAGAAGGCCGCAGCGAAGGCCTGAGCGTGGGTCCGCCAATCACGGGCGGTCCACCTGTCAGACTCGGCGGATGACGAATAGCGCCTCTCTCCCTGTCGCGTTCTGTGGCCTAGGTGTCATGGGCGCCCCAATGGCACGGCACCTGGCAAAGGCAGGACATTCAGTGGCGGTGTACAACCGTACGGCGTCCAAAGCACTGGCGTGGGTGGCGCTCAACGGCAACCGAGCCGCCCCGACGCCGGCCGAGGCGGCTGAAGGTGCATCGATCGTGTTGCTGTGTGTCGGCAACGACGATGACGTGCGCGAAGTGGTGCTTGGCGAGGGCGGTTGTCTGGCGGCAATGACGCCAGGCAGCATTCTTGTAGATCACACGACAGCATCTGCAGGCCTGGCTCGAGAGCTTGCGGCGCAGTGCGCAGAACGTGGTGTGGGCTTTGTCGATGCTCCGGTATCTGGCGGCCAAGCGGGTGCCGAGAATGGCGCGCTTACGGTGATGTGTGGAGCAGATGATCCCGACATCTATGAGCGCGTTGAGGCCGTCGTCGCGGCCTACTCCAAGCGTTGCCGCCGCATGGGTCCGGTTGGTTCGGGCCAACTCACGAAGATGGTGAACCAGATCTGTATTGCTGGACTACTCCAAGGACTGGCCGAAGGAGTCGCCTTCGCTCAACGTGCGGGGCTCGACGTTGATGACGTCGTCGATGTGATTGGTCAAGGGGCTGCGCAGAGTTGGCAGATGGACAACCGAGCGTCCACGATGGCGGCGAGCGAGTTCGACTTCGGGTTCGCGGTCGAATGGATGCTCAAAGCCCTCGGTATCTGCCTCGACGAAGCCGCCCGCAATGGCGCGCGACTGCCCGTCACGGCACTTGTCGAACAGTTCTACCGACAGATCGATCAACGAGGTGGAACTCGTTGGGATACGAGTTCGCTCGTCGATCTGCTACAGCATCCGTGATCAGTGGAATTCCACCGGCAGGTGGTCGACGCCTCTGATCGTGTAGCGATCCCGCCACGTTGGTTCCCCTGCGAGTTCGATGTGACCCACCCGCCGGATCAGCCTGCTGAGCGCAACACTCGCTTCCATCCGGGCGAGCGAGGCGCCGAGGCAGTAGTGAATCCCTGAGGCGAACGCCATGTGACGCTGGGCATTGGGCCGGTCGAGTTGGAGCCGGCCCGGATTCGCGAACATCGAAGGGTCGTGATTCGCTGCGCCAAGGCATGTGATGACGACCTGGCCTGGCTCGACGACAACTGGTGCTCCCTCTGAATCGGTGTAGGTGACCGGTTCCATCGGCACACGAACCGTTTGTTGCACCGGGCCGTCGAATCGAAGTAACTCATCAACCGCACTCGAGTCGAGCGATGCATCATTGCGCCAACGTTCGAGTTGGTCGGGATTGCGAAGCAGTGCCAGCAGACCGTTGCCGATGAGGTTGACCGTCGTCTCATGACCTGCGACGTAGAGCAAGACCACGAACACGATCAGTTCGGTCATGTCGAGCCGGTCACCTTCTGACTCTGCGGTCAGCAACGCAGAAACGACGTCATCGCCGAGGTTGTGGCGTCGCTGCTCGATGACGTCCACGAGGTAGGGGATGAGTTGGCCCATCACACCGTCGGCGCGATCGAGGTCTTCGAGCGTTGTTGTGGGCTCCAGGGTGGCTGTCAACAATTGTGACCAGTCGCGCAACTCATCAGCGCGGTCGGTCGGCATGTCGAGCAAGGCGGAGATCACTTGGAATGGAATGGGGAATGCCAGCTCATCGATCACTTCCATCGAGCCACGCTCCAGAGCACGGTCGATGACCTCGTCAACCATGTGCTCGGTTCTGATGCGAAGCGATTCGACGGCCCGTGGTGTGAAGGCCTGTGTCACGAGACGGCGTAGGCGGGTGTGGTCGGGTGGGTCGAGGTTAAGAATTGACTTCGACCGATTCTCCTGACGTTCACGTCGGCGGCGTAGCACCGGATCGACCAGTGGTGCTTTCGAGTGGGCGTCGATGTCGCGAGCGAATTCAGCGCCCCGCAACGTGCGCGAGACATCCTCATATCGGGTGAGTACCACGTGGTGGTCGTCGATGCGATGGACGGGATCGAGTGTCCGTAAACGCTCGTACCACCGGTAAGGATCCGACCGAAAGTCAGGATCGAGCGGATTCCACAGGGGGGCGGTGGTGTCGGCAGAAGTCATCGTCGCGCAGTCCTTACTTGTCACCGAAGGGGAGTTCGATGAGCGGGGTCCATTCGTAGCACCGATCCTCTTGTCCTGGCCATACGACCCATTGGGCGCCGTTCTGACGTTCTTCGAGTGCTCGAAGCATGGTGCCAACCACCCGATCGACCGTCAGGAGTTCAAGGCCGAGCGAGGTGATCGTTTCCTTCGCAGTGTCCGACAGGATTGCGGTGTCAGCAAAGCCAGGACAGATCGCTGACACGTGGACGTCCAACGGTTCGTGATGGCCATCGATGGCTGCAGCCATCGACCGAACAAGCCCGACGACGGCGTGTTTGGTGAGTCCGTAGACCGGGTCGGGTGCGATGGGGACCAGGCCAGCCACCGATGCGGTGACCAAAATGTCGCCGAGCCCAGTCTCGACCATGTGCGGCAGCACTGCTTGCATGCCAAAGACGACGCCGTCGACATTGGCGCCCATGACGGTGCGGTACCGCTCGCCGTCAAGTCCGAGCAGCGGAAGCGAGCCCTCAGGGCGGATGTGGTTGGTCGCGACTCCCGCATTCAAGATGGCGATGTCGAATGGGCCATGCTCGTCGATGAGGGCTGCCCACTGCCGGGCATCGCCAACGTCGAGGCGCACAGGACTGACGAGGCCGGTCTGGCTGCTATCGACCACTTGTGTGAGGCGGTCGATATCCACGTCGGTGGCAACGCATTCGACCCCGCGTTCTGCCAGTGCCACGGTGACACCGGCTCCAAACCCGCTCGCCGCACCGGTCACGATGGCGCGACGACCCGCCAGTTGTTGGCTACTCATGCGAATCCGTCCTCTCCCCAATCAGGGTGTTCAAAATTCTCGACTGACTTCTTCATTTCGGCGAGCACGGTTTCGAGAACCTGCACCCGCGCCCATCGCTTTTGCTCACCCGACACGATGTGCCATGGGGCAAGTTCGTGGTCGGTTCGTTCGAACATCTCTTCTGTCGCGTCGACGTAACGGTCGAGTTTGTTCCGGTTGCGCCAATCCTCTTCGGTGAGTTTCCAGCGCCGCAGCGGATCGGCCTGACGCTTTTCGAACCGCCGGAGCTGTTCCTCAGGCGAGATATGCAGCCAGAATTTGATGACGGCAACACCCTCAAGCACCAGGTTTCGCTCAAATTGCACGATTTCGTCGTACGCCCGACGCCATTGCGGTTCGCTGGCGTAGCCCTCGACCCGCTCGACCAGCACTCTCCCGTACCAACTGCGATCGAAGAGCGCGAAGCCACCAAGTCCGGGCACGTCTTTCCAGAACCTCCAGAGAAAGTGACGACGCTTTTCATCGAACGTTGGCTTGGCGTAGGTGCACACCCGGTAGTGACGGGGATCGAGCGGTTCAACGATGCGCTTGATGGCGCCGCCCTTGCCGCCGGCATCCGACCCTTCCATGACGACGAGCACGCCTGGTCCGAGTTCCGAGCGGTCGAGGTGGCCGCCAGTGTGGAGTCGTAGGCGAAGGAGGTCGCGCTGCGCCCGGCGAAGTCGTTCTTCGTATTCGGCAACGCCGATACGAGCGTCGAGATCGACGTTGTCGAGTCGACCCATCAGCGTGCGCCGACACTGGCGAGCGCTGTCGACATGGCATCGACGATTCGATCGACTTGCGCATCGGTGGTGACCAATGGCGGGCACATCGCACAGGAATGGTCGGCGATGGCGCGCACGATCACTCCGGAGGTGAGCATGTGATCGCGAACTGCAGCAGCATCAACTCCCGGGTGCATACCTGCTGCCCAGACCGCCCCATCGCCGCGAACCGATGCGATCACTCCGTCATCGGCCAACGAACGGAGCCCTGCGGACAGGCGGGCACCGATTCGGCTGGCCTCGCCGAGTAGCCCCTCTCGCTCGATGATGTCGAGGTTGGTGAGCGCAGCGGCTGCCACGCTGGCGTGACCTGAGTAGGTGTAGCCGGTCTTCAATACGTAGTCGGCGTCGGCCTCGAGCGGGTCGGTCACGGCCTTTCCGACAATGACGCCGCCGAGCGGTTGGTAGCCGGAGGTGACGGCCTTGGCGAAGGTGATCAGGTCTGGTGTGACGCCGTAGTGGATGCTGCCGAACCATTGGCCGAGTCGGCCGAATCCCGTGATGACCTCATCAAAAATGAGCAGGGCACCGTGTTGATCGCACAGTCGTCGAACGGATTCGAGATAACCCTCCTCGGGCGGCCAGACACCACCGGCACCCTGCACGGGTTCGGTGATGACGGCGGCAATTTCTGATGACCGTTCTGCCATCAACGTGGCAAGTGCTTCGATGTCGTCGCCTGGCACTTGCACGACGTCGGGCACGAGGGGGCCCCACCCTTCCTTGTTGGGAGGCAGGCCCTGCGCAGTGGTGCCGCCGTAGTTGGTTCCGTGGTATCCGCGCATCCTCGAAATGATGAGTGTGCGTTCGGGGTGTCCAGCTCGCACGTGAGCGAGGCGGGCGAGCTTCATCGCCGTATCGATTGACTCTGAGCCCGAACCACAGAGGAAGACACGCGCATCATCGATGGGGGCCAGCGCGGCCACCCGTTCGGCGATCGCATCTGCCATTGGATTCGTAAATGGATCAAAACACGAATAGGTCTCGAGCTGGCCGATCTGGGCCGCGACCGCATCGGCGATCTCGGTTCGGCCATGGCCAACGTTGCAGTACCACAACGAGGCCATGCCGTCGATGTACTCGTTGCCATCGACATCCCACAGCACAGAACCCTCGCCTTTGACCAGGGTGATGAATCGCTCTTTGGCGGGCTTGGCGAATGGATGAAGAAATGCGCCGGTCACGACTCGAACCGTAGTCGGTTCGGCATCCACGCAAGGCTCCGGTGTGTCTCATGTCGTCGTGATCGACGAGACTCGAGACATGTCATCCCCGCCAGCGCAGCATCGCCTATTGGTCGTGACCAACGACGGCGACGATCGGCACGTGGTACCCGCTGGTCATCCGGAGCATTCAGGCCGCCTGACTGCCGCTATGGCATCGATTCGAAGTGTGCTCGCGAATGCCGACTGGATCGAAGAATCGGCCGGGCCAGCCGACGACAAGGCGCTCGCCGTGGTGCACACGCAGTCCTACCTTGTGAGTCTCGAAGCAGATGCAGCAGCGGGTGGCAGTCAACTCGACCCCGATACCCATTCGTCACCTGGTTCGTTGGCGACCGCACGGCTTGCCGCCGGGGCATCGCTGGCGGCTGTTGCGGCGATGGATGCAGGGAGAACACACCACGCAATGGCGGTGGTGCGGCCTCCCGGTCATCATGCACTCGCCGATGCGGCGATGGGTTTCTGCTTGCTAAATAACGTCGCTGTTGCAGCGGCGACGCTGGCTGCACACGGTGAGCGTGTGGCAGTCATCGACTGGGATGTGCACCACGGCAATGGAACCCAGGCGATCTTCTACGACGATCCAAGGGTCATGTACGTATCGACGCACGAATCGCCGCACTACCCGGGCACGGGTGCGTTGTCCGAAACCGGTGGTCCGAACGCGGAACGTACGACATTGAACGTGCCGCTGCGTGCGGGCTCGGCCGGCGACACGTTTCGGGCAGTCTTTGATGACGTGATTCTCGGGCGTCTTGAGTCATTCGCTCCGACGCGGGTGATCGTGTCGGCTGGGTTTGATGCACACCGCGATGACCCGTTGGCCCACCTCGGCTTGACCGCTGCCGATTTCGAATCGTTGACGAGACGTGTGATCGATGTTGCACCCGATGGCCGCTTGTTGGTGGTCATGGAAGGCGGCTACAACCTCACCGCCCTTGGTCGGTCAATCGCAACGGTCGCTGCGGTGTTGGCCGATGCCGATGTGCCGACGTACGACGGTGAGGCCGCGACCTCCGGTGGGGTTGATGCTGACACGCTGGCGGCTGCAGTGGCGGCTCATCGATGAGTCGACGCAGCGGTGATGGGTTCGTTCGCTGCTCGGACGGACATGTGCGGTGGGGTGTTTTTGGCGCTGCTGGTGTGGTGTTTGTGCAGCGGACCGCTGATGGCCCGCTCGTGATGTTGCAGCGTCGATCCGCATTTGCTCACGAGGGTGGCACCTGGTCGTGTGCGGGCGGGGCGCTTGATGAAGGCGAAACGCCCCTTGATGGCGGATTGAGGGAAGCGTCCGAAGAGGTGGGCGCTGTGCCTGATGACATCACCATTCTCGGTTCGGTGGTGTTCCAGCCGGCCGTTGATTGGTCGTACACCACCTTCGTGGTCGAGGTGGCTGAGCAGTTTGGGGCATCGATGAACTTTGAAACCGATGACGTCGGCTGGTTCGGCCCCGATGACGTGGATCGGCTCGAGTTGCATGCGGGGTTCGCTGCAACCTGGCCCGAACTCCGTTCGATCATTCTGGGTGCGTGACGTCGTCGGTGTGGCGTGGCTGCCGCCACCGCTACCGTTCGTCACGTGACCGGTGACAACGCACACCTGTGTGTGCTCGGCGACTACGCATGGGATGTGCTCATCCGCACGAACTCAGAGTTGCTTCGCGGTGGCGACACCTTCGGTGAAGTCGTGCTGTTGCCGGGTGGGAGCGCAGCAAATGTGGCGGTATGGGCTGCACGATGTGGCCGCGAGGTCACCTTCGTCGGCAAAATCGGCCGTGACCGAATGGGAACGCTCGGACGGGAAGACCTAGAACGTGAAGGCGTCCAACACCGCTTGATCGAGACCGATGCCCACGCCACAGGATCGGTTGCCGTGTTTGTTGATCACACCGGTGAGCGATCAATGGTGTCGGGCCATGGCGCCGACTTCTACCTCCTGCCGTCAGAGTTGCCGCGCCGAACGATTGCGGCGGCTCGACACCTTCATCTCACGGCATGGTCGTTCTTCACCGACCCACCGAGGTCGGCCGCCCGTGAAGCGGCTCGACTGGCGAAGGTTGCGGGCGCTTCGTTGAGTTTCGATCCCGGGTCGTTCCAGATGATCGGTGAAATGGGTGTGTCGAACTTTCTCTCGGTCACGACAGATCTCGGTGTTGACGTTTTTCTGCCCAACAAAGAAGAAGCCGCCATGCTGACCGGTACGTCTGATCCTGAACAGGCCGGCCGACAGCTTGCTGAGTTGTACGACGGTGCGCTGATCATCGTGAAACTCGACGCAGATGGTGCCCTGGTGGTCGATGGCGGCGAGGTTGAGCACATTCCCCCGAGTTCGAACCGCTTGGTGGATGCAACCGGTGCAGGGGACTCGTTTGCGGGTGCGTTTCTTTCCCGGTGGTTGCTCGGCGCAAGTCCCGCCACTGCGGGTGCCTTTGCCGTGCGGGTGGCGGAGTGGGTGATTGAGCACCCTGGGGCCCGCCCGTCACCGGATGCCACGTTGGCTGCGTTCGTCCGCTAACGCGGTGACGTGCCGACGTGTCGTCGACACGTCACCGCTATGAGCCGAGGTCCTACGCGCGGATGCCTTTGGCGATCGCGCCAAAGAC